>JACPOD010000014.1 GCA_016185185.1 Sphingobacteriales bacterium | reverse complement strand
TTTGTGATAAGAGCGGCTGTCCGGCAAAACTTCTACCTTTATCCATACGGTTTGTTTTTGTGTAGTAACTCAAACATAACCATTATGGGTGGTTCGAAAGAACTGCCCTTTTATTTATATTTTAGTCGGACAATAGTGAAAGAAAATAAAGATTTAAAAAATAGATTGCCAGGAAGATGATAGAAAAATATATAGAGGTAAATCCAAATATTTTTTTTATGAGATTTACTTTAAAGTACAAATCTAAAACCATCAAAACAAAAAGTATATTGAAAAATTCCAGTAAAGACATTAATATAGTTGCAGATGCGAAAGGCCCCAACTCCTCTGACTCAGATAAGAATTTATAGTAGATGTAAAATATTCTTCTCATTCCTGATGTTATATGAGTTTATAAAGTTTGCCCGGCAACTGATTAATAATCCCCTGCAATTCCAAACTCAAAATAGCTGCCGCCACTTTGCTGCTGCTTAACGTACTTTTTAAATACAGTTCATCAATATGAACAGGAGATTGTTCTTTTAAAATTTTAATAAGGATCTGTTCATCGGGAGTCAGGTCAATAAACAATTCCCTTTGGATTTTTGGTTTTGGTTTTTTATTACTTGTCCATTGCATTTGTTCTATCACATCTTCTGCACAAGTGATGAGCATGGCTTTATTGGTCTTGATCAAAAAGTTACATCCTTCACTCTTACTGTCATTTATTTTTCCGGGAATAGCGAATACATCTTTATTATAGCTGTTGGCGAGTTCAGCCGTGATCATACTGCCGCCTTTGATACTTGTTTCAATGACAATCACGCAATCACTCATGCCGGCTACGATGCGGTTTCTTTTGGGAAAGTTTTGTTTATCTGGTTTGGTATCACTGATAAATTCTGTAAGCAGTCCGCCCTGCTCCACCATTTCTTTCGCCATGGAAGTATGTGTGGAAGGATAGATACGATCAAGACTATGAGCTAATACACCTACTGTTTTTAAATTATTCTTCATGGCCAGTTTATGGGCAATGGAATCTACACCATAAGCCAGTCCGCTGATGATAAGGATATCATGATCAGCAAATTCATCAATCAGTTTTTCCGTTACCAGTTTGCCGTAATCCGTATTGTTGCGTGTACCAACAATGCTTACAATCTTTGCCGTATTCAAATCTGCATTGCCACGATAGTATAATAAGGTTGGTGCATCATAACAATTGAGTAATCGTTTGGGATATTTCTCTGCACCATATATGAGTGGTTCAATTTTATACTTTTCAATAAAAGCCAGTTCTTCTTCAGCTCTTGAAAAATTGTTGAAGTCTTTAATACTCTTTGCTCTTATTGAGCCAATGCCCGGGATTTTGTCCAGTTCACCTTTTCTTGCCGCAAATATTTTTTGTGCATCGTTATTATAAGCCTGTAATAATACTTTGGCATGTACATCGCCGATGTTGGGAACAAGGGTTAATGCGATATGATGGAGAAGGCTCAAGGTTTGTTTATGTTTTGTTGTTTGTGTTTGACAAAAATTCAATGCTCAATTATACTTGAACAGCTTTAAAGTTCGTGAATTTTAAAGAAACAAAAAACCTGTATTACATTTTAGGGATTTCAAGTTGTTTGCAGATTAAATCGCAAAGATACTTGTCTAATTTGGGATGACGGGGAAGGGTAGTCTTCTTTTTTGAAAGCTGGTTTTGATAAATGTCATGTTTAGAACCGTGCCGGTGAAGGTAGCAGTTATGATTGGCTAAGTGTTGTATAAATTCATTACGTTTAACTGACATTACCCAATGGTTAAATCTTCTTCCAGTACTTTGTTTTCATAATTTTCATCCTGCTGCATATCTTCCAAATAAAGAGCTAATGCATCTTTCACATTCTCTTTAGCTTCTTCAATGGTTTCGCCCTGAGAAATCACTGCTGGTATTTCTTTTATAGTACCTATATAAAATGATTCTCCTTTTGTTATAACAATTGTAAGTTTCATATTATAAATTTAATCAAATAACTGCAAACAACAAACCACAAACTACAAACCAACAACTGTCAATTCCGTTCTCCGGTTTTGTGCTTTGCCCGTTTCAGTTTTATTATCGGCCACCGGTTTAGAAGAGCCAAAACCTTTCCATTGTAACCGTTCAATGCGAACGCCTTTGTAGAGCAAATAATTGATGGCAGATTTTGCTCTTGCATTGGAGAGGGTAAGATTATCCTGTGCCTTGCCCACATTATCAGTATGTCCGCCAATAAGAATTTTAATGTTGGGGTTATCTTTCATCAGCTGCACTACTTTATCCAGTTCTATCATGGATTCCGGCTTAAGGTCAAACTTTTTTGTGTCGAAGAAAATATTTTTTAAAACAATGCTGGCGTTCAGTTCAATGGGTTGCAGCGGAATGTCTTTGGTGTAAACCGAATCAACAGGGTTTTTGCTCAATGAAAAATTATCGGAATAAAACAAATAACCTTTCCTGTTCACGTTAAATGCATAATTTTTCCCAACAGGAAGAGTGATTAAATAATTTCCGCTTTCATCCGTTTGCAGTTTGGAAATAGTTTGACCCGACTTTAAATCCAGTAATTCAACTGCAGATGGTAATGGCTGTATGGTTTTTTTATCGTACACATTTCCTTTTACCCATAACGTTTTGCCGGGACGAATGTCTTCTCTTAACTCAAACGAATAAATATCCAGTCCGCCCCTTATTTCTGCATTGCCGCTGCTGTAATAAGCCGTCTTACTATCAGCTGAAACGATAAAGGTGCTTTCATCATTAATGGTATTGATGGGATAACCCAAATTTTCCGGCTTGCCCCATTTGCCTGCGGAATCTTTTCTTACTACAAAAAGATCTCTTCCACCATAACCGGGCAATGCATCGGAAGTAAAATATAATGTTTGATTATCGGCATGAATAAAAGGATCACTTTCATTGCCGGCTGTATTAATGCCGGGCCCGAGGTTGATTGGATTTTTCCAAGTGCCGTTAGGGGAACGTTCACTTACCCAGATATCACTTCCCCCCAATCCATTGGGATCACGGGCAGTGAAATAAAGAAACCGTTTATCAGGTGAAATGCTTGGTTGCGATTCCCAGAATTCAGTATTGATGGGTTCACCAAAATTCAGTGGCTCACTCCATCCTTTGGGTGTTTGTAAGGAATAATACAGGTCGCAACTTCCATTACCTCCGGGGAAATTACAACCTGTAAAAACAAGCATCTTTCCATCCTGAGAAATATTTTGTGCCCCTTCATTTAATTCGGTATTGATATTCCCGGGTAAGGGAATGGCTTTACTCCATTGATTATTTTTTTTATACGAAACAAAAAAATCTTCATTAACACCTTTTAATAATCTGGTAAATATGAGTTCGTTTCCATCCACCGTTAGCGACGGAAAATATTCTGATTCATCTTTTGTATTAATACTGTCTCCAAGATTAATGGGTCGAAAAACATAATTGCTGTTACTGTGAGTATTAGCATAATTAACAGCAAACTCATAACATCGTTTACGGTAATTGGCTGCTTTTACAGAACGTTCATTCAACCCGGTAATTTTCAAAAACTCGTTTACTGCATCCAATGCTTTTTGAAAGGCGCCAGTGCCCGCTAATGAAATAGAGTAGGGCAGGTAAGAATCAGAAAAATAGGCAGCATCAATTTTTAAAGCTGCTTCATACGAAGCAACAGAAGCTGGATAATTTCTGATGTCTGCATAAGCAGCCGCTTTGGATAACCAGGCATCCGCAAAATCGGGTTCAATGGCAATAGCTTCATCCATCAACTGGATGGCGTATTTATAATTTTTATTCTGGGTCAGCTCGTTCAATGCTTTGGAATAAAGCCCTGACGCTTTTTCGTTAACTTTCTTTGGATCGTATCCCTGGGAAAAGGAAATGAGAAATAAGAAATTAAAAATAAGAAATGAGAAAAGTATTTTCATTGGTTCGATTGATAGCTATAAAACGAAGCTACTGGAAATTTATTCCTTTGGAGTGTTAAAAAGTTTAATGCTGAATGCAGAACGCTTAATGCTAAAAGCCGGCAGTTAGCAGCTAATTATGGTACATTAATATACTTGTGAAGCTGCAAACTCAACTCCCATTGGGGGTGGGCTTTAATATACCCGATGATTAAAGGGGTTACTTCGGCAGCTTTATCCCATTCGGGCTGAAGATATAATTTACAATCAGCCGCTACTTTAGAAGCATATTCTTCAGCCCAGCTAAAATCATGTTTGTTGAAGATGACCACTTTTAATTCGTTTGCTTTGGGACAAATTTCTTCCAGTGGTTTTTTAAATTTCTTGGGCGATAAGCATATCCAGTTCCACGCCCCACTTAAAGGATGGGCACCGGATGTTTCAATATTTGTTTTAAATCCTGCCGCATGCAATGCCCGGGTAAGTGCATCTAAATTATGCATGAGTGGCTCGCCACCGGTGATGACAATGATTGGTTTGCGGCTGGTTGCTGGTTGTTGGTTGCTGGTTTCTGAAATTGTTTTAGAAACGATTTGGTCAATTGTAAATCTTGGATGTTTGTTTTCATCCCAGCTTTCTTTTACATCGCACCACACACAACCTACATCACATCCTCCCAGGCGTATGAAATAAGCAGCTTTTCCCTGGTGGTATCCTTCTCCCTGTAACGTGTAAAAAGATTCCATCACGGGTAGTGATTGATTTTTATTTTCTGTAACAACTGACATTAATGTAAAGGTAGTTTACTTGTTGCGTTTCATATAGGCATTGTATGTATTCATCATCAATCCGGCAATGGTCATTAACCCTACACCACCGGGAACAGGGGTGATATAACTGCATTTGGGCGAAACTTCAGCAAAGTCAACGTCGCCTTTAATCGCAAAACCGCTTTTCTTCATTGCATCCGGAACTCTTGTAATACCAACATCAATAACGATGGCTCCCTCTTTTACCATATCTGCTTTTACAAATTCGGGCCGGCCTAATGCTGCCACAATAATATCTGCCTGCAAACAAATTTCTTTTAAATTTTTAGTGGCAGAGTGACAAGTAGTAACAGTACAGTTGCCGGGATAAGTATTGCGGCTTAATAAAATACTCATGGGTTTACCCACAATATTACTTCTGCCAATTACCACAGCATGTAAACCTTTGGTTTCAATTTTATAATGTTCCAGCATTAGTAAGATACCATATGGTGTGGCCGGAATAAAAGAAGGAAGTCCTGCCACCATTCTTCCCAGACTAACAGGATGAAATCCATCCACATCTTTATCGGGAATAATGGCCTCTATCACTTTGTCTTCTGCAATATGTTTTGGTAAAGGCAATTGAACTAAAATACCATCTATCGAATCATCGGTGTTTAAATCGTGTATGGTATTTAACAATTCTATTTCCGAAATCGCATCATTAAATCTTTTTAATGTAGAATCAAAACCTATCTCGGCACAAGTTTTTACTTTGCTGGCTACATAGGTTTCACTGGCACCACTGTTGCCAACTAAAATGGCTGCCAGATGCGGTGTCCTTTTTCCTGCTGCCGTTAAAACTGCTACTTTTTCTTTAATAGAATCTTTGATTGCCTGCGAGGTTATTTTTCCATCTAAAATTTGCATGGCGCAAAATTAAATGTGTAAAAGCTGTTTTTGCAATTAATTTTTAACACTTATCTTTCAGCGATAAAACTATCTGCTTGAAACTTATTTTGTCAATTTTATGCAGCATTTGTATAATAGCTGTTCAGGGGCAGGCTGTTCGTCAGCCAATCGCCGCCCGTTATGCTGGTTTGGGGGCTTACAGTAAAAATTTTGCCGACGTATATTCTTTTACACAAAACCAGGCTGCCCTGGCCAATGTAAAGAATGCAGCTGCCGGTGTGTATGCTGAAAGAAGATTTTTGGTGGAGGAACTTAATTTGTATTCAGCAGTACTGGCTTTACCCACCCGGTCGGGAAATTTTGGTGTGCAGGCAGATTATTTTGGATTTAAAAACTACAATGAATCTCAAATTGGACTTGCTTATGCCCGTAATCTCGGGTCAAAAGTAGATATTGGGGTAAAGTTCAATTATTACAGTGTAAAAATTCCTTCATATGGCAGTGCTTCCAATATAAATTTTGAAGCGGGGGCCTTGTTACATCTTACGGATAAACTTCATGCAGGATTTCACATTTTTAATCCAACCGGAGGAAAATTAGGAAAGAATGAAAACGAAGAAAAACTGGCGGCAGCATATAAAGTTGGATTTGGGTATGAGGCATCTGATAAATTTTTCATCAGCAGCGAAGTAGTAAAGCAGGAATACCAGCCTGTTAATGTAAATGTAGGGTTTCAATATAATTTTCTAAAGCAATTTTTGCTGAGAGCAGGTATCGCCACTGCCACTAGTAATAGTTTTGTGGGTGTTGGACTAACTGTCAAACAATTCCGGTTGGATGTGGCGGCCAGTTATCATCCACAGTTAGGTTTTACTCCGGGTATATTGTTGTTATTTGATTTTGGTAAACAAAAAGCAGAAGCAATTACTGAGTGAAATATTTTTTTATCATATTATTTTGCTTTGCATCTTTGTTTGTGCATGCACAAACAGAAACCACAACAACCGAACAGCAGCTGGAAAATCAAACCGAAGCGAATGAATCGGAGACAGAAGATGATACATACCTGCAGGCATTAAGCAATCTGAGTAAAAATCCACTCAACTTAAACCAGGCGGATGAAACAGATTTAAAAGAATTGCGTTTTTTAACTCCGCTTCAAATACAAAACTTTTTTCGCTACCGCAATATTTTTGGAGCATTCATTAATATATTTGAATTGCAGGCCATCCCCACATGGGATGTGGAAACGATACAGAAATTGTTGCCTTATGTAACTGTGAAACCTGTTGTAAATTTTGCGGCAGAGTCGGGGAAACGTTTTAGCGGGGGTACTCATAGTCTATTACTCCGGGAAACGTATGTACTGGAAAAATCAAGAGGGTTTAAGCAAAACGATTCAGCAAACGCCAACAGTTTTTATCCCGGTAGCAGGGATAAAATTTTCTTCCGGTATAAATACGTATATAAAAATTTATTGCAGTACGGAGTAGTGGGAGAGAAAGATGCGGGAGAACAATTTTTTAAAGGAAATCAAAAACAGGGATTTGATTTTTATTCGGCCCATTTATTCGCAAGAAATATTGGAGTCATAAAAGCACTGGCATTAGGTGATTTTACCGTTAATATGGGACAGGGCCTAATTCAATGGCAAAGTCTTGCTTTCAAAAAAAGCCCGGATGCATTGAATGTAAAAAGACAAGCTACGGTGCTTCGTCCGTATAATTCAGCCGGAGAAATCAACTTTCACCGCGGTGTTGGTATCACCTTGCAAAAAAATAAATGGGAGCTAACCCTTTTTGGTTCTTACAAAAAACTCGATGCCAATACTGTTATTGATACATCCGCATCTTATGAAGAATTTATTTCTTCCTTTCTTACTTCAGGATATCATCGTACCAACAGCGAAGTAGCAGATAAAGGCTCGCAAAAACAATTGGCTTTTGGAGGGAATCTTACATACCGGGCTAATAAGTGGCATGTAAGTGCCAATACTATCCAATATAAATTTGACCTGCCCATTGATAAGAGTGATCAGCCATACAATGCATTTGCCCTGTCAGGCAACCGTTGGGCAAATTACAGTGCAGATTATAGCTATACCTGGCGTAATCTTCATTTTTTTGGGGAAACAGCATTGGATTATAAAAACAATCATGCCACTGTAAATGGCTTACTGGTAAGCATGGATGCAAGGGCTGATCTCGCCCTGGTTTACCGGAATATTGCAAAAGGTTACCAGGCCATTAATGCAAATGCGTTTACAGAAAGCACTTATCCCAATAATGAAAAAGGGTTATATGCAGGCGTAACTTTAAGACCTGTTGCGGCAATACGAATAGATGCTTATGCAGATATTTATTCTTTTCCTTTTTTAAAATACCAGGTAGATGCGCCATCCTCAGGCAGGGATTACCTGGTTCAATTGTATTATAAACCCAATAAGCAGGTGGAAGTATATACCCGGTATAAAACGGAAACCAAGCAGGATAATTACAACCCGTTTAATGCAACTTTAAGCCCTGTACCTTTTGTGCCAAAAAAGAACTGGCGGGCCCAGTTTTCTTACAAACTAAACAGGGCTGTAACCCTGCGTAACCGGTTTGAAATAACCTGGTATGATAAAAAAGGTCCGCAAAGTGAAGAGGGCTTCCTTACTTATTTTGATGTAGTGTATAACCCGCACATGAAACCATTATCAGCAACGGTGCGGCTTCAATATTTCGAAACGGATGGATTTAATTCCCGTATTTATGCTTACGAAAATGATGTTTTATATAGCTTCAGCATCCCTTCTTTTTTTGATAAAGGCTGGCGATATTATTTGAATCTTAATTATTCCATTAGTAAAAAATTACAAGGCTGGCTTCGTATTGCACAAACAATGTACAAGGGTAAATCCTTAATTGGGAGCGGTTTGGATGAGATAAAGGGAAATCACCGTACAGAAGCCAAAGTGCAGTTCCTCTATAATTTTTAGAGCTATATTTGCTATTCTAAATTTATTACATGGAAAGTCAGAATCAGCAACAACAAAATCAGCTCAATATTGAAATTTCGGAAGAAGTAGCCGAGGGCTCGTATGCAAACCTTGCTATTATTACTCATAGCCATGCAGAATTTGTAATAGATTTTGTAAATGTAATGCCGGGTACGCCCAAGAGCAAAGTAAAATCAAGATTGATCTTAACCCCTCAGCATGCAAAGCGTTTTATGAAAGCGTTAACTGAAAATATCAAAAGATTTGAAGCTGCAAATGGTCCTATTCAGGATATTGAAGAGATTCAATTACCAATGAATTTTGGCGGGCCCACGGCGCAGGCCTGATTAATAATTATTAATTAGTAATTATTAATTCTTTTACATGGAAAAACTATTTTCTTATAACCAACTATCGTCATTTACCAAAAGTATTTTTAAAGCCATTGGATGTAACGAAACAGATGCATCTGTTGCAACAAAAGTTTTGTTAAGCGCCGACTTGCGTGGGATTGATTCACACGGGATAGCCAGGTTAAGCGGCTATGTTCGTTTATGGGATGCGAAAAGAATCAATGCCAGTCCACAAATAAAAATTATTCATGAAACACCCTCAACAGCTGTAGTGGATGGTGACGGTGGATTAGGGTTAGTTGTGGCTCCATTTGCTATGCAGGTAGCTATTGATAAAGCAAAACAGGCAGGAACAGGGTGGGTAAGTGTACAAAATAGTAATCACTTTGGTATTGCAGGCTATCATGCCATGATGGCTTTGGATCATGATATGATTGGTATAGCAATGACAAATGCCAGTGCATTGGTATCTCCCACTTTTTCGAAGGAAAGATTATTAGGTACCAATCCAATATGCGTAACGACATATGGATAACTGGATTAAACGTTTTCGTTCCTCTCAAACTATAAAAGGGGAAGAAAAAGTATTGATACCGGGTGATCCGGAAAGAGAATCTGAAGATATCCGTATGAAAAAAGGCATTCCGTTGTTAACTCCGGTAGTAAATGATTTAACAGAACTGGGCAACCGGTTTTCAGTTGCATTATAGTCATTAGTTACTGCATTTTTATTTCATTGATCAGCCTTCCGTCTTTTTTAAATTGTTTTAATATAGCGAGGTCACCCTTCTCATTATAATATTTCCATTCCTGCACTTCATGATTTTTTTCAAAGCGGCCTACTGATTTCCTTTTTCCGTTTTCATACCATGTTTCCCAGAAACCCTTTTTTGCTCCCTGGAAATACTGCCCTGTTTCTTTTGAGTTACCATTTGCATAAAAAGAATAATAATTACCGTCTAATAAAACTGTTGCGGGAATAATAAGGTCGTAGCGTATCATTACGTGTGAAAAATAAATACGCTGATCATTTTCCTCACTGGTGCCGGAGGATTTATCCTGTTCTTCGCTGTTCAATACAGTATTGAATTGTTTTTCTTTTTCCTGTAGTGTTGCATAATATCCTCTTCTGCTCCTGGTAGGAATATCCTGTGCAGGATCTATACGGGCAAGATTGTTGATCTTTTGTGGTGAAGCGGCTTGTACTAACTCACTGCCAATGTTGTTTCGAGCGTAAGCCTTTTTATAATCTGCCAGCACTTTTGCGTTATAAGCACATACCATCTTTAATTGCCCGTTCGAATACCAGCTTTTCCATAAACCATCGGGTGAGCCATTGGAAAATGTACCCGAATCCCTTAACACTTTATTGCTGTACCAGAAAAGGTAAAGCCCGTCCTGTATATTGTTTTTAAATTCTGACACAGCTATTCTTATCCCGTTGGTGTCAAACCAGGTAAAAGCGCCATTTCTTTTTTGAAGATTTTTGTCTTCATAAGTCCCCGTCATTGCTTGTTTGCCATTTAAATGGTAAGCTATCACATCTGTTCCATCATCCTTTGCTATTGCAATACCAACATATTGGGCATACTCTTTGGCACATATATAAAATTCCTCATTAAAATAAATTAATTGCTGCGGACTGGCTGACTGGCCATTCAACGCAGATGAGGCTGATAAGAGCAGAAGCAGTATATAGATTCTCATAAAGAGGTGTTCCTTTTAAAGTTCGGAAATTTCTGTAATAAAAAAAGATGAATTTTACTTAACGGCATGCATCTTATGATGGGCTGTTTCCCTAACGTCTGTTATTCAATTCACTAGTATATTTGCGGCTCAAATTTTTTAATAATGAAAGTAATGAAGTTTGGGGGCACTTCGGTAGGTAAACCGGAGCGGATGCACCAGGTAACACAATTGATTACAAAGAGCGATGAGCCAACTATTGTAGTATTATCAGCTTTGTCCGGAACCACTAATGCATTGGTTGAAATTGGAACCTGCATTTCAAAAGGGGAACGTAATACAGCAAAAGAATATATTGATAAACTGCATGCCCATTACGAAGCATTTATTAAAGAACTGGCAACGAATGATGCATCTTATCTCAAAGCTAAAGCTATTGTTACGGAGCACTTTGAATTCCTCAACATCATACTTAAAATATCTTTTAGTGAAGCATTGAGTAAAGATATCCTGGCGCAGGGTGAATTACTCAGCACCAAACTATTTTGCGTTTATTTGGAACACCAGGGTATTGACCATATGTTGCTGCCTGCACTGGAGTTTATGAGTATTGATGCTAATGACGAACCACAGGTGGGTAGTATTAAAGTAAAACTTTCACAACTTTTAAAGAAACATCAGGAAAAAAAATTATTTATTACACAGGGATATATCTGTAAAAATGTAAGGGGCGAAGTGGATAATTTAAAACGTGGCGGCAGTGATTACAGTGCTTCTTTAATTGCTGCGGCAATACAAGCATCTGTATGTGAAATATGGACGGATATTGACGGCATGCATAATAATGACCCGAGAGTGGTGGATAAAACAGTACCCATTGAACAACTGAGTTTTGATGAAGCAGCTGAGTTGGCTTATTTCGGCGCTAAAATTTTGCATCCGGCTTCCATATGGCCTGCACAAATGTATAAAGTACCTGTAAAGTTGCTGAACACCATGCAGCCCGAAGCAAAAGGAACAACTATTGAAGAAGAAGCCAGCAGTATTGGTGCCAAAGCGGTGGCAGCAAAAGATGGTATCTATGCCGTTCGTATAAAGAGCAGCCGCATGTTACTCGCCTATGGGTTCTTAAGAAAGACTTTCGAAGTGTTTGAAAAATACCGCACTTCTATCGATATGATTACTACTTCAGAAGTGGCGGTGTCATTAACAATTGATAATGCTGCTCACTTAAAAGAAATTGTAAAAGAACTGGAACCACTGGGTACAGTGGAAGTGGAAGAAAATCATACCATCGTTTCGGTGGTAGGTAATGAAATTGCAGAGGAAAAAGATGTATTGACAAAATTGTTCCAGTCAATTGCTGCCATTCCGGTAAGAATGGTTTCTTATGGTGGTAGTCCGCATAACGTTTCTTTGTTAGTGCCGTCCAGTTATAAAACTGAAACATTGAAATTGCTGAATAAAGGAATCTTTGGATTATAAAAAAGATTAAAAGCTCCGTTCAGCGGGGCTTTTTTGTTTTTGGCAGCGGTCACTGCAGTATTTTACTTCGTCCCAAACCTTTTCCCATTTCTTTCTCCAGGTAAAAGGCCGCTGGCAAACTACGCAAATCTTTTGTGGCAGGTTTTCTTTTCTAACGGCTTTCTTCATCCAGCTTTTTTAAATAAGTTTCAGCAATGGTTAAATGTGCCTGTTGTTTTTCTTTTGACATTTTATCAAAGGTTTTGATGAGCATGCCTAATCGTGGATTTTGTAAAAAGAAATCACGGTGCACATGCATAAACCGCCAGAACAAGCCATCCCATATTTTAGTCCATTCTCCTTTTTCATAATCACTCATCTTCATCAAATAATTACTGCCGCTGATATAGGGTTTGGTGGTCATTAGTCCTCCATCGGCAAACTGTGTCATACCATATACATTGGGTACCATCACCCAATCATAACTATCTATATACATTTCCATAAACCAGCGGTAAACTTCATCAGGGCTAAACTCACATAACAACATAAAATTTCCCATCACCATCAATCGTTCTATATGATGCGAATAACCGGTTGCCAGTATTTTCTTTATCGTGATATCAACGGGTGCAATACCGGTTTCTCCTTTCCAGAATGATGCAGGAATTTTTCGGGTAAAACCCCAATAGTTTTTTGTTCGTTGTTTGCTACCTTCTCTCTCGTAAACGATTTTAATGAACTCACGCCATCCAATTATTTGCCGGATAAAACCTTCCAAAGAATTTAATGGAATAGTATGTTCAACAGCAGCGTCCAATGTTTTATCAATGATTTGCTGCGGATTTAATAAGCCAATGTTGAGCATAGGAGTAAGCACCGAATGATGCAGGAAATGTTCTTTTGCCACTATTGCATCTTCATAAATACCAAACTGGCTGAATCTTGTTTTTAAAAATTCTTCCAACCATTTTCCTGCTTCATCATTTGGAAATAGGTTTTCCTGTTGTCAAAAAAATTACCGGCATCGCTTGTGTTATTCAAAAAGTTAGGAGAAGGATATTTTATAAGCTCCATATTGCATGAATGAGCGGTTTGCTTTATTCTTTTCTCCAGCCAGTTATCTGAGGTATCGGTATAATGAATGGTTTTAATTCCTTCTTTGCTGAGTGTCTTTATTAAATTTCGGATAGCGGCTGTTGGATGGATAGCTTCAATATATTGTATGTCGTAACCTTTTTTCGACAGGTAGTTTTCATAAAACTTCATCGACGCCCGGTGCAACACAATTTTTTGTTTGTGAAACTTATACTGGTTGAAAAATAATTCTTCTTCAACAAGGATCACTTTCCTGTTTTTATCCAGCGCAGGATTTTGCTTAAATAACTGGTGCGGAAAAACAATGCTGGCGGCATTCATACTCCATCAAACAAATTGCTGCCTTTATTGTTTATATCTCTCAAATCAATTTATGGAAACGCTGAAAGGAAAAAATATTCTGATAACAGGAGCTACGGGTGGGATAGGCAAACAAACAGCAAAATTATTAGTACAAAGCGGTGCCAATGTTTTTCTTTCAGGAAGAAATGCAGAAAAATTAAATCAACTGGCGGCTGGATTAAATATCAGCACCGATAAAGTATTTGCTGCGGATATTGCTGAGCCGGCTGAAGTGCATGCCTTAAAAGAAAGATTTTTTACTGTTTATACTGCGATTGACATTTTAGTAAATGCTGCCGGTATCGGCATCATCAAATCCATGGACACATTGAGTGAAATGGAGTTTCTCCGTACCCTTCATGCTAATTTGTTTGGTCCTTTTTTATTAATGAAATCTTTTCTTCCCAACATGAAAGAAAATAAAAAGGGACTCATTATAAATATTCCGGGTGTACTGGGTAAGGTACCTATGGCCGGTGCGGCTGCGTATAGTGCCAGCAAATACGGACTGGTGGGTATGATGCAAAGTATACGGGAAGAAATTAAAAGAACTGATATACGCATCACCAATTTATTTATGGGTGGTGCAGATACTGCTTTTTGGGATAACATCGAGCTAAGGGTACAAAGAGATAAAATGATTATGGCCGAAGAAGCGGCACGTGCTATCTGGTTTTTGTGTCAGCAACCGGCCAGCGGTGTTGTTAGCGAAATGGTTTTGCAGCCTTTTAATCACCAGGCTATTTAAGCTGATTAATCTCATATTTCAGCCTTTTATTCTCCACTAAACTATTGTTAGTTTGCCCTATTTTTGCGGCGGTCAAAGCTTGTCAATATGAGTCAACAGCCTGTAATTTCCTTCGATAATACCGAATGTGCATTTGCCTATAAATCTGATAAAGAATTAAAGAAAGCCCATTTCCTTTTTTCCTCTATGGGTAAGCCCTGGCTGGTTAATGCAGGGATTAAAGTAACACCATGGGCGGTAACGAATAATATTCCATTTATTAAAACAATTATCCGCAGCACTATATTTCCGCAGTTTGTGGGTGGAGAAACGTTAGAGGAAACTGCAATGGTTGCTGATAAATTAGAAAAGTTTGGTGTACAGGTAATACTGGATTATGGAGTGGAAGGAAATGATAATGGTGATGCATCCTATGAGCATTCCATGCAGCAGTTTATTAAAGTAATTGAATATGCTGCCACGCAACACAACATACCATTTATGAGTATTAAAGTAACGGGTATGTGTCGTTTTGGATTGCTGGAAAAGTTAGACCATTCTGTTGAGCAAAATGCCGGTTCGCTGATGAAGCGTTTTACCAAAGCCATGGAATCATTAACGGACAGTGAAAAAGAAGAATGGCAGCGGTTACAAAAAAGAATGGTAACCATTTGTTCTGTTGCTTCTACCAAAGGGGTAGGTGTATTAATTGATGCTGAAGAGACATGGATTCAGGATCCGGTGGATGTGCTCACCATTTTAATGATGGAGCAATTCAATAAAGAAAAAGTAGTAGTGTATAATACGCTGCAATTATATCGCCACGACCGCTTAGCTTTTTTGAAAGATTCATACGAAGCAGCTGTACAACGCAATTTTGTATTGGGAACGAAACTGGTGAGAGGAGCTTATATGGAGAAGGAAAGATTAAGAGCCAAAGAAATGAATTACCCTTCACCCATTCAACCGGATAAAGAAAGCAGCGACAGGGATTACAATGCTGCTGTTGAATTTTGTATTGAACATTTAGATAGAATCGCTGTAATTGTTGCTTCACATAATGAATACAGTAATTTATACACTACTCAGCTTTTAGATAAAAAAGGATTGCCACATAATCATCCGAATGTACATTTCTCTCAATTGTTTGGTATGAGCGATAATATCACTTTCAACTTAGCCAGGAGTGGATGCAGTGTTAGCAAGTATTTACCTTTTGGTCCCATTAAAGATGTTATTCCTTACCTCATGCGGCGGGCACAGGAAAACAGTTCCATGGGCGGACAAACAGGAAGGGAGTTGGGATTGATAGAAAAGGAAATTAAAAGAAGGGGTTTATAGTTTTGGATTTTTAGTTTATTTTTTTTAATAACTGATTCTTTATAAAAAGAGGTTGCCTGTAACGTTACAGGCAACCTCTTTTTATATCATCAAAATCCAAAAAATCTAATAAATCCTGGTTCAGACTATTTCTTCACCATCTTCTTCAATTCATCCATCGGCATCGTAATCATCCTGCCTACCTGCTTACCTTCTTTATAAGAAACAATCCGCATCATCACCGCATCTTTGGGAGCAGTAACGGGTGCTGAGTAAACAGGATAAAAATTATCGGGGAATGTATTATCAAAAGAGTAGTGGATACTCAACCCGTCAATTTCAGGAATTAATGTAACAACTGTTTCTCCATTTGCATTTTTAGAAACCGTTACATCAGGTTCATAGATAGCAGGAGCATATTTTATTTGTGCCGCATCAAAACGTTTGAAATGTTCCTCTACTCTTGGAATAAACGTTTTCCAGTCTCTCTTTGCTTTAGGGCTCCATACCGCTTCAGCAACAGCAAAAGCTCTTGGCCATACCATGTATTGCAGGTGACGGGTATTGTACATTTGTTCGGTCCATATATTGCCTTGTCCGCCTTTAATAAATTTTGGATCCACACCATCGGGTACCGGTTCAAACTGGTAAGCTTTTTTCAAACGTAAAGATGCATATACCCTTGGTTCCATAATTTTATTTCCCTGTACATAATCTAAATAAGCAAAATCAGTTGGGCTCATTACCACTTCATGGTTTTGTTTGGCTGCTTCTATTCCGCCTTTCATTCCACGCCAGCTCATTACTACCGCATTCGGTGCTAATCCTCCTTCCAGTATTTCATCCCAACCCATAAATTTTTTACCTTTTGATTCCACGATCTTTTCTACACGTTTGGAAAAATAACTCTGCACTTCTTCCATATTCTTCAAACCTTCTTTTTTCATTAAAGCTTTTACCGCATCACTTCTTTCCCAGTATGTTTTAAAAGTTTCATCACCACCGGTATGAATATATTCAAATGGGAAAAGCTGAGCTATTTCTGTAAATACTTTATCAAGGAATACATATACGTTTTCATTGGCAGGACATAAATTATCATCTACCAAAGCAGTATGCGTATTCCAGTCTTTTATTGACTCACCAGAGCAAACACCGTGATTATCTTTTCCATTGGAGCAGGAGAGTTCGGGATATGCAGTAATAGCAGCAAGACTATGGCCGGGAACATCCACTTCAGGTAAAATATCTACAAACCGTTCTTTGGCATACGCCACCACTTCTTTAATATCTTCCTGAGTATAAAAACCACCATAGTTGCGTGGTTCATCGGGAGTGGGTGGAGTAAAGGTTCCAAAATATCCTTCCTTCTTTACATTCCATGCACCAACAGAAGTTAATTTAGGTAACGAATTAATTTCAACACGCCATCCTTCATCATCAGTTAAATGCCAGTGCAGGATATTGTATTTATACTTCACCATCTGGTCAATAAAATCTTTTACTTCCTTTTTGGTAAAGAAGTGGCGGGAAACATCAAACATCAATCCTCTCCATCCAAATCTTGGATAGTCGGTTATCTCCGCATACGGTAAACTTATTTCTGTATTATTCAATCCATTTTCCTTTTCCACATCAGCCGGAAATAACTGAAGCAATGTTTGTATTCCATAAAATAAACCAGCATTGGTATTGGCGGTAACCGTAACGCCTCCTTCTCCTACTGTTAACTGGTAACCTTCTTTTCCAATGGATGTATTGGCAACTTTATTAATGATAAAACTGATACTTGCTTTTGAATTATCGGGAACGACAGTGCAGGAAATTCCACTGTTGCTTAATCTTTCTTTTAACTGAGCTGCAACCGGATTGGCATCAGCAGGAGCAGCAATGGTGATTTGTTTCCCTGCATTAAATTTTCCTGCAGGTGTTACTATAGAAACGGGCTCAGGAATAATGGATACCTGTGCATTGACGATTTGAACAAATAAACAAAATGTAATGAGAGAAAAAAATCTTGCAAGCATAGCTGTATTGATTAGGGTAATGAAGATAGGATTTTTATAAATCCACAGTTTCCTAACAATCCATTAATCCTTAAAATCATGGTTCAGACTTTCCTTAACTTGCGCCCATGCAGCAATACCTTAATTTACTTCAGCATATTTTAGATAACGGTGTACAGAAACACGATCGTACAGGAACCGGAACCATCAGCACTTTTGGTTACCAGGTGCGATTTGATCTGAATGAGGGATTTCCATTGGTGACAACGAAGAAAGTTCACATGCGTTCCATCATTCATGAGTTGCTGTGGTTTTTAAAAGGAGAAACAAACATTAAATACTTAAAGGAAAATGGGGTGAGTATCTGGGACGAATGGGCGGATACGAATGGTGAATTAGGTCCGGTGTATGGCAAGCAATGGAGAAGCTGGGAATTATGTAGCCCCCTCCAACTCCCCCAAAGGGGGAGAAAAAGGAAAACTCTCTTGTCAATTATATCAACGTAGCGCCGATGTGTTTTTAGGGGTGCCGTTCAATATTGCTTCTTATGCATTGCTTACTTTAATGATTGCACAAGTGTGTGATTTAGCGCCTGGTGATTTTGTACATACATTTGGCGATGTACATATTTACAATAATCATTTAGAACAGGTGAAACTGCAATTGAGCAGAACACCCTATCCATTGCCAACAATGCGATTGAATCCTGAAGTGAAGAATATTTTTGAATTTAAGTATGAAGATTTTACGTTAGAGAATTATCAATGTCATCCAGCCATTAAAGCACCGGTAGCTGTGTAATTAGAACCCTTTGCGCTCCTTTGCGATAGCTTTGGGTCCTTTGCGGTTAAATGGCGTTACTTAAACGCAAAGAGTGCAAAGAATACACAGAGAGGCGCAAAGAAAAGAACAATTTTATCGGAGTCAGAATCCTTTCTTATTTTTAATTCCTTATTTCTCATTTATGATCGTTTCGCTCATCGTCGCTGCATCAGAAAACAATATTATCGGAAAGGATAATAAACTCCTCTGGCATTTACCCAATGATTTAAAGTTTTTCAAAAATACCACCTGGGGCATGCCGGTTATTATGGGAAGAAAGACTTACGATTCTATTGCAGGAGAACCATTGCCCGGCAGATTTAATATTGTCATCACCAGGAATACTGACTGGAATCCAGGCAGAGAAGATGTATGGGTGGTAAAATCACTGGAAGAAGCGATTGAAAAAGCAAAAGAAACAGATTGCAAGCAAGTTTATGTAGCCGGTGGCGGAGAGATATACAAACAATCTTTACCAATAGCCGATAAAGTTTATTTAACAAGAGTGCATGCTGTTATTGATGGTGATATTACTTTCCCTGAATTACCCGCTAATGAATGGAAACTAACTTATCATCTTGATTTTCCTGCTGATGAGAAACATGCGTTTGCTTATTCTTTTCAAACATGGGTTAGAATCCTATAATTTGACAATTAGCCAATTTGAAAATTTGATAATGGAAATCATGAATTAGGAATGTGGAATAAGAAATAAGAAATAAGGAATGAGAAAGTAGTTATAATATTTTCGTACATCTGACATCGTACTTCGTACATCATCAGTCTTTCCAAAGAAACGGAAACAATATAATCGCCAGTGCTACTACCAGCACATCTAATCCAACGAGCAATAAAGTGATTTGAGAAACTACTCCTGCTCCATACACTTCACCAAAAGCAGCTTTGGATAATTTAATCAGCAAAAGTAATTGAGGAATGATTAATGGAAAACCAAGTATCGCCATTAAGGCAGCTTGCTGTTGGGCTTTGGCAGCAATGGCAGCTAATAAAGTAAAGACCAAACTTAAGCTCAATCCTCCCAGGCAAACCATGCCAACAAAACGTGGTGTATCAATAATCGGATTGCCTAAGAAGACGGTAAATAAAATCAAACTCACCAAACTCATCAGCAGCATCAGTATGCCATTGTATATAAGTTTGGAGATGATAAAGTCAACCGGTCCGGCAATGGTGTAGAAGTATAACATCCTTCCCCTCCCTTCTGCTAAAAAACTTTTAGCCACCGCATTGATACAAATAAACAACTGGATCATCCAGAACAAACCATTCCACACATTCGTCTCCGGTTGTTTCATGGCGAGATACAATACAAAAATGGTAGAAGCCACATATAACAGTATACCGTAAAAAGTATATTGCTGCCGGAACTCCAGCAACAAATCTTTCTTTACTAATGCTGTTATGTTTTTAACGTGACTCATTATTACGGATTAATAACTTTTAAATTAGGGATATGCCTGAATGAAGTGTCGCCGGTTATTAATGTTGCTTTTGACTGTAATGCAGTGGCAGCAATAACTGCATCGGGGAGTTTTAGTTTTTTCTTTAACCTTATTTTTATTATTAGCAAAATCAATTCTTCGTTGGTGTTTGAAACATCTATGATATGTACCCTCGAAAGGAAGTTTTTAAATAGCAATTTATCGGCGGTAGTCAGGTCACTGTAAGAAAAAATTTCAATTTTAGTAATAATGGAAATACCAATCCACGAAGCTTTCTCCAGCGTTTTTTCAATAGTCCTGTTGCCCTTTAGCAAATGATAAGCTGCATTGCTGTCAACAAGGTATCTATTTCCACTCATCTCTTAGTTTTTTTTGCTCTGCTACTGCATCTCCATTCCACTTAAGTTTCCCCACCAAATCAGAGAAATCATATTTAGGTTTTTTAACCGCTGCTTTTTTCGTTGCTGCTTTCTTTTTAACGGCCTTTTTCTTTTTAGTTACTGGTTTCTTTATAAGGTTAACAATAACTTCCACCTGCCGGTTATTGAGATAATCAGGCACAACCACCGTAACCTTATTATTTTTAGTTTCCGCTAATTCTTTCCATGCAGCCATATAACGTCTTTAAGTAAAGATAAAATTATTTCCCGTCTTCTTCAAGCTTGATGCAATGCCTGCACCTTGGTTCGTACACATCTTTCTCGCCCAGCAATACCTGTTCGGCCTGGTTGGTTTTACGATAAGATATATTGGCAATATTGCCACACTTTACACAAATCGCATGGAGCTTGGTAATATAATCAGCAATGGCCAGCAGGTTGGGCATTTGTCCAAAAGGGCGACCCATAAAATCCATATCCAGTCCGGCTACAATAACCCGTATTCCTTTTGTGGCCAGTGTTTCGCATACATACATGATCTGGTCGTCAAAAAACTGTGCTTCATCAATACCCACCACATCCACACCTTCAGCCATCAGTAAAATGGTTTGCGAATTATCAATGGGAGTGGATTGAATCGCATTCTCATCATGCGATACAATTTTTACTTCATCATAACGAACATCAATAGCCGGTTTAAATATCTCCACCTTTAAATTGGCAATCTTCACTCTTTTAAGACGACGGATCAACTCCTCCGTCTTACCGCTGAACATGGAGCCGCAAATCACTTCAATCCATCCGCGGCGTTCACCTCTTATATGGGGTTCTATAAACATCTTAACTTAATTTGTGATAAACTGTTTGTACCTTTAGTCTTTATACATTACAAGTCGCCAAAAGTAATTCAATCCATGGAAAGAGTGGGTGCTCTTATTCAAAAATTACAGCAATTATATAACGAAAAGGCAGACCCTGCCCAATTGCTTGCTACCGTACAATTGATACAGGCCGAACTCTCACGCCAGGCCACGGCTCCCGCTACCAGCAGTAAAGTAAGTGTGATAATGCCCAATGCGGGTTATGTAGTGAAACAGGCTACTGCAATCCCGGTAATGAAAGTGGAACCTGAAGAAAAGATCATTGAAGTATTAAAAGTGGATGAAGCCGAAATAGAAGCCGAACTGGAAGAAATAAAACGCAAAGCTGCCCTCGTAAATAAAACCAGCACACAGGCTAAACCTGCCACCGGTTACCTTTTCGATCCGGTGGAAGATGTGCCCACCTTGGCGCATAACATCCGCAAACCCGAAGTAAAAGAAGTAAACGATGCAGTGAGCAACAGCGAATCCTCTTTGAATGATAAATTGAAAGAAGCTAAAAAAGAACTGGCCGAACACCTCAGCAGTACTCCGGTAAAAGATCTTAAAAAAGCTATTGGCATCAACGACCGTTTTGTATTCATCAACGAACTCTTCCGTGGCGACGAAGCCATGTACGAACGCAGCATTAAAACCATCAACAGCTATTCCATTTACCAGGAAGCCCGGTACTGGATGGAAAGAGAATTAAAACTAAAGCTGGGTTGGGATATGGACAAAGAATCCGTTCAGCATTTTTATGATTTGGTAAGGAGGAGGTTTTTGTAACCGGCTTTCTATTCTCTGTTAATCTTCTGTTGTGTCACTCACTTGTACGTTCCGTAATTCTATTCATCAGTTCATCAAAACTGTCACACTGAGCTTGTCGAAGTGTTGTTCGGCTCTGGTAATACAGCTCATCAAGGCTTCGACAAGCTCAGCCTGACAATAAATACTTGCATAAACTAAAGGTGTTAAGTTAATGCTTAGGTGCATACACAATCGAATAAAATGCATAGAAAAACAATACTATAAACAAAACGACTAGCAATAATTGATAAACTTCGTTGGATGACATGCTTAATATGGAATCTATCTTCTCTGAAAAAGTCTTTTTCTTAAATGGTATTTTAGGTGCTTTTTGTTCTTGTGACTCATTTACTGGAGGTTTTTCAGATTTCCTAGCCTCTTGCTGTTCTATTTCAAATTCTTCTCGAAAATGTTTTTTTAATTTTGGTATGTTATATTATATAAAACCAATGTTTCAGAAGCCTTTTTTTCAATGATGCTATTCTCTGCAGTGATTTCGAATTTTAAATATGGATTTTTATAATCTTTAATCTTGTAAGTCTTTTCTCCAATAGGATTTACCTGTCCGAAGGGCCTAATAGAAACTTTGTCAGCATTTATTGTTTTCCATTTAAACGTGATTTCCTCGTCATATTCAAATTCATTCTTATCAGTTTTAAAAAATTTCAATCAGTGGAAGAAAGTTGTTTTGAGTATTTTGTTTGGAAGTGCTTTCCTTTGTTTTCCTTCTATTATCATATTGTAATCTCTTTTCGTAGTCTGTTAAAGTTTCATAAGCCTCTTGTATGTCTTTGAATCTTTCTGTATAAAATTCATCTCCATTAGTTTTATCTGGATGAAAAACCATTGACAGTTTCCTGTAAGCCTTTTTAATTTCTTCTAAACTGGCATCGTTCTTTACTCCTAAAACTGAATAATAATCCTTCATAAACTAAGAAAATTAGCGTTAAGTTAGGAGGTATTTTTAATTTTGTTGAACACGAAAATATAATGCGATGGAACGGAACAGGGCTTGGCGTTGTTGGGATATTTGAAAAACGTCAGCCCACAACTGCTGCCCAATATTGTTTTAAAAGTTGAAAATATGAACCAAAGCTAAATTATTAACGTCGGGCTGAAACCGAAGCTGATAGCGAACTGCAGC
>JACPOD010000011.1 GCA_016185185.1 Sphingobacteriales bacterium | reverse complement strand
AGCAGTTGAAACATAGCATTATCCTCATCGAATGATGGATTAGGTGTTGTCAATAATTTATCACCGGCGAAAATACTATTGGCGCCTGCCATAAAACAAAGTGTTTGTTCCGCCACACTCATGTTTGTTCTGCCGGCACTTAATCGTACCATTGCTTTTGGCATCAGTATTCTTGCTGTAGCAATCATTCTTACCATATCCCATATATCAACCCTGGTGTTATTCTCTAATGGTGTTCCTTTTATTGGCACCAGGGCATTAACAGGAACGGATTCAGGATGCTCTGCCATGGTTGATAAAGTATGCAGCATTTTTATACGGTCTGCATGTGATTCGCCAAGACCTACAATGCCACCGCAACAAACAGATACGCCTGCTTTGCGAACATTATCCAAAGTTTCCAAACGATCTTCGTAAGTACGGGTATGAATAATTTCTCTATAGTACTCAGAAGAGGTATCCAGGTTGTGGTTATAAGCATACAAGCCAGCATCGGCTAATTTTTTGGCCTGATCTTCTGTTAACATCCCAAGTGTACAACAAACTTCCATGCCCATTTCATTTACTCCTTTTACCATATCCAGCACTCTGTCAAAATCTTTGTTATCTCTCACTTCTCTCCACGCAGCCCCCATACAAAAACGGGTAGATCCGGCCGCTTTTGCTTTAGCGGCATATTCAAGAACTTCTTCTTTTTTTAATAATGCCTGTACATCAACACCGGTATTATAGCGGGCAGCCTGCGGGCAATAGGCACAGTCTTCGGAACAGCCACCTGTTTTAATGGATAATAATGTACAAACCTGTACCTCCGCTGTTTCATTATATTCACGATGAACGGTTGCAGCTTTATAAATTAATTCAAGTAATGGAGTATTATAAACGTTGGTAATTTCTTCTAATGTCCAGTCATTTCTGATCATAGCCGGTAATTTAGTATTGTAAAAATAGCCTTTGCTCAGTTATTTTTCTCCCGTATCCCATAGTTTTTTTTCAGTTCAGGTTTAATATAGATCTGAACGGTTTTATCGGGCAAAATGTTAAAATTGCTATTAAAATAATGGTTAAAAAGTAACCTGAACGTGTTAACAGAGCTTACGCCATCGTAATAACCGGTGTAAGTGGTATCCGGTAGATAGGTGGCATTTAAATTTTGAAATGCAATATCTTCAAAATGTTCTTCACCGGGCCATTCTTTAAAACCATGATCTCCCTGTACAACAATAACAGCCTTTTTGTTATAATGTTTGTTTATATAATCAACCATATCAACCAGCAGCGTATTGGTATATTTTAATTGTTCCAGGTATTTCTCCTGCAAACTACTGCGGTAATCAGAATAATATTTAATATTTCCTTTTGCATCAAAAACAAAAGGATCATGGGGTAATAAAAAGTGAAAGAAGAAAAAATCTTTTTTAGCGGGGTCTTCATTTTTAATAGCATCTTTGGCCAGCGCAAATGAATATTTTTTTCCTTCTACATTATG
The DNA here is from genome assembly GCA_016185185.1 of Sphingobacteriales bacterium. Taxonomy (GTDB): domain Bacteria; phylum Bacteroidota; class Bacteroidia; order Chitinophagales; family Chitinophagaceae; genus AWTP1-9. The sequence continues at coordinate 10,912 of JACPOD010000011.1, read as the reverse complement.
GTCCGTTTTTTCTTTTACGAGTTGTTCTACTGCTTTCCTGGGGTCCCGGGAAAAAAGGGAAGCAAAATTCCAGCCGATATCTCTTTTAACTCTTCCAAACAAGGTCTCGTCATCTACATACATGCCTCTTAACTGGTAAAAATAAGTCCCCAGCTCTGTGGGATGGTTTTCAAAGTCGAAGATGGAATGGTTGTGGATATTGTATCCCTGTTTCTCCAGTATTTTTATGGCAGAATTTCTCATGAGAGTATATTCACCCCTGGCAAAATCTTTTGCCACTGCCTGAGTGTAATCAGGCGGAAGATTTAAATACTGCATTTCCATGATGGAAGAAACGGAGAAGGTGGTAAAACAATAATTACTTCTTGATTTTTTTGAAATAAAGAAATTATTGCTGAGTAAATAATTGTCAAGCGTGTCGTTAGAATAATTCCAGTATTTTTTGAGACAATCGGAGCTGGTGTATTCATCAAAAACGATATAAAAAATATCAGGTTGCTCACAATTGGTACAGGGGGTAAAATTCTTTACTTCCGTTAAATTGGGGTCGCCAAGGTCGTTTTTTAAATCAGCTTTTGTAAAACTATTTTTAGAAAATAAAAAAACTTCGAGCAGGAGGTTAAGGCTCACTGCAAGAAAAAGAAATGTATTTAACCGGGTGAGGTCGCGGGTTGATTTTCTCAGGTAAATAAAAAGCAGTGCCAGCATTATTATGATCAGCGGCAAAAGGTAACGGTACGAAGTAAATTTATAAAGTGAAGGGAATGTTTCCAGGAAATCTTTTACAGCGCCAAAACCAAAAAAGTAGCCTAATGCTACAAAACAAAAAACACCAATTTTGTTATTTTCTTTTAAAAAAACTTTAGCTACCAAAAATAAAGAAAGACATAATGCAGAAAAGGAAATGATTGATTTTGTAACAACAGGAACTGGCAGCAGTCCGAAATAATTATTCTCTATATGCAATAAAAAAAACGGTATTAGCAATACAAAATGAAAAGGTCTGATATGTGTAAATAATTTTCGGAGCATTTTAATGGTTCGTTTTCATCAGGTAGATGATTCGCTGCGTGGAAGGAATTTGTTCTTTTTTTAGTATGCTAAAATGTTGTTTAAAACTTTCTTCAAAATTAGTTTCAGTATATTCTGTAAAAACATCTTTACGATAGCTTAACAATTGCTGTACTTTTGGATCTGTTTTAGGCACAAATTCTATGATAAGATAGCGGCATTTGCTTTTCAAAAGATCAGCCAGCATGGAGAAATTAATATTGGCAGAAATAGATAAATGATGTATCAGTGCCAGCGCCATGATAAGGTCTGTATTTATCCGTTGCCAAAAAGAATTCCTTTCACTATTAGCCCAGCCAATTGCGGGTGTCGGGTTTGTTATATTAAGTACAAGCGGGTATATATTTTTTATTTTTTTTTCTATAGTATGTTTATATAAGTTTTGAACACAGGCTGTATCAAAATCCGCCGCTACAACCATTTTAGCAGATTTTGCTGCCAGCAACGAAAACTCACCTGTATTGGCACCCAGATCAAGAACGGATTTGTATTCAGCAGCAGCAAGAAATTCATTGACCAGTTTTTCTTTTGTAGATAAATATTCTTTACTTAAAATAGTTTCGTTGTAGTAATTATTCCAGGTTGTTTTTTCTTCAGTTAAATTTAGTTTTTTGACCAGGTTAACCAGATTGTCAACGATATTTTGCAGTTGTGTATGTGAAAGGTGCTTGCGGTATGTTTCTTTCTCACCTGATTTTTTTTTCTGAAATTTTGCCTGTAAATGTATGTGCAGGTATATTCCGAGATTAAACTTTGTTTTATAGGGAAGTAATGAAGAAACAATAGTTAACGGAATGCCATTGGGGTAGTTGAGCAAAAGTTTATTTAACTCAGCATTATTATATTTCATCAACAAAAGAGGAGCCAAAAAATTTTCGCAAAATTGCTTGTATGCAACCCAGGCTTCTCCTTCTGTATATTTCTCAAAGGATAACGTATCAATAAAAACAGCTTTACCAGTAAGCCATTGTACATTAAAGGGAGTGGCATCTTTCAAACTCATACCATGACTTAATGCTTCTTTTTGTATCTGTAAGGTAAGCAAGGCGGCATCTTTAAGCTGATCAAAACACCATTCGTAGGGATAACTGATGAATTCCAATTGTTGTGGAAGGATTGTTTTATACCAACTGTCTTTTTCTGCTATTATGGTATCAACTTCTGTATGGGAAAGTAATTTTTTTGACCGGGTTAGTTTTTCATATAACCCCGATTGCATCAGGAGCTGGTAATCATCTGCATATACTTTATTAACCTGGCGGTAATAAGTCTCATCCATCTTTATTATAAATCCGGCGGGATCTTTAAAAGAGGCGGGATGTGAAGACAGTTTACTCATCAGTTGTTTCTTCTGTTGAACTATCTTTTTTATCAACTTTTCCAAAGATGGATTTTATTTTCCACCAAATGGTTTTAAAATAAACAGCTACTCCAACTACAGCAGCAATAATCACCTGTAACAGGTAACTGGTGCTGCCCGGGTCAACATAAAGTAAAACAGGGTTCATAGCTGTCAAAGATAACTTAAATTCGTTTTAGGTGATAGTGCTAACAGGGTTTCGTAGATCAGTTTGATGGTATTTTCAATATCATCTCTGTGGAGCATCTCAACTGTGGTATGCATATAACGCAGCGGTATAGAAATCAAAACAGAAGGGCAACCGTCGTTGGCATACGCAAAAGAATCTGTATCTGTTCCTGTACTTCTGCTTAATGCCCGCCATTGAACCGGTGTTTTTGTTTTGGTAGCCACCTCTTCTACAATATGGAGTAATTTATTATGTACAGCAGGGGCGGTTGCCAATGAAGGACCTTTGCCGCAAGTAATATCGCCTTCCACCATTTTACTGATCATTGGTGTGGAAGTATCGTGTGTAACATCCGTAACGATGGCAATATCGGGTTTTATGCGTCTGGCTATCATTTCGGCGCCACGCAAACCTATTTCTTCCTGTACTGCATTTACAATATATAAAGAATACGGAAGTTTCTTTTTATTCAACTTTAATAAACGGGCTACTTCAGCAATCATGAAACCTCCAATGCGGTTATCAAAAGCACGGGAAATATAATTTCCAAATGCAAGTTCTTCAAACCCGTCTTCATACGTAACCACAGCACCAACATGTATGCCCAGGCTTTCCACTTCTTTTTTAGTTCTGGCACCACTATCAAGCCAGAGGTTTTCCACTTTTGGTGCTGTTTCTTTTTCGCCTCCAAGTCTTGTATGGATGGCCGGCCACCCAAATACTGCTTTTACTTTACCTTTTTTACCATGAATAAACACTCTTTTAGAAGGAGCTATCTGGTGATCTACACCACCATTTCTTTTAAGATAAATTAACCCATCGGAAGTAATATAATTGACAAACCAGCTTATTTCATCCGCATGTGCTTCAATTACTACTTTAAAGGGTTGGGCCGGATTAATAATTCCTGCCACACTTCCATAAGGATCTACAATATGACTATCGATATAAGGTTTAATATAATCAAGCCACACTTTTTGACCGGCGCTTTCAAAACCTACCGGGGAATGTGTATTGTGATAATTTTTTAAAAATTCAATGGATTGATCCGTTAAGATGGATTTTTTACGGGGTTTAGCAGCTTTTGCCATATCTGTATATTTTCTTTTACTTTAAACAAACCTACTGTAAAATAGGTTAATACCAAAGAAATGCTCATGGTTGTTGAAAGCAGGTGAATAAAAAAGACAAGCACATAAAACCATCCACAACAAAATAATATAAATAATCATTCTTGCTTTTTTTAATGGTGGGGTAAAGTATGGCAATTAACAGCAGGGGAATGGATAATAAAATTCCGGCATTGTTGCCATATAAAAAAGCAAAGAAGACACTTAATGCCGCGGATGTATAAAAAAGAATTGCAATTCCTTTGTTGTTAAAAAAAGTTATTAGTGAACGAATGCCCTGTTTTAAATCTTCCTCTTTATCCCTGTTGTCAAATAAAATGCAGAGAACGTATAAAAAAAAGTAACGGTGTAAACACAAATATACTGTTGTGGCAGTAAAAGTTTCTTTTGAAATAATAACAGGCAGTATAGCTGTAACATAGGTCCATGCCAGTGATAAATAGATTGTTTTGGCAATAGCAATTTTCCTTAGAAACAAGCCAGGCTTACCTGGGATTTTTGGGGCAGTATATAAAAAAGCCAGTCCGCTGCCAATAAAGATCCAAAGCCAGTGTTCTTTTAAATAATAAAAGGAGATGAGGGCACTTATTAACCCGGCACAAGCTAAGGGTAACAATAAATGATGATGCTTCCTGGTCCACGCCAATCTTGTATGATCGCCAGATAAAGAACCAGGGAATTCAGTAAAATACCAATGAAGATTATAGCTGGTAACAGTGCCGCCAATTACAAATACATAATACCAGTTAGAAAGATTTATAAGATGCAGTAATTGTGAAGTCTGCGCAACCATAGCAATCGCACAAACAGAAATAAAAGCAGAACTAAACAGGATGATGTTTACAATATTTTTCATTCATTAACGAAGACATGCAAGATAATAATTGCTTCCGTACCTATCGTATTACTCTTAACTGAGAGGAAGTGGCCGTGTCACTTAAATGTTTTGCAAGGTCCCGAATGGAAAATTTTAAGATCAGTGTATCCGGTTCCTTTTGCGGTGGATTTGATCCCGGAATGGTAGGCGGATTTATTGCAGATAATATTGCCTGGTAATTGAGATCAAGTGTTATTTCTCCCCTGGTATTAGCAGGGAAATCCGGCATTTGTAAGGGGAAGGAATCCCTTATCGTTGGGACTGCATTTTTATTTAACCTGATTTTTTTTACAAATATTGTATCCTGAAGATCTCCTTCTTTATCAGCAAATTCAAGTGTTACTCTTAAGGTGCCATTTACAGGAACCTCAGTAGTATTAAGTGACTTTACTTTTATTTTTGGAACAGTATCCAATTTATCCTTTTTACAGGCAACAACAGCAGCCACAACGAGTATTATCAACAGTACCTTTGTCTTCATTTCGTAGGTTTGTAGTCAAATTTAAACAAAAAAGAGTATCTCTATTTCATGAACGCTGCTTTTCTTAACAATATTTTCAATGTATTGCCCGATTCGATGGAGTCAATGGCACTCGAAGTATTTAACTTTCAATACCAGCAAAACGATGTTTACAGGGAATTTGTAAAAAACCTTGGCGTTAAAAAAGAATCTGTACAATCTGTTGTACAAATCCCTTTTTTGCCCATTTCATTTTTTAAAACACATACGGTTAAAACAACAGTATTTGAATCAGCTTTAGTGTTTGCCAGCAGTGGTACTACCCAGGCTGTAACCAGTTTTCATTATGTAAAAGACGCAACGTTATACAAGCGGTCTTTTCTGCAGCATTTTGAAGAAGTATATGGAGCCAGTTCCAGTTGGTGTATTCTGGCACTATTGCCTTCTTATCTTGAAAGAAATAATTCTTCTCTTGTGTACATGGCAAGTGAACTTATAAAACAATCCCGGCATCCTGACAGCGGATTTTATTTAAATGACTTTGATAAACTATATCACACCTTAAAAAGACTTGAACAACTTAAGCAACCAGTAATACTGATAGGTGTAACATTTGCTTTACTGGATTTTTTTGAAAAACATTCTATCCATTTAATGCATACTATCGTTATGGAAACCGGCGGTATGAAAGGCAGAAGGGAAGAATGGACACGGCAGGAAGTACATGCATTTATAAAATCCCGTACAGGCTTAAAAAAAATACATTCTGAATACGGAATGACAGAATTATTGTCTCAGGCCTATTCTAAAGGTGATGGCATTTACCAATGTGCGGACTGGATGCGTGTACTGGTAAGAGAAGAAGATGATCCTTTGTCGGTAAAATCATCGGGCAGGGGAGTGCTTAATATTATTGACCTCGCAAATATATACAGCTGCAGTTTTATTGCTACTGATGATGCCGGAACCGTTTATGAAGACGGCAGTTTTGAAGTAATTGGCCGAGTCGATAATAGTGATATCCGGGGTTGCAGTCTTATGACGGTGTAAAAGTTAACAGCGACTTATTAAAACGGGTTTACTGATCTTTGAATTTCCTGAAAGGTTCGTTTGTTTTAACCTGTATTCCGTATGGTCAGTTGTATAAGTACTGTCTGTAAACGAATATGATTTATTTGTCTCTGGTCTTTCAATATGAAAAATAGTGGTATAATTTCCATTCACATCTTTTCGTTCAATTTCAAAGCAATAATGGGCAACTGTATTATCGGTTTTAAACATTAATACAATTCCATTTCTACTTTTAATGCCGTTAAAGAAAATCAACTTAAGGGCAGTGATTGTATCAGTTGCATTAATAAAAGTTCCTGAATGAGATTGTTGTTGTTCGGCCCTTATTAAATAATAGCCCCTGATGAGGGATAGAAAGGATAATGCAAAGCAAAGGGTCGCCAAAATAATTCTGGTTTCCATGGGTATGGTTTGTACGGATTTACGGATTAAATACAGGATATAAACGGGATACGAAGGATTATATTATACCAGTAACTTACATTTTTTATTTTTAAATATAAAGGTGCAGATAACTGAAAATCAAAATACAGGAGAGATTAAGTTCTATTAATAAGTGGTTTTAATAAGGTCTGTGCAAGGGATTGTAGCTCTTCTTTTATTGCTTTCAATGGCTAACTCAATTAAACGGATGGTATTAAAGCCATGTTCAGGCTTTTCCATTAGTGGGGCTTTGTTAACGATAGTATTGTATAAATTGGAATAATAGTGCCCATAATTACCGGGTTTTGACTCAACTTTCTGCTTAATTATTTCACCATTTTTCTCTGTGTGGATCAAACCATAAATGTCAGGTGATTCTTTTCCCCATTCTTCCCCGGCGGGCATTAAACCTTTTCGAAGTGCTGCTTCCTGGGGATCTTCCCCATACTTACTAAAAGACCCCTTAGTACCATGTATCATATATCTTGGACCGGGTTCCCTAACCAGCATTCCGGCTTTTAGGATCACTTTTGTAAAATCATAGTCAAGCCTTAAGTCGAAATAATCATCCGTTTTTGCATGTGGACGCTGGCATCTTATATCAGCACTGATAAAGTTTGGTAAAGCAAACAAGCATAAAGCCTGGTCAATGAGATGAGCACCGAGATCATATAAAATACCACTGCCGGGTTTTTCTTCTTCCCGCCAGGCATTAGGTTTTGCTTCAGGGCGATAGCGGTTGTAATGTGCTTCAAATTCTACAATTTCACCTAATAAATTGTCGCCAAGTATTTCTTTAATAGTTAAATAATCAGAAACATAACGACGGTTTTGATAAACGCTTAAAATTTTGCCGGACGTTTTGGCTATTTCTATTAATTGCAATGCTTCTTGTGAAGTAATCGTAAATGGTTTTTCTACTACAACATGTTTCCCTGCTTCCAATGCCTTCCTGGTATAAGGAAAATGTGTTTCATTGGGCGTAGTAATGATAATGAGATCAATTTTAGTATCGTTGATTGCTTCGTCAAAACTTCTGTAGGTTATAATATCTTTCTTAACCAAAAGAGCATTATTTGTATTGCGTTCAACCACACTTGTCCACCGGTACCCCGGGTTGGTTAATAAAAAAGGGGTATGAAAGATTTTGCCCGAAATTCCAAACCCAACGATACATGTATTTATTAAGGGATTCATAAACCGTTTAAAGTATTTTATTATGATTATCTCCCGAAATCATCCTGCAGCCGTACAATATCATCTTCATCAGAAGGATTAGCAGCATCCGTATGTTGCCATATCTCTGCTACAACACCCCAGCCATCTAAACCAATCAGGCGGTGCCGCTGGCCTTGCTTTAATTTTATCTTATCCCCAACCTTCAGTACATGCTGGTCTGTCTCTTCATCCGAGTGACTGGTTGCAACAGCCACTTCGCCATCAATACATCTCCATATCTCAGCACGACGATGATGATATTGCCAGCTCAATCTTTTACCCGGAGCTACCATTAAAATTTTTGGACTGAGTTTTTTTGAGATTTTCAATGCTTCAAAATCTTCTTCCGGAAAAAATTGTTTGGCAAATTGTGCTGCCTGCGATTCTTCTATTACATAAAAACCTCCCCAGGGCCGGTTACGGTCTTCCTTACTAATATCTAATTGTAATTCTTTTAATAAGGCTGCTATTTTTTCAAATACTATGTTTTGTGACTCCATAAACCAATTATTAATGTGGTAAAGATATTTTTTTGTTATTAAATCAGGCTCTTAAAATAGTAAACTTGTTTCGTGTTTGGCACTTTTAAAAATTAAAATTACTTGTTACAGCCAGTAATATTTATAGAATTTAGCCAAATCGTTATTGCTATTGACTCCGGTTTAACTCCATTCGTTTCCATTAGCCGAGTATCTAAATATCATTATTAACATGCCATTTTGCAGGAATAATTTTTCTTTGTGTCATTCATTTTTATTTTCAGAAACCATAAGTTTAATTCTTTCTTCCTATATTTATGCAATTCAATTCTCAATTTCTTCTGATTAAAGTAAATCCAAATCTCAACATCTGCTGTGAGTTAATACAGGTAGTTCACCTGTAAGGAAAGTTTGCAAATTATGTTTACCGGTAAAGAAAAGGTATGCTTTTGCATCACTCTATGTTTGGGGTGGCTTATTTGTGCCCGGTCATATGCGCAAGAAAACGATAGCACAAAGAAAACATCTCTTACCCAGTTTCTTATAAAGTCAATCACCCGAAGGGGGATAGACTCCTCTTTGCAGCCGGGTTTTCTCATCAGTAAAAATGAAGTGCCCTACCTGTTGTATGAGGGTAAAGGAATCCGTAGTATTATCATAAAAGAATATGGCTTTGAAAAAACATTCAGCGATACAACTAAAGAAATTAAATTCTTTGGTAAAAAATTCATCAACCGTCTTCATCAAAATACCAATGAAAGGGTGATCCGTAACAATCTTTTTATCAGGGAAAAAACAAAGCTCAACCCCATTTTAGTAGCAGATAATGAACGGTATCTCCGTTCTCTTGAATATATACACGATGCCCGTATCATTGTAAGTACCATTGCAGATGAACCCGATTCTGTTGACCTGCTGGTAATTACTAAAGATTTTCTCAGTATTTCATTTGGTATAAAAAACCTGGCGGCGGATCATTTTAGAGTGAAAGCAGGTGATGCCAATTTACTGGGTACTGGGCAAAAGCTGGAATATACTGCCTTGTATGAAAAAAGCCGTAATCCCCGTTTTGGATATGAGCTGCTGTACAGGAAAACGGGTATAGCCGGTACATTTATTAATGCAACCCTTGGCTATTCAAAAATAAGCCCTGATCTGTACAATGGAAGCTTTGATGAACATTCATGGCATGTAATGTTAGAAAGGCCTCTGGTTTCGCAATACCTCCATTTTGCCGGTGCTGTTATGTTTGGACATGGACTAACGTTTAATACTTATTTTAAACCCGATAGTTTGTTTTATAAATATCAATACAATGTTTTTGATGCCTGGCTTGGGTATAATTTGGGTATCCACCGTTTTCTTTTCAGTAAAAAAATCCTGAGCAGGCAATTTCTCAGTCTGCGTTATTTTAAAAACCAGTTTGCTGATGTTCCATACCAGGTAGGTGATAAATTTAATTTCAGGCTTAATTCGAGAGAAGCAGTACTGGCACAGTTCACTTTTTTTCGGCAGAATTTTTATAAAACAAACTATGTTTTTGGTTTTGGGATAACGGAAGATGTGCCTTATGGATATAATATTGCTGTAACAGCAGGGTGGTATAAACAATTGACATTAAAAAGACCTTATGCTGGTATGGATGCCAATCTTTATATGATAACAAATAAGGGGCATGTAATACAATATTTTTTACGGGGCGGAGTATTTTTTAATCGTGATAAATGGCAGGATGCTGTTCTGTTAGCAGGTACCAGTGCATTTAGTAAAGTGTATGGACACTCGGGTTTAAAAATCAGGCAATACCTGCGGCTCAGTTATACCAAACAGTTTAACCGGCTTGGGCTTGACCCGCTTGGTATCAATAATGTTTTTGGGTTGCAGTATATCTCTTTTGATTCTGCCAGCGGCAAGGAACGTTTCAGTTTACATGCAGAAACCATATTCTTCCTGAAATATAAAATGCTGGGATTTAAATTTGCACCATTTGCTTCAGCTGATATTACGTCAATTACCCCGGAGTATAAAGTGATTACCAATTCCGGTTTTTATTATGGTGTGGGAGGTGGTATAAGGGCCCGTAACGAAAATATTTTATTAGGTACTGTTGAACTGCGTTTTATGTATTTCCCCCGAAAATCAGAGCAGCACAAAGGGTTTAAAATTTCGGCAACCGTCAATCTGCATTTCAGGTATAATAATAATTATGTAAAAGCACCGGATATTATTCAGTATAACAGCGATTTCAGTAATAATATTTATTAACGGGAGGTGCTGATATCTTTTATGGAAAGCATCCCATTTAGGCATACCTTTATGCTAACTTCTTTCATACCCCGCCTGAAAGACCTTTAGTCTTATAACGATAAAACACCCTTTGAGAACTTATTCATTGAAATTGTATATAAAAAATCACTATTGTCCGACTAAAATATAAATAAAAGGGCAGTTCTTTCGAACCACCCATAATGGTTATGTTTGAGTTACTACACAAAAACAAACCGTATGGATAACGGTAGAAGTTTTGTCGGACAGCCGCTCTTATCACAAATTTTAGATGTGATACCCAGTTCTTTGATTTATAAAGTCAGCAGGAAGCATCAGGCAAACCGCTATTATAAACGATTGCCATTACGCATACATCTTGTAAGCTT
>JACPOD010000006.1 GCA_016185185.1 Sphingobacteriales bacterium | reverse complement strand
TATTACCAAACCCTTTTACGCCTGTCAGTTTATCCTTTTCTAATGCTTCCGTCAGTTCCTCCCTGTTATTTACGTTTAATTCATCATGTAAGACTTTAAGGGTGGATGGGCCAAAACCTTTCACATCCATTAAATCCATCAAATCCTGTGGTACTTGTCTTTTCAGGTTCTCATAGGTTTTAATTTTTCCAGTATGCAGGTATTCCATAATTTTTTCTCCAATACTTTCCCCAACACCGGGTAATTGATCCAGCGTTTTTACATCTTTGGCATAAACCTCCACATCATCCCGTAATGTACTCAAGGTTTTGGCAGCAACATCGTAAGCGATGGCCCTGAATTTTTCTTCGCTGCCCAAATATTTATAACAAGCTGCCATACGGTGAAATATAGAAGCTAATTCTGCATTGTGCTGTTTTGATTTTTTCATTAAGGTTACAGAAGGCATATAAAGTTTTTCACAATTTAAATTCAAGTACGATTATTGCCTTTGAGTGGTATCACAGTTCTTGCTGATTGCAGTCAGGGTTTACCATTTATACAGAAAGTAGTTTTGAATTCTAAAGCCATAATTATGAATAAAATCATTTCGCCCGAATTAAAGGAAGTTATGGGAGTTACTCAATACCTTCCCTGTGTTTCACTTATTATGCCTTTTGACCCTAAAATGAATCTGAAGACAGAGTTGACACATAAACTGAAAATTACTGTAGATAAAATTGAACATCAGTTGCTGGAAAACTATGAACATGAAAAAGCAATAATTGTTACCGGCAGGTTAAGAAACCTTTTAAACAATCTTAATTATGATACTTATAAAAAAAGTATTGCCTTATATGTATCCCCAATTTTTGAAAAAGTATACTACCTGGATATACCGGTGGAAGAAAAAATAATTATTGACGAATCATTTGAAATACGTGACCTGGTGTATAATAAAAAAGATTTGCATAATTACCTGGTACTTTTATTAAGTTCGGAATGGACTAAGGTCTATATGGGTAATGCAAATGAATTTGTACGGGTAAAAACAGCAACACCGGATAATGTGAATGCTATCTGGAATGATGTCCCCTCTAAAACAGCAAATTTTACCGATCCATCTTACCGGAAAGAAGTAATGCTGAATAAATTTTTAAAATATTCAGATGACGGCTTAAGTATGATGTTGAAATCAATGCCCTACCCGGTATTTGTAATGGGTACCGACAGAGCAATTGGGCATTATAAAAAAATTACAGAAAACAACAGGCATATTGCCGAATATATTCATGGGAATTACGAAGAAGCCACTGAAGCAGATATTAAAACTGTACTGGCACCTTATCTTCTAAACTGGAAAAAAGTGAAATATGAAAATATTTTACACCAATTGGATGGGGCAATGAGTGCCGGAAAATTAGTTACAGGTGTAGAAAACGTCTGGCAGGAAGTTTCCAGAAAAAATTGCCAGTTACTGGTTGTTGAAAAAAACTTTGTGTTTGCTGCCCAAAAAGTTTCTGAAACAGAAATTATTCCTTTTACAAAAATTGGTGAAAACAGTATGTTCATTAAGGATGCCGTTGATGATATCATTGAAAAAATACTTCTAAGCGGGGGAGATGTTGAGTTTGCAGACGAAAAGCTGCCGGCTGATTATAACCATATCGCTTTAATCAAATATTACTGACCTTTTTTATTGCATTTTTTTTATAAAGAGCAACTAAATTTTAGTTGCTCTTTTACGTGATAACAATCACTATAATATTTGACAGGATTCATCAGATTTCTGAACAATGTACAGCAAATTTGTTGTGCAATAACAACCGATGGCATTACCGTTAAAAACCCGGTTTTTCTTTTCTGAAACAGGTGATATTGCCCGCTTCACAGGAAGATTTTTTTCACATGGCATCAAACCCCGCTATGAAATAACAGAATTTTTCCGGCAGTGTTTTATTATTGGCTACAAATCTCTGCCACTGGTTAGCTTAACAGGTTTTATCATTGGGCTTGTACTTACTATGCAATTGCGGCCAGCTTTAATGGATTATGGAGTGGAATCGCAATTACCGGGCATGGTTGGTATTGCCATTGTAAGAGAAATTGGTCCAATGTTAACAGCATTAATTTTTGCAGGAAAAATAGGAAGCAGTATCGGCGCTGAACTTGGTTCCATGAAGGTTACCGAGCAAATTGATGCCATGGAAGTTTCCGGAACCAATCCCTTTAAATACCTGGTGGTAACCCGGGTTGTAGCCGCTACTTTAATGTTGCCGGTGCTGGTTGTTATCAGCGATTGTATTGCTTTATATGGCTCATACCTGGGCGTAAATATTCATTCCGTCACCAGTTTCCATTTATTTTTTGACCAGGTATTTCACCGCCTTGCCTTTGGTGATGTAATACCTTCCATTTCCAAAACATTTTTCTTTGGTTTCGCCATTGGTGTAATAGGTTGTTATAAAGGATATACTTCCAGTAAAGGAACTGAAGGAGTTGGCAGTGCGGCCAACGCTGCTGTTGTCGTTTCATCCGTATTAGTATTTATTATTGATTTGATTGCCGTACAAATAACAGATATTCTAGGCTTAAATTAAACAACTTGATCGCAGAAGAAAATATATCAAATAAAACAATACAGCAGGAATTAGGTAAACCTGTTATAACAATCTCAAACCTCTGCAAATCGTTTGTAACAAACCATGTTTTAAAAGATTTTAATTTAAGTCTGCATAAAGGAGAGAATGTAGTGGTATTAGGAAGGTCCGGATCAGGAAAATCAGTATTGATCAAATGTATTATTGGGTTACTTAACCCTGACAAAGGAACAATAGAAATGTTCGGAAAAAATATTCCCGAACTGGATCATGAGGAGCTGGACAGGATAAGAGTAAAAGTTGGTTTCCTGTTTCAGAGCAATGCCCTGTATGATTCGATGACAGTTAAAGAAAATCTTGAATTCCCGTTAAGGCGACACTGGTTCGAGACAACCCAGCAAAAAGTTGACGAAATGGTGATGGAAGCATTAGAAAATGTTGGGCTTACCCATACCATAAATATGATGCCGGAAGAATTATCAGGAGGAATGAGAAAAAGAATTGCACTGGCCCGAACATTGATCTTAAAACCAGAAATTATTTTATACGACGAGCCTACAACAGGGTTAGACCCGATAACCGGTAAAGAAATAAGTGAATTAATGGTTGAAGTACAAAAGAAATATCAAACTTCTTCCCTTATCATATCGCATGACATGAATTGTGTACGCCTTACAGCCGACAAGATTGTAGTGCTGATTGATGGGAAATGTTATGCACAAGGAACTTTTGTGGAACTCAAAAAAACACAGGATCCGAGAGTAAAACAATTTTTTGAATAAAGTGATAAAAATTATGTCAAAAAAAATTATCGATAATGTAAAGCTGGGCATTTTTGTAATGGCAGGATTGTTATTGCTCATTTTTTCCTTATATATGATTGGAAGGACGGAAAGTCTTTTTGGATCAACTTTTAAATTAAGAACCCACTTTAAAAATACAAACGGTCTTACCAAAGGAAACAACATCCGGTATTCAGGAATTCAGGTAGGTACTGTTAAAAGCATGCAGATCCTGAACGACACCACTATTGAAGTAGTAATGGTTATTGAGGAAAAAGCCAGAACCTATATTCATACCAATGCCATAACATCAATTGGAAATGAAGGGTTGATGGGTAATAAAGTTATCAATATCAGCCCCGGTAAAGGGTTTGCCCCGGTTGTAAATGAAAACGATATTATTTTATCGCAAAAAAGTATTGACACGGATGAGATGCTTCAAACACTAAATAAAACAAATGAAAATATTGCGGTCATATCTGAAGAATTAAAAAGTACTGTACTTCGGATCAATAACAGCTCTGCCATATGGAAAATATTAAATGATAACAGCCTGGCCTCAAATCTCAAAATTGCCCTGGAAAATATACGACTGGCTTCAGTTAAATCAAAAGAAGTTACAACCGATTTGTATACCGTTATTAACGACGTTAAAAAAGGGAAGGGGTCAGCAGGAATATTACTAAGAGATACTGCTTTTGCAGTGCAGTTAAATGAAGCCGTTGTAAAATTAAAACAAGCAGGTGATAATGCTAATAGACTTGCAGAAGTGCTGACAAACGATATTAACAAAATCAATAATCAAATAGAAAAAGGGCAGGGAGTTATTACCGCTTTGATAAATGATACTTCGATTACTTTGCAGTTGAAAAGAACACTTGATAACATTGAAAAAGGAACAGATGGTTTTAATGCCAACATGGAAGCGTTAAAGCATAATATCTTTTTCAGGGGATATTTCAGAAAACTGGAGAAACAAAAGAAAAAAATCTAGATACTGCGAACCCAGTTATGCTCTGCATTATTTTCAGATTTGTTTACATAGTTTACGAGAGCCGCAGTATTTTTTAATTTTAGCTTTCGCAATATGTTATACCTGTGTACTTCCACAGTTCGTAAAGATATTTTTAATTCTTCAGCAATATCCCTGGAGCTTTTCCCTTCTTTTAGGAAATGAATTACCTGTATTTCCCGTTTGGAAAGTTTATTTATAATTGGAGACAGCTCTTCTGTTCCCATCAACTGGCTGGCCAGTAATTCTTTTATTTCCCGGCAAATGAATTTCTTTCCTGCATTTACAGTACGGATCGCTTCAAACAATTCTTCATTTGTAGAATTTTTGGTAACATATCCAAAAGCACCCAAGCTCATAATTCTTTTTGCAATTGAAACTAAATTATGCATCGAAACAGCCAGGATTTTTGCCCGGGGCAATTGAAGCTGTAATATGGGCACCAGGTTAATCCCTGAATCCCCGGCCAGATTAATATCAAGCATAATTACATCAGGAAAAATTTTATTATTCAGCATTTCTTCCGTTTCCTTTACTGAGCCACATTCAGCAATAATTTCAAAATCAACCTGTGCATTTAAAACTACTTTCCACATTTCCCTCACCATTGTGTGATCTTCAATGATGAGTAATTTAATTTTATTCATTAGGTAACGTTTTGGTAATAGGTAATAAAACAGTGAGATTACAACCTTCATTGGGTGCAGATTCAATTATTAGTTGCCCGTTTAAAGATTCCACACGGCTTTTCATATTTTTAAACCCAATACCCGTATTCCGTTGTGTTATATTAAATCCAACTCCATCATCACTTATACTTAATAAACAACTTCCTTGAGTTGTTTTTAATTTCATCAGCACTTTACTGGCGCCTGCATATTTTATAATATTCGTGAGCTGCTCCTGCACTATTCTGTAAATTGTTATTTTCTGGAAACTATTTAATAAGGATTCATCAAACAGGTCAACAGAGAGTAATACTTCGAATATTTTAGATAAAGACATATCATCGATCATTTGCCGTAATGCTTCTTCCAAACTAATATCATCAAGAGTGGGGGGAGCTAACGATTTAGATAATTTTCTTACTTCTTCAATGGCATGGGAAACATTTTTGTAACATTTGGAAAGAAGGGTTTCCCGCATGGATTCATTTTCGGTTGTAAGTTGTAAGTATATCTTAATAGTGGCCAGTACCTGGTTGATATTATCGTGTAATTCCCGGGCAATTTCCTGCCGGTGTTTTTCCTGGCCTTCAATATTAGCCAGTAATATTTCTTTTTGTGCATTAAGTCGCTCTAATTCCAGTGCTTTTTCCATTTTCAATTTATCAGTAATATCTCTGCCCTCGGGTACCAGCAATACAACCTTCCCATCTGTATCTAAAATCGGCCGGATAGAAAAATCAATAATTACATGTCTTCCATCTAAAAGATCCAGCTCCAATTCATAACTAACTGACTCCCCCCTGGCGGCTTTAGCCAATGCATTTATGGATTTTTCACGGGTCTTTTCTGAAAACCACCTGGAATCAATAAAGTTCATGCCCATTACTTCTTCTTTTGGCAGCCTAAAGAAATCAAGCGCAGTTTGATTCGCCTCCAGCAAAATACCTTCTACTGTCATTAACCCCATAAACTGGAAGGTAGAATTAAATATGGTTCTGAATTTTGCTTCATTTGATTTTATTTCTTCTTCTATTTGCTTACGCTGGGTAATATCCGTATGGGTTCCAATTATTTTCAGGGGGGTGCCGTTTTTGTCTTTCGCAATCACAACACCTCTGTCCAGTACCCAGCGTAAACTACCATCTTTTAAAACTATTCTGTATTCTTTATTGTGAGAATCAATTTCCCCGGATTTGTATCGTTTATCATTTTGTTCTAATATCCAAACGTCATCTTTATACAAACTGTCCCACCAAATGGTTTCTAAATTTTTTTTTGATGGATCATATGCTTTTAAGTCTTTCAACTGCTCGGAAAAATAAGTTTCCTTTGTTACAAAATCATGTTCCCAAACATTATCTCCAAGACCTTTTAAAACGTCCCTGAAACGTTTTTCGGATCCCATTAATTTTAATTCTGTTGTTTTCCTGATTGTAATATCATTAATCCCAATGCAAACTTTTAATATATTGTCATTGTCTTTTTTAACTGGTGTAAAAGTAATCTGATACCAGCAGGATTGTTTATCAAAAACAATTTCTTTTTCAATTTCATGTTTATCCCCACTAAAGGCCATTTCTATTTTTTCAGGTAAACCTACAAGTTTTCCATTTTTATAGAGGTTCAAAATATTATCCGTTTCCTGTACTTCATGCCCCAAAATTTTTAAATGAAAGTCACGGGCAGCATTATTAATCAAATCAATTTCATATTCCCGGCCAATGAGTAAAAACCCTTCGTGAATGGAGTTAAGAATATCTTTTTGGTTTTGTTGATTTTTACGAAATTGTTCTTTTGCAGCAATTTGATCAGTTATATCTACAAAAGAAGCTAAAACAAATTCCGCCGGATGTGATCCTTCAGGTATTGGATGTGCATTTATCTTTATCCAACTTATGTTTGCATCATTTCTGTAAACTCCCATAATAATCCCGGTTTGCTTTTTTCCTGTTCTTAAGGCTACCATAGCCGGATGTTCTTCGCCGGGGAAATCGGAAAAATCTTCTTTTATCGTGTGCCAGGAAGGATCGTAGCTAGTTATTCCAAGTAACTGATCATTACTTAAACCAAGTATTACTGAGGCGGCAGGATTTGCATATATTATTTTACCAGATATATCCTGATAAACCACACCTTCGGCGAGGTTATTAAGTAGGGTTGGAAAAATATCGTGAATTTGATTTTTCATTTAAGGATTATATTCCTCACTGAAATGATTTGATGTATAAAAACGATTAGTTTGTTGTTCGTATTGCCACTAAAAGTATTTAAGTAAATCTAAGTATAACTGCTGAAAGATTATTACAAATAATATTGAAACTTTAAAAAATACTTCAAAGCGGGTACATATAGTATCAGGAATAAAATAAAGAGAATGTATCTGTGTTTCACTTAAACAAATAAATCCTTAACAAAAATTTATTTAATGTTTAAACATTAAATAATTATCTTTGTATTAAATATATTGATATGGGCCTGATTGTACATAAAGCAAATAGCAGAGGTTACGCAAATCATGGGTGGTTAAAATCGTTTCACACATTTAGTTTTGCCGGGTATCATAATACTGAAAGAATACACTTTGGGTTGCTGCGGGTTTTAAATGATGATACTGTGGCAGCAGGGATGGGTTTTGGTAAACACCCGCATGATAATATGGAAATCATTTCCATCCCTTTAAAGGGGGCTTTGGCACATAAAGATTCAACCGGCAGAAGTGAAATTATAAAAACCAATGATGTTCAGATCATGGGTGCGGGGTCAGGCATTGCTCATAGCGAAATGAATGCCTCAGTATCTGAAGAAGTAAACTTTTTGCAGATATGGGTCCTGCCTAAAAAAAAGAATATAGAACCTAGATATGAACAAAAAACGTTTGATCCGGCAAAAAGAGTCAATCAATGGCAGGTAATTGTTTCACCCGAAGAAAATAATGAAGGGGTATGGATTAACCAGGATGCCTGGTTTTCCTTAACAAGATTAAAAGCCGAAACCACACTTAACTATTTACAGCATTTACATTCAAATGGCACCTATGTTTTTGCAATTGATGGAGAAGTTAACGTTGAAGGGGAAACATTGCAGGCCAGAGATGGCATGGGTTTACTAAACACCAACGAATTTTCAATAACAGCACTAACAGATGCAGAGCTTCTGGTTATTGAAGTACCAATAAATTAAGTTTTTAAATAATACTAACAAACTAAAAAAATGACGGTTATGAAAAAGACAAAATGGGTAATAGACCCTACACATTCTCAAGTGCAATTTAAAGTAAAACACCTGATGATTACTACTGTTACAGGTTCATTTAGCGAATTTGAATCTGCAGTTGAAGCCGGCGAAGATGATTTTTCTGATGCAAAAATTTCATTCACTGCAAAAACGGCTTCCGTACACACTGGCAATGATCAGCGGGATGGTCACCTTAAATCAGATGATTTTTTTAATGCGGACAAATTCCCCGAGCTAAAATTTTACGGAACCAAATTTACAAAAATTGATGATGAAAATTGGGTACTTGAGGGAGATCTTACCATTAGAGATATAACTAAGAAGGTAACATTATCGGTTGAATTTGGTGGTATAATAACAGATCCCTGGGGTAATATTAAAGCAGGGTTTACTGTAAATGGCAAAATCAGTCGCAAAGAATTTGGGCTGCAGTGGAATGCTGTTACGGAAACCGGCGGGGTAGTAGTCTCTGATGATGTGAAGATCCATTCTGAAGTACAATTTGCAAAAGTTGTAACTGAAGAAGCTGTTACGGTTTAATTTTTAAAAAAATGTACAGGGGAAGCAGCAATTAAACATTGCTACTTCCTTTTTTTTGTCTAATTTTCATATACTAAATTGGCTGTATGAAAAAAGTTTCACATATTCTTGCCCGGAAAGGGAATAGTGTTATCAATGTATCTCCTGATACTCCTGTTATTGATGCATTAAAGTTAATGGCAGAAAAAAATATAGGCTCCCTTGTAATTGCAGATAAAGACGACTACCTGGGGTTACTTACAGAAAGAGATTATGCCCGTAAAGTAATATTGAAAGGAAAATCTTCTGCTGAAACACCGGTAAATGAAATTATGTCAACCGGATTACCCCGTATTACCCCTGACAATTCTATTGATACCTGTATGCATATTATGAGCGAAAGCAATATCCGTTACCTGCCGGTATTTGACCACGATAAATTATGTGGTATCATTTCCATTACAGATGTCGTTACGGAAACCATACTAGCTCAAAAAGAAACCATCGAACACCTTCAAAGCTATATTCATTCCTAAACTGATGAATGGTTAGGCGAAGTTTCATTTGTACTTACCTTTGCGGGGAATGAAACACTTGTCCGCTGTAAATAAATATTTCTGGAGATACCGCTGGCGATTCTTTTTGGGAATTTTCTTTGTTATTGCTTCTAACTACTTTGCAGTATTGGCCCCCCAGGTAACTGGTTTTGTAATAGACAAAGTACAACAACAACTTCCCGGCTATAAAGCAAAAAAAACAGTAGTAAAGAATGACCCGCTGGTGAATCAGTTCACCACCTGGGTACAGTCACTTAATTTTAGTTTTGGTAAGATGATTGCTTTTTGTGGTATTACCCTTTTATTACTGGCATTGGTTCGTGGCATCTTTATGTTCTTTATGCGGCAAACAGTTATTGTTATGAGCAGGCATATTGAATATGACCAGAAGAACGAAGTCTATCAGCATTATCAAAAATTAGATACCCAGTTTTTTAAAACACATGATACCGGCGACTTAATGAGCCGGATGGCAGAAGATGTAAGCCGGGTTAGAATGTTCACCGGGCCGGCAATCATGTATCTAACCAACCTGGTAGCAGTTATATTGATGTGTTCGTTTTATATGTGGCATAAAAATCCAGAGCTTACCATTTGGGCATTGGCCCCTTTACCATTACTTGCCATTACTATTTACTTTGTAAATAATATTATTAATAAAAAAAGCGAACGAATCCAGGCATTATTATCCGATTTAACCACCAATGCCCAGCAATCTTATTCCGGGATAAGGGTTATTAAATCATATGTACAGGAAAAAGCGATGCTGAAATTTTTTGATAAGAATAGTGAAGAATACCGTAATAATGCATTAGGGCTTGCCAAATTAGAAGCCGTTTATTTCCCGGCTATGGCATTAATTATTGGCATCAGCATTTTACTTACTATATACAAAGGTGGTTTATTACACATAGCCGGAAAGATTGAGTTTGGTGATATTGCTGCTTTCGTGATGTATATAACGATGATGACTTTTCCCGTAAGTGCTATTGGCTGGGTAGCCAGTATGATACAAAGAGCGGCGGCCTCTCAAAAACGTTTGAATGAGTTTTTAAAAACAGTACCTACCATACAGAATCCGGCAAAACCCCTTGAAAAAAAGATTGAAGGGAACCTTCGTTTCAGCCATGTAGATTTTATTTATCCGCACACAGGCATACATGCCTTAAAAGACTTTAATCTCTCTATTCACCAGGGTCAAAAAGTTGCTATCATTGGACGAACCGGTTCAGGTAAATCAACCATTGCACAACTTTTGCTCAGAATGTATGATCCGCAAAAAGGCACGATTGAGGTAGATGGAGTCAATATTCAACAAATGGATCTAAACAATCTGCGGAATCAAATAAGCTACGTTCCACAAGATGTTTTTTTATTTAGTGACAGCATTGCCAATAATATCCGTTTTGGGTTAGATAAAAAATCTGAAGGTGATTACCGGCAAGCCGCCCGCCAGGCATCTGTAGAACGAGATATTGATGGGTTTGCAGAAAAATTTGAAACCATGGTGGGAGAGAGAGGTGTAACATTGAGTGGTGGACAGAAACAACGGGTTTCTATTGCCAGGGCCCTGATTAAAAATCCACAAATTATTATTTTTGATGACTGCCTTAGTGCGGTAGATGTTAAAACAGAAAAAGAAATTATTACACAGCTTTATGCTTATCTAAAGAATAAAACTGCCATTATAATAACGCATCGCATCTTCAGCCTGTTTGATTTTGATATTATTGTAGTACTGGAGGAGGGTCGTATTGTTGAGCAGGGAACCCATGAAGTACTCCTTCAAAAAGGCGGATATTATGCAGAGTTATATGCAAGACAACAGGAACAGGAAGAAACGGAGGCCTGAAAGCCTTGTTCCTGTTGACTTTTACCGGATTTGCTAAAATTTTGCCAATTCATAGCAAACATTATCTTTGTCCCTCATTTAAAAAAACGGAAATTTAAAACTAAAACTGTACAACTGTGGCGTACGAAAACAATGACAAAAAGATGGAAAGCGTTTATAGCAAACGCATCCGTGCGGGAAAAAGAAGAACTTATTTCTTTGATGTAAGAGCAACCCGTGGCAATGATTATATTTAATTCAGGTAAAATTTTATTGGCCAGCACTTTTCCCAGTTCCACACCCCATTGGTCAAAGCTGTAGATATTCCAGATAACACCCTGTACAAATATTTTATGTTCATATAAGGCAATTAGCTGCCCTAATGTAAAGGGTGTGATTTTCTTTATTAGAATTGAATTGGTTGGGCGGTTGCCTTCAAATATTTTATAAGGCCGCAGTTCTTCTTTTACTCCTTCGGCAATAAGTTCTTCTTTTGTTTTTCCATTCATCAATGCTTCTGTTTGCGCAAAAAAATTGCTGAGAAGTTTCACATGATGGTCACCAATTGGGTTATGAGAAATAGCCGGGGCAATAAAATCACATGGAATCAATAAAGTTCCCTGGTGAATCAATTGGTAAAATGCATGTTGCCCGTTGGTACCGGGTTCACCCCAAATAACCGGACCCGTTGGATAATTGACTTTTTGTTTATCACGGCCCACATATTTACCATTACTCTCCATATTTCCCTGCTGAAAATAAGCAGCAAAACGATGCAGGTATTGATCGTAAGGAAGAATAGCTTCTGTTTGTGCACCAAAGAAATTGGTGTACCATAACCCGATTAATGCCATCAACACAGGGATATTTTTTTCAAACGTTGCACTTTGGAAATGGTTATCAGTATCATGTGCACCTTTCAATAATGTTTCAAAATTATTGTAGCCAATCGTTAACGCTATTGATAAGCCAATAGCACTCCACAAAGAATAACGGCCACCAACCCAATCCCAAAATTCAAACATACTGGCCTTATCAATTCCAAACTTTACTACTTCTTTTTCATTAGTAGAAAGAGCCACAAAATGCCTGGCAATATGTGATTCTTCTTTGGCATACTGCAGGAACCAGCTTCTGGCCGTGTGGGCATTGGTCATGGTTTCCTGTGTAGTGAATGTTTTGGAAGCGATGAGGAACAAAGTTTCTTCTGCTGTCACCTTCTTTAATGTTTCAGCTATATGTGTTCCATCTACATTACTTACAAAATAAGTTTGGATTCCATCTACCCAATAAGGTTTTAAAGCTTCCGTTACCATCACCGGTCCTAAATCGCTGCCGCCAATACCAATGTTTACAATGTATTTTATTTTTTTTCCGGTATAACCTTTCCATTCGCCACTATGTACTTTGTTGCTGAAGGTTTTCATTTGCTCCAGCACACTTTTTACTTCCGGCATTACATCCACACCATCCGTTATAACCGGGTTACCAGAAAAGTTTCTTAAAGCTGTATGCAGCACAGCCCGGTTTTCAGTTTCATTTATTTTTTCGCCGGCAAACATATCTACAATGGCTTCTTTAATGCCGCATTGTGTGGCTAATGCAAGCAGTAATTGAATTGTTTGATGGCTGATAATATTTTTAGAGTAATCAAACAAAATATCCCCGGCCTGTACGGAAAACATTTGAAAACGCTCTTTATCCGCAGCAAACAAATCTTTCATCTTTACCTGCATCATTTCATTAGCATGAATTTCCAGTTCATTCCATGCTTTTGTGAGTGTGGGGTTGATTTTTGGTAACATAGCTTAAGTGTTATTGCAAAGCCAGCATTGCTGCCTGCTTGTCGTTTTGTAATTGTAGTTTTAGTTCATCAATGCCATTAAATTTTTTTTCATCCCGCAACCTTTTTATTAGCTGCACTTTTATTTGTTGGCCATAAATATCTTCATCAAAATCAAAAATATTTATCTCAACCATTCTTCTTAACCCATCAACCGTTGGACGTACACCAATATTCATCATCCCTTTAAGTTGGTTTTTATTTGATGCTTGCTTCCCGATTGAACATTGAACGGCATATACTCCATTTCCGGGAATTAATTTTTCTTTGTCTTCCATTTTTAAATTGGCAGTGGGGAAGCCTATCGTTCTTCCCCTTTTATCTCCATGCACCACCAGACCTTCAAAAAAATAATTATAACCTAAAAAGCCAGCGGCACTTTCTATATCGCCCATTAAAATCGCTTCTCTAATTTTGGATGAACTCACTGTTATTTCATTCAGCACATGTTCAGGGATCTCTTTTACCCTGTAATTAAATTCATTTTTATATAGTTCCAGTAATTCAAAATTGCC
>JACPOD010000005.1 GCA_016185185.1 Sphingobacteriales bacterium | reverse complement strand
GATGCAACATGTACCATACAGTTAACTTGTAACGGTCTTGGTAAAGGTTGTACTCCTGGTTTCTGGAAAACACATCCTGAAGTTTGGGATAGTTATACTGATCCTGTAATTGCTGGTGGTAATAATGGTGCAATACCAGGTTTGCCTGCAGGATTACAGTTCATTACAACCACAAGCTTTAATACATACTTTGGTTTAGTTGCCGGTGATGCTTACTTACTCAATGGTAAGACAATGCTGAATGCCACACAACAAAATGGTGGTGGTTGCAATGCTTTAGCACGTCATGGTGTATCTGCATTACTCAATGCAGCAGCATTTGGCAACGATTATCTTTCTTTTGTTGGCTTTGGTGTTACTTCATACCAGGATCTTTACAATGCATTGAAAACGGCATTTAAAACTGGTAACTGTACAGCATTAGCAACCAAACTTGGTGAAATCAACACGGCATTTGATATCAATGGAATTTGCAGTAACCTTTCAAAAGCTACTCCAAATCCGGCAATTGCCAATAAATTGAACCAATTGGTAACTATAGCAAGCGATGCTGATCAAAGTGATCTGAAAGTATCTTATTATCCAAATCCATTCAGGGACAGGATTACTTTCAACTTTGTATCTCCGGTTAGCGGCAGAGCTACACTGGAAGTTTACAACATCGCAGGTCAGCGAGTAGCAGTCGTATTTGATGGTACTGTAAGAGCAGGTATTGCTAATAGCGTTAATTATGATGCTAAGGGCAAAGCCGCCGGTATGATCATTTACAAACTGAATGTTGAAGGCAAGACTGTACGTGGTAAGATTCAGCAAATAAAATAGAACATTTCTATAGGTATATGGAATTGTTTATCAAGATGGGACTCGAAAGAGTCCCATCTTTTCCTTATCAAATTAAAAATCATCAGACAGGAATTATCATATTCAATCATCCGCTTCATTTATTATTATAAAGCCAGGAATTATTACAGGCATTTTTTTCGAACGGCACTCATTTTTACATAAGCAGATTTTCCTTCCTTTACTGCTCCTACTAAAACTCCTTATAACCAAATGTTCGAAATTACTTTTTATAAACCTAAACTCATGCGTTATGTTTACCCATTTGTACAACCTTTCGGTATCATCATTTATTGATGGTAAACGACAACATGTTATTCAGAAAATCGTTTTGTTTATTTTTTTATTTTCATTTGTTGTTCAAAAAGCTTATGCACAAACATTTCCTTCGCCCAGTTCCTGTACTTCAAAGGACCTGCGTTTAGTCAGTGCGGCATTGCCATATACTAAATGCGAAACCTGTATCACCGGGGATTCGATCTATAAAAAACTAACGGTGGGGATCAATAATAAAACTGGTTCAACCAGGACATCTTTTGCATTCTGGGCAACCTTAACTATTCTTAACCCCAATGGATCAATTGCCTCATCAACTCCTATATCTGGATGTTTTGGTCCAATACCTAAAAATGCAACTACTTCGTTCATTTATGGAAATATTGGATATAAATGTGGACAATCATTATTGCTAACCAATATTTGGGAAGCATGGACAGACGCATCACCGGGTGCTACCTGTGCCGTACTTCAGGCAAATACTTCAACCATCAATCCCAAGTGTGGAATTGATTCTTTATTGCCGATCATTTCCGGTGATGATGCATTGTATAATATAACAGACGCAACTTGTACCAGTTTAGGTTCAATACAAGTTAGTCCTATAGGTGGTACCGCTCCTTACACAGTTAAATTATACGATGCAACCGGAACAACTCTTTTAGCTACATCTTCTTCAATAGCAGCAGGTGGTTCTTATACTTTTTCTAATTTGTCCGCAGCAACCTATACATTTAAAATTACAGATGCCAATAATTGTACTCCTGTAGTACAAACAAGGGCAGTTGGTTCAACTGGTTCCGTAAGCCCGCCAACAAGTGGTGGCGATCAAACAGTATGTGCTTCTTCACCCATACAAACATTAACACCTACGGCAACTGTTCCCACAGGTGTAACATTAACATGGTATAACCAGGCAAGTGGTGGTAGTGTGGTGGCAAGTCCAATTCTCAATTCAGTTGGAACGATTACTTATTATGCACAGGCTTCAAATGGTACTTGTACCAGTGGAAGAACTGCAGTAACGCTTACTATAAAAGCAACACCATCAGCACCAACAGTAACTACAACAGCAGCATCATGCTCTGCCGCAGGTACTGCTACGATTACGAATTACAGTGCCGCCAATACATATACATTCACTCCGGGTGGCCCATCTGCCGGAGCAGGGGGTGTAATAAGTGGAATGACGGCAGGAACAAGTTATACTGTTACAGCTACTAATGGGGTTAGCTGTACTTCGGGATCATCTTCATCTTTTAGTATTGCTGCACAACTACCAACTCCTGGCGTACCAACAATAAGTACAACAGCGGCTACCTGTTCTGCAGCAGGTACTGCAACGATTACGAATTACAGCGTTGCCAATACATATACATTCACTCCGAGTGGTCCATCTGCTGGAGCAGGTGGTGTAATAAGTGGAATGACGGCAGGAACAAGTTATACTGTTACAGCAACCAATAGCAGCCAATGTACTTCAGGCGCATCCTCATCATTCAGTATTAATGCGCAACTACCTACTCCTGCCCTACCAACAGTAAGTACAACAGCGGCTACCTGTTCTGCAGCAGGTACTGCAACGATTACGAATTACAGCGTTGCCAATACATATACATTTACGCCAAGTGGCCCATCAGTAGGTGCAGGTGGTGCAATTAGCGGAACGACTGCAGGAACAAGTTACACCGTTACAGCTACCAATAGCAGTCAATGTACTTCAGGTGCTTCTTCATCCTTTAGTATTTCCGCACAACTGCCTACTCCATCTAAACCAGATGTAAATGTTATTGCACAACCAACCTGCAATACATCAACCGGTACGGCTGTTATTACATCACCAACTACCGGATTAAAATTTAGTTTGGATGATGGTAGTTATGGTGATTATCCATCCGGAGGTTATAGTGGATTATCTTCTGGCCCTCATACATTAAAAGCAAAGAACAGCGATGGTTGTATTTCTGACGCTGCTACTTTCAATATTGACCAGGTTACTCCTCCACCATCTGTATTATCCGTTTGCTTAACACAGCCTACATTATGTGCCAGCAGTGGTAGTGTAACCATTACAGCTTCTGGTGGTAATAACCTTCAGTATAGTATTGATAATGGTACTACATGGCAGGCTGAAAATATATTTAATAATTTAAGATCGGGCTCAGTAACAGGTATATTAGTAAAAGACCTGGATAATGGTTGCGTGTCACTTTCTGCCGGATGCGAAGAGCTGAATTGTGGCTCCGTTGCCAGCAGACAAATTCAAATAACCAAGACGGGAACAATTGAAAGTCCGGTTACGGATACCAAGAGTAATAGTTCAGCCTTACCGTTTACTGGTGATGATATTAAAGTGTCAGCATATCCTAATCCTTTTAATAAGTCAATCAATTTCCGGTTTGTTTCCCCATTATCTGGTAAAGCAAGGATTGAATTGTTTGATATAACAGGTAAACGAATAGCAGTTGTATTTGAAGGAATGGTGAAAGCCGGGGCCTCCACTACTGTTTCATTTAATGCTGCTAGCGGAACTAATCAAACGTTGATTTATAAACTGAGTGTAGATGGTAAAATGGTCAGAGGGAAGGTACAACAGTTACAATAGCTGAATTAGCAGAATGATTTTGACAAGATGGAGTTTGAAAGAACTCCATCTTTTTTCTGGGTTAACATGCAGGCAACAAAAAACTGATTAAACTTTTTGCAACAAAATCAATCCTAGTAAAAATCTTAGTTATGAAAACATCTTTGTATAAAACAACTTTTTCGTTAGTACTGTTATTGTTGATTTCAGTTTATTCAAATGCACAACGGTTTGTTGTAAGAATAAGACCTGAACCACCTGTGGCCGTTAGAATTACTGCC
Organism: Sphingobacteriales bacterium; assembly: GCA_016185185.1. GTDB lineage: Bacteria > Bacteroidota > Bacteroidia > Chitinophagales > Chitinophagaceae > AWTP1-9. The sequence goes on along the minus strand of JACPOD010000005.1, from coordinate 40,514 downwards.
CCCGGTCCCCGGCATGTTTGGGTAGATGGAGATTGGGTATGGCGTGGCGGTACTTATGTTTATCAGCCAGGTTATTGGTATTTGCCAAAAGCAAGGGAAAGATGGATACCGGGCCATTGGAAAAGAGCCAGGGGAGGGTGGTTTTGGGTTCCCGGACATTGGTCAAGGAGGATCAGGTAGTAAATTTCTGATCTATTTATAAAGCAAAGCAAATCCCCGTGAAGCCGGGGATTTGCTTTTAACAGTATGGCATGAAATTTTAGGGTAATAGTTTCGTTACATAACAGCAAAACCATTTTATGAAAAATATCCTGTTGACTGGTGCATTCTTACTGTTGACTTTCGCCCTTATTGCTCAAAAGAAAAAACATGTTCATGATGAAGATGAAGCCAATCTCCGCTTTGGCTTTAAAGGAACAGTAAATATCAATAAGCTGGATGGAACGCCTTTTAAAGATAAGTTTAGTTACAATTATCAATTGGGTGGTTTTATTCAGTGGAATTTCAGTTATAAACTCGGTATTCAGCCAGAAGTCAATTTTGCCCAGTCATCCGGAGAAATATCGGATGATAACACCATTATCTATGATGATCTGTTTCTTGATGGTGATCAAAAGAAAGCCCGTTTGGACTATCTGAAAATTCCAATCCTGCTAAATGTTGATATTGGGCCTTCTCAAAAAGTCAAATTGCAGGTAGGTCCGCAATGGGCACAACTGCTCAACTCAAAAGTTGATAGTCTTAAAAACCCCGGTCTCGAAATCTTCAAAAAAGGCGATTTTTCCCTGCTTGGGGGTATTTGGATTCAACTGCCGGCTGTACATATAGGTGCCCGGTATGAAATAGGCCTTTCTAATATCAATAATGTAACTGATAAGGATAAATGGAAGAGTCAGGCCCTTCAATTATTTGCTGGCATTACTTTTTAAAGATGGGCTCTTAACATTTGTGCTCCAAAATATTTAATTTGCTGTCTGCCAACGGATGATTTTTTTGATTCCTCAGAAAATATACCCCAATATTGAAAATTATTTCTCAAATAGTTGGCAGATAAGTTTCTCAACCCTACCTTTGCACTCCCAAATAAAATTGGGTATTTACAGTATGTCTCAGCGAATCAGAATCAAATTACAGTCTTACGATCATAACCTGGTAGATAAATCTGCTGAAAAAATCGTAAAAACTGTACGCAGCACAGGTGCCGTAGTAACAGGACCTATTCCTTTACCTACTAAGAAGAAAATCTTTACCGTTCTGCGTTCGCCCCACGTAAACAAGAAGAGTCGTGAGCAGTTCCAGTTAGCAACACACAAGCGTTTGCTGGATATCTACACTTCTTCCAGCCGTACTGTGGATGCTTTGAGTAAGCTTGACTTACCAAGTGGTGTTGAAGTTGAGATCAAAGCGTAGTATATGGTCAGACGGGGACGTTAGACCAATACCAACAAAGTTCTTTTAATAAGTTATTCTTCCATGCTTGTGCAACCACAAGCCGCTGGATGTAAAATAAACAGGGGGCGAAAGCCAACTGTCATTAATAATAAAGGTTGAAAATAAAAACAAGCTGTTCAGGGTTTGTTTTCCTTAGGTAACTCCAATAAAGGAAAGTACCATTAGGCAAACGGGGATTGAAGTTAAACATCGAAAGATGTGTCCAACTGTCCTTTCAACCCACAGTACAAATTGAAACAAAATGAAAGGTATTATTGGAAAAAAAATTGGGATGACCAGCATCTTCAGTTCCGATGGCAAGCAAACCGCTTGTACCATCATCGAAGCTGGTCCTTGCGTTGTTACCCAGGTTAAGACTACAGAAACCGACGGTTATAATTCCCTTCAGTTAGCATTTGGCGATAAAAAAGAAAAGCACACCAACGCCGCACAAAAAAATCACTTTGCAAAAGCAAATACATCCGCCAAAAAATTCGTAAAAGAATTCCGTGATTATTCCTTAGAAAAAAACTTAGGTGAGACCATTACTGTTGACATTTTTGCCGAAGGCGATAAAGTTGAAGTAGTGGGTACTACAAAAGGTAAAGGCTTCCAGGGTGTGGTTAAGCGCCATGGCTTTACTGGTGTGGGCGGTGCTACTCACGGTCAGCACGACCGTCAGAGGGCTCCGGGTTCATTGGGTAACTCCTCTGATGCTTCCCGTGTTATGAAAGGTATGCGTATGGCCGGTCGTATGGGTGCAGACAGAGTGAAGATGAAAGGATTGAAAGTGGTAAAGATTTTTACTGAAAAAAATTATATCCTCGTTAGTGGTTCAGTTCCTGGCCACAATGGTTCAATAGTATTAATTCAAAAGTAAACGCACTGTAAGGTGCATTACCCAATAAACGAAGTACGATGCAAGTAGATGTATTAAGTATAAAAGGTCAGAAAACCGGACGCACAATTGAGTTGCCGGAAGAAATCTTTGGTGTAGAACCAAACGACCACGTTATTTACCTTGCTGTTAAGCAATATTTAGGTGCTCAACGCCAGGGAACGCATAAAGTAAAAACCCGTGCTGAAGTAAAAGGTGCCAGCCGCAAATTACACCGTCAAAAAGGTACTGGTGGAGCCCGTAAGGGTAATATCCGTAACCCCTTGTACAAAGGTGGTGGTACCATCTTTGGACCTAAACCTCATGGTTACGATATTAAATTAAACCGTAAGGTGAAGGATATAGCTAAAATGTCTGCTCTCTCTTATAAAGCAAAAGAAAACGCAATAATAGTAGTAGAAGATATTAACCTGAGTGCACCAAAAACAAAAGAGTTTGCTGGTATTTTAAGCAGTCTTAATGTTAGTGGTAAAAAAGCATTAGTGGTTATGCCTGAGTACAATGATAACCTGTATTTAAGCTTACGCAATATGCCTTCCGTTGAAGGGGCATTGCTGAGCGATATGAATACTTATGATTTAGTAAATGCTGAAGTATTAGTATTAACTGAAAGTGCAGCAAAGATTTTTAATGAAGAAGCAGAAGCTTAAGCAATTTGGAAATGTGATGATGTGCTGATGTGACAATGAAATTTTCAAATTTTCAAATTTTCAAATTTTCAAATTAAGAAACATGAAACTCTCCGAAGTTTTAGTAAAGCCGATACTGAGCGAAAAAGCAAATAAGCAGCAGGAAAAACTGCGCCGTTATGCTTTTAAAGTTAGCCGTAAGGCAAATAAACTGGAAATTAAAAAAGCAGTAGAAGAATTTTATGGCGTAAATGTAGTGGATGTGAATACTGCAGTTGTTCCTTCTAAGAAAAAATCCAGGATGACAAAGTCTGGTGTTCTTAGCGGTAGCAAACCTGCCTATAAAAAAGCACTGGTTACCGTTGCCGAAGGAGATACAATTGATCTTTACGGTAATATTTAAAAAAAATTATTAAAGCAGCGAAGCTGATAAGTTCGCAAAAAACGAAATAACAATGGCATTAAAAAAGTACAAACCAATTACAGCCGGAACCCGTTGGAGAATTGGTAACGCTTATGCAGAAGTTACTACCAACGTTCCTGAGAAATCATTGGTAGAAAAGAAAAGTGGAACTGGTGGACGTAATGCGCAGGGCCGCAGAGCAATGCGTTACATTGGTGGCGGTAATAAAAAAATGTATCGTCAGATCGATTTTAAAAGAAACAAGAAAAACATTGAAGCAACTGTTGCTACAATCGAATACGATCCAAACCGTACAGCATTCATCGCTTTATTAAATTATGCTGATGGTGAAAAACGTTATATCCTGGCTCCTGCAGGTTTACAGGTAGGTGCTAAAGTAATAAGTGCGGATGATGCTGCTCCTGAATTAGGCAATGCTTTACAAATGAAGTTCATGCCTTTGGGTACTATCATTCATAATATTGAAATGCAACCTGGTCAGGGCGGTAAACTGGTTCGCAGTGCTGGTGCATCTGCGCAGTTAACCAACAAAGAAGAAAAATATGCCGTTATTAAAATGCCTTCTGGCGAATTACGCAAGTTGCTGATCAACTGCTATGCAACCGTAGGTGTGGTAAGTAACAGTGATCATAGTTTGGAAATGGCCGGTAAAGCTGGTCGTAACCGCTGGAAAGGTATCCGTCCACGTAACCGTGGTGTGGCAATGAACCCTGTAGATCACCCAATGGGTGGTGGTGAAGGTCGTGCAAGTGGTGGTCACCCACGCAGCAGGACTGGTAAATATGCTAAAGGAGAAATTACCCGTACAAGAGGTAAAGGCTCTGATAAGATGATTATCCAGAGAAGAAATGGAAAGAAATTAAGTAACAAGTAAAAAAAATAGCCAATTAGCCAATGTGCTAATATGCTAATGATTGAGTTAAAATATTCCGGTTATTAATTGGGAAAATAAACAAAATTTCAAAATAAAATGTGAGCAATTGGCTAATTAGCAAATTATCACATTAGCAAATTAAAATCATGGCTCGTTCAATTAAAAAAGGTCCTTATATCGCGGCACATTTAGAGAAAAAAGTGCTGGCTGTAAATGAAGGAAAAGCAAAAAAAGGAGTTATTAAAACATGGAGCCGCCGCTCTACCATTTCTCCTGATTTTGTAGGACACACATTTGCGGTACATAATGGGAATAAATTTATTCCGGTGTATGTAACGGAATTTATGGTGGGACATAAGTTGGGTGAATTTGCACCAACCCGCCAGTTTAAAGGACACTCAAGTAAGAAAATTGCATAATAATTCAGTTGACAGTTATTAGTTGACAGAAACAACCAGAAACAAGTAACCGGCAACAAGAAACAAGAAATAAAATGGAAGCTGTAGCAAAACTTAGAAATTATCCCACTTCACCCCGCAAAATGCGTTTGCTGGCTGATGAGATCAGGGGACTGGGTGTAGAAAAAGCCCTGGCGTTACTGGAGTTTCATCCACAACACAGTTCTACTCCTTTGTATAAATTACTGAAGAGTGCGGTTAACAACTGGGAGCAAAAGAATAGTGGAACAAGTGCTGCAGATGCAGGCTTAGTGGTTAAGACAATATTTGTTGATGGTGGCCGCTCTATAAAAAGAATGTTACCTGCTCCGCAGGGCCGTGCTTACCGCATGCGCAAGCGCAGCAATCATATAACAATTATAGTAGATCAAAAAATTACTAAAAATATTTAAACCATAATATGGGTCAGAAAACAAATCCTATTGGTGCCAGGTTAGGAATTATCCGTGGATGGGAATCTAACTGGTTCGGTAACAAAAAAGATTTTGCTACCAAGTTGATCGAGGATAACAAAATCAGGAACTACCTGAATGCCCGTATCAACAAAGGCGGTATTTCTAAAATCGTTATTGAGCGTACACTCAATAAACTTATTGTTACAATTCACACTTCCAAGCCGGGTATCATTATCGGTAAAGGTGGTGGCGAAGTTGATCGTGTAAAGGAAGAGTTGAAAAAACTCACTGGAAAGGAAGATGTACAGATCAACATCCTTGAAATACGTCGTCCTGAACTGGATGCTATGATTGTAGGCGATACTATTGCCCGTCAGATTGAAAACCGTATTAATTATAAACGTGCTATTAAAATGGCCATTGCCTCTGCCATGCGTATGGGTGCAGAAGGAATAAAAGTGAAAGTAGGCGGACGTTTAGGCGGCGCTGAAATTGCCCGTTCAGAAGAAATCAAACAAGGTCGTACGCCTTTACATACACTTCGTATGGATATTGACTACGCTAACGTAGCTGCCTTAACTGTATATGGTAAAATTGGTATCAAAGTATGGATTTGTAAAGGGGAAGTGTTAGCAAAAAGAGATTTGAATCCAAACTTCGTTAGCAGCAAAAGTGAAGTAACAGACAGGCGTGGTGGTGATGACAGGAGAGGTGGTGGCGACAGAAGAGATGACCGCAGAGGTGGTGGTGATAGAAGAGGCGGTGGTGAAAGAAGAGGCGGTGGTGGTAACGCAGGTGGCGGACAGAGAAGAGGTGGTGGAAGATAAGCTGCGTAAAGTTTTAAAGTACAAGTGAGTGACACAACTTAAGATGAATAAGAACAGAAAGTTGGTCAAAAAAATAAGAAATACGAAACAAGAAATTTTATAACAAATGTTACAGCCAAAAAGAACAAAGCATAGGAAAGCACAAAAAGGCCGCATCCGTGGAGTTGCTAAACGTGGCAATTCATTGTCTTTTGGAACTTTCGGTTTAAAAGCAATGGAACCAGTGTGGATGACTAACCGCCAGATTGAAGCTGCCCGCCAGGCTATGACCCGTGCAATGAAAAGAGAAGGTAATGTGTGGATACGGATTTTCCCTGATAAACCCATTACCCGCAAACCAGCTGAAGTAAGGATGGGTAAAGGTAAAGGTAACCCTGAATTCTGGGCTGCTGTGGTGGAACCAGGTCGTATGTTGTTTGAGTGTGATGGTGTTACTGAAGCAACGGCTAAAGAAGCAATGGCATTAGCAGCACAAAAACTGCCGATCAAAACAAAGTTTGTTGTTCGCCGTGATTATTCAGCAGCATAATTAATTAAGAAAATTCAAAACCATATACAATGGCAAAAAGAATTGATTTTGTAAAAAGTATTAAAGACCTGAACGAGGCAGATCTGCAGGCACGTATTAAAGAGGATGAACTCAGGTTAAAAAAACTGGAATTTGCACATGCTATTTCTCCTTTGGAAAACCCAATGAGTATTCGTGATATGCGCAAAGACCTGGCCCGATTAAAAACAGAATTGCAAAAAAGAAAATTAGGTGTATAACCTGATGTAAAATAATCAGACAATGGCTGAAAGAAATTTAAGAAAAACAAGGATTGGGGTTGTTACCAGCAACAAAATGACTAAAACCATTACGGTTGCAGTAGAAAGAAAAGTTAAGCACCCCATCTATGGTAAGTTCCTTAAAAAAACTACCAAGTTTCATGCTCATGATGAAAAGAATGAGTGTACCATCGGTGATATCGTAAAAATTATGGAAACCCGTCCGTTAAGCAAAACAAAACGCTGGAGACTGGTAGAAGTAGTTGAAAAAGCGAAGTAAGAAAAAGCTACGAGCTACGGGCCATGAGCTGCGAGCTGGTAGTTAAAAATTAAAAGTATTCATTGCTCGTAGCTCGTAGCTAAGAGCTCAAAGCTTAAAAATATGATTCAGCAAGAAAGCAGGTTAAACGTAGCAGATAACAGCGGTGCTAAAGAAGTATTGTGCATCCGTGTGCTGGGTAACAGCGGACAGGATTATGCAGGTATTGGTGATAAAATTGTAGTTACTGTTAAAGATGCATTACCCGCCGGTGGTATCAAAAAAGGTACGGTAGCCAAAGCGGTAATCGTTCGTACCAAAAACAAATTACGCCGTAAAGATGGTTCTTATATCCGCTTTGATGACAATGCAGTAGTGTTACTGAATGCAGCAGATGAGCCACGTGGCACCCGTATTTTCGGACCAGTAGCCAGGGAATTGCGTGATAAGGGATATATGAAAATTATTTCATTGGCTCCGGAGGTATTATAACCCCCTAACCCCCTAAAGGGGAACAAGGAAAAACAATTTTTTTAAATAAAATAAAAGTCCCTTTAGGGATTTAGGGTATGGCAAACAGATTCAAACCAAAGTTTAACATTAAGAAGGGAGATTCAGTAGTAGTGATTGCCGGCGATGATAAAGACCTGAAGAAGGCACGCAAAGTACTGGAAGTTATTCTTGAAAAATCAAGAGTAGTGGTTGAAGGTGTAAACATTATCACCAGGCACACAAAGCCAACTGCTCAAAACACCAAAGGTGGTATTATTAAGAAAGAAGCACCGATCCACATCAGCAATGTTATGTTGTATGATGCTAAAAAAGGTGCCGGAACAAAAGTGAACCGTGAACGTAAAGACGGTAAACTGGTTCGTGTTTCAAAAAAATCTGGCGAAGTAATTAAATAAGCAAGCATTCCCCAAAGGGATAAACTATAAAAAGATGAGTAACACAAAATATACTCCGAGGTTAGCAGACAAGTACAAGAAAGATATTGTACCTGCATTAATGAAAAAATTCGGTTACAGTTCGGTGATGGAAATTCCCCGTCTGGAAAAGATTTGTTTGAACCGTGGTGTTAATGGCGCCGTTAACGATAAAAAGTTAATCGATATCGCTGTTGACGAGCTGTCAAACATCACAGGCCAGAAAGCTGTAGCTACAATTTCCAAGAAAGATATTTCCAACTTTAAATTGCGTAAGGCTATGCCCATTGGTGCAAGAGTTACTTTACGTGGTGTAAAGATGTATGAATTCCTGGATCGTTTAATTGCAACTGCACTTCCCCGTGTTCGTGACTTTAAGGGTGTTAACGAGAAATCATTTGATGGACGTGGTAACTATACCATGGGTATCACCGAACAGATCATTTTCCCTGAAATCGATATCGATAAAGTGAATAAAATCACCGGTATGGATATCACTTTTGTTACCACCGCCCAAACTAATGAAGAAGCGTTTGAATTGCTGAAAGAACTGGGAATGCCTTTCCGTAAAAAAGACTAATTAATTATTTAGAAATTTTCTTTGAAGAAAATTTCAGATCAAATTAAAATAAAAACATGGCAAAAGAATCAATAAAAGCCAGACAAAGAAAAAGAGAAAGAATGGTAAAACAGTACGCTGAAAAACGTGCTGCATTAAAAGCTGCCGGTGAATGGCAGGCTTTGGATGCATTGCCAAAAAACTCTTCTAAAGTAAGATTAAAGAACCGTTGCCAGTTAACGGGACGCCCAAAAGGTTACATGCGTTTCTTTGGTGTAAGCCGTGTAATGTTTAGGGAGATGGCTTTAAACGGAAAGATTCCGGGAGTTAAAAAAGCAAGCTGGTAATAACTGGTTGCTGTCTCGCCTGAGGCGGGATGGTAACGCAAACAAAATTTTGAACTGAATAATTTGAAATAACATGGTAACGGATGCAATAGCAGATTTCCTTACAAGAATTCGTAACGCACAAATGGCGGGTCACCGTATTGTGGAGATTCCTGCTTCTAATTTAAAAAAGCGTTTAACAGAGATCTTATACGATCAGGGTTATATCCTTAAGTATAAGTTTGAAGATGACAGCAAACAAGGTGTTATTAAAATCGCTTTGAAGTATGATCCTCAAACAAAAGAACCAGCTATAAAAGAATTGGAAAGGATCAGCCGTCCCGGATTGCGCCAGTATGCAAAGCCTGATGAATTTAAACGTGTAAAAAACGGATTGGGTGTAGCTATCGTTAGTACATCAAAAGGTGTAATGACCGATAAGCAGGCAAAATCACAAAATGTAGGTGGCGAAGTTCTTTGCTACATCTATTAATTTGACGATGTGCCAATTTGAAAATTTGAAAATGATTTCAATTGGTACTAAAAATAGAATGACAATTAAGCTCTCTATACGGGGCTGAACACATTCGAAGATCATTTTCAAATTTTCAAATTTTCAAATTAATTAATTTATGAGTCGTATAGGTAAACAACCGGTTGTCATTCCCCAGGGAGTAATAATTACGCTGGGAAAAGATAACAGCATCACCGTAAAAGGTCCGAAAGGTGAATTAAAAGAAGCTATTGACCGTGATATTACTGTAGAAGTAAAAGATGGCCAGGTTAATTTTATTCGTCCAACAGATCAGATCCGTCACCGTGCCATGCATGGTTTGTATCGTGCCTTAGTTGCCAATATGGTAAAAGGAGTTACAGAAGGATATAAAAAGAACCTTGAATTAGTGGGTGTGGGTTTTAAAGCTTCTAACCAGGGTAATTTATTGGATTTATCATTAGGCTATTCTCACAATATCGTTGTAGAAATTCCTAAAGAATTAAAAGTTACTACTGCCCAGGAAAAAGGTCAGAATCCTACTATTTCGTTAGAAGGGATCGACAAACAATTGCTTGGACAGGTGGCCGCTAAATTACGGAGCTTACGTAAACCAGAGCCATACAAAGGAAAGGGTGTTAAATACGCAGGCGAAGTATTACGCAGAAAAGCTGGTAAAGCTGCTGGTAAATAATACCCCCTAACCCCCCGAAGGGGGAATAGGAAAGAAAATATTTTTTTAATTAAAATCATACTCTCCCTTTAGGGAGTTGGAGGGTAAATCAAATGGGTACTAAATTAGAAAGAAGGCAAAAAATCCGCTATGCTGTTCGTAAGAAAGTATCGGGTACAGCGCAAAAGCCCCGTTTATCTGTTTTCAGAAGTAATGCTGAAATCTATGCGCAATTGATTGATGATGTTAGCGGAGTTACTTTAGCTTCTGCTTCTTCCAGAGATAAAGATATTGCTGCGCAAAAAGCTACTAAACTGGAAAAAAGCAAAATGGTAGGTGAAGCTATTGCCCGTAAAGCAAAAGAACTGGGATTGGCAGCTGTAGTATTTGACCGTGGTGGTAACTTATATCATGGCCGCGTTAAGAATGTAGCAGAAGGTGCCAGAGAAGGGGGCTTAGCATTTTAATTTAAAAACTGTTTAATACAAAAAAATAAATGGCAAACGTAAATTTAAAAAGAGTGAAGGCTGGTGAACTGGAACTGAAAGAAAAAGTAGTGGCTATTAACCGTGTTGTAAAAACAACAAAAGGTGGTCGTGCATTTAGTTTTTCTGCTTTAGTGGTGGTTGGTAACGAAGCTGGAGTGGTGGGTCATGGTTTAGGGAAAGCTAAAGAAGTACAGGAAGCGATTACTAAAGGAATTGAAGATGCAAAAAAGAATTTGATCAAAGTTCCAGTAATGCATGGTACTATTCCACACGATCAGTTAGCTAAAGAAGGTGCAGCAAAAGTTTTAATTAAGCCTGCTGCTCATGGTACAGGTGTAATTGCCGGTGGTAGCATGCGTGCCGTTTTAGAAAGTGCTGGTGTTACAGACGTATTGGCAAAATCATTAGGCTCTGCTAATCCGCATAACGTGGTAAAAGCAACGTTCAAAGCATTAGCTATGTTGCGTGAACCCATCAGTGTTTCCCGTACCAGAACAATAGGATTGAAGAAAGTATTTAACGGATAACATAAGTTGCAGGTTACAGGTTAAAAAACCGGTTAGCATGCAACCAGAAATAAATCAGTTATGAAAAAGATTAAAATCACTCAGGTTAAAAGTGCCATTGACAGGCCAGAACGCCAGAAGCTTACTTTGAAAGCATTGGGTTTGAAAAAAATGAATGCAAGCAGAGAAGTAGAAAGCACTCCGCAGGTATTAGGCATGATTCAAAAAGTTAGTCACCTGCTAAAAGTAGAAGAAGCTTAATTTGAAAATTTGATGATAGGTAGATTCGAAAATTATCTGCTATCATCAAATTGTCAAATTTCCAAATCATCAAATTAATAAGCGAGGGGAGATTCCCCGTTAAGTAAAAATCAAAAAAATGAAATTACACAATCTTAAACCTGCTAAAGGTTCTACTCAAAAAGAAAAGCGTCTTGGACGTGGTGAAGCATCTGGTAAAGGTGGTACATCTACAAAAGGTAATAAAGGTGGTCAAAGCCGTGCCGGTCATAAAAATAAAAGGGCACACGAAGGTGGTCAGATGCCTATTCAGCGTCGTATCCCCAAACGTGGTTTCAAAAATATCAGCCGTGTTGATTACAAAGTATTCAACCTTGGACAAATAGAGCAACTGGTTGCCAAATATAATTTGAGCGAATTCACCATGGAGGCACTTTATATTAACGGACTGGCCAGCAGAACTGATTTAGTGAAAATATTAGGAAGCGGGGAGTTAAAAACCAAACTTAACTTTAAAGTGAGTGCGGTAAGTGAGAAAGCAAAAGCCGCTATTGAGGCAGCTGGCGGTACTGTTGAAATTCTAAAGTAAATCATTAACTTGCACTGACGCATATTAACGTGCGTCTTTTTTGTTTAAAGCAGGACATCAAAAACAACAAGCAAATCCGTGAAGAAGTTACTACAAACTTTAAAAAATATCTGGAGTATTGAAGATTTAAGAAGTAAGATCTTAACTACTTTATTACTCCTTTTAATTTACCGTGTAGGTACGCACATCGTATTACCTGGTATTGATGCCAATAAATTAGGTGAACTGAGTAAAAATACATCCGGAGGTATCTTAAGTATTTTCGACTCATTTGCCGGTGGTGCCTTTTCCAGTGCGTCTATTCTTGCTTTGGGTATCATGCCTTATATCTCTGCTTCTATCTTTATGCAGCTGATGACGATCTTAGTTCCCCAAATGCAGAAGATACAGAAAGAGGGGGAAACAGGAAGAAAGAAGATCAATCAATGGACACGTTACCTCACTGCCATTGTAACTGCTTTCCAGGCCGGGGCATATGTAACGTATATCAATAACATTGCAGGAGCTGCTATTATCCCTTCTTATGAATCCTATTTCTGGCTTTCAACAGTGGTATTATTAACTGCAGGTACTTTGTTTGTAATGTGGCTGGGTGAAAAGATAACAGATAAAGGTTTAGGTAACGGAACATCTATCATCATTATGATTGGTATCCTTGCCCGCTTACCACAATCATTAGCACAGGAATTTGCTACCAAGCAACAAGCTGGTGGTGGTGGTTTATTGATCTTCCTTATTGAGATTGCTGCTTTAATTGCTATCATTATGGGTTTGATCATCCTGGTTCAGGGTGTTCGTAAGATTGCTGTTAATTATGCAAAGCAAATTGTAGGTAATAAACAATTTGGTGGTGCCCGTCAATTTTTGCCGGTTAAGGTAAACAGTGCAGGTGTTATGCCTATCATCTTTGCCCAGGCAATTATGTTTTTACCAACATTATTATCAGGCTTTGAAACAACAAAAGGTATCGCTAAAATATTTAATGATCATGGTAACCTCTGGTACATGATTATTTATTCTGTACTGGTTATTGGATTTACTTTCCTTTATACAGCACTTATATTTAATCCCAAGCAAATTGCAGAGGATATGAAACGTAATAATGGTTTCATTCCCGGCGTAAAGCCTGGTCAGCCTACTGCAGATTATATTGGTACTATTATGGACCGTATAACATTGCCCGGGGCAATATTTCTTGCTGTGGTAGGTATTATGCCCGGTATTGCCCGTAACCTTAATGTAACACAGCAGTTTTCTACATTCTTTGGAGGCACTTCATTACTGATCATGGTTGGTGTTATATTAGATACTTTGCAGCAGATAGAAACACAATTATTGATGCGCCAGTACGATGGTTTGATGAAGAGCGGAAGGATACAGGGAAGACAAACTACTACATCCGTAAGCATGTAATTGTTTAAATAAATTGATTAATCCAACCCTGGCGGTAATACCACCAGGGTTTTGTAATAAATAAGCAAATATGTTGTATCATAAAACAAATGCTGAAATTGAATTGATGCGGGAGAGTGCCCTGCTTGTTGGAAAAACCATTGCAGAGGTTGCCAAGGCTATTAAACCAGGCGTTACAACAAAAGAACTGGATACTATTGCTGAGAAATTTATTGCTGCTAATAAGGCAGTCCCATCATTTAAAAATTATAAAGGCTATCCCTTTGCAACCTGTATATCCGTGAACGATGCTGTGGTACACGGATTTCCTAATGACATACCTTTGAAAGAGGGTGATATTGTTAGTGTGGATGTAGGGGTGTATAAAAATGGGTTTCATGGGGACAGCGCCTATACATTTGCTATTGGCAGCCCTGGTGAAGAAGTATTACAACTATTAAAAGCGACAAAAGAATCTTTATATAAAGGCATTGAAAAAGCAACGGCTGGTAGCAGGGTAGGTGATATAGCATTTGCTATACAGGATCATACCGAAAAGAAAAGGGGATACGGGGTGGTGAGAGAACTGGTTGGGCATGGATTGGGCAGAAGTCTGCATGAAGACCCGCAAGTACCCAACTTTGGGAAACGGGGCAGTGGCGCCAAACTAAAAGAAGGATTGACGATTGCAATAGAACCCATGGTAAATCTCGGAGTAAAAGAAGTTACTTACGATGAAGACGGATGGACAGTGCGAACCAAAGACAGGAAAGTATCAGCACATTATGAACATAACGTTTGTATAAAAAAAGGTAAAGCGGATATCTTGTCTTCCTTTGCTGAAATTGAAAAGGCGGAAAAAGAGAACACTGCTTTAAACAGTTCCTATTATTAATGACAAATTCGAGTACTGCAAAAGGTTTGCTTCATAAAATTTTTCCAATCCTTAGCCTGGGAGCAGTAATCATTTTTATTTTTCAGATTATTACTACGTCATTAATTAAAAAACAATTTGCTTCTGTTGATTTACGCAACCGAATTGTTGGATCAAGGGTACTTGAACATAAAAAAGATGTATCACCTTACTATTACAAATGGGTTAAAGAAGACGGCGATAAGTACCTTGATTTATATGACACTCCTTATGCAGCGGTTAACAGGAATACAGTAACCCCATTTTTCCTCGAACTACTCATGCCTGTAAACGATTTTTCTTTTGAAACAGTATCTGTTGTATGGTTTTGGTGTGAAGTAACAGCTTTGTTGCTAATGATAGCAGGCTTTTATCACTATCAAAAAGACAGGGAAATTCATTTCTGGATTTTGTTTACTGGATTTGTAGTAATAGGATGTTCGCAATGTTTTACTTTTCACGGTATTGCAGGACAATCGTACATCTTTTATGCATTATTATTTGGGATACTTTTTTATTGCTTTAATAAAGAGGGTGTTATTAATAACGTAATCACAGCAATCATATTTGCTTTTCTGTTTCTGTTACGTCCTGTTGCTATTGTATTTATTTTACCGTTGCTTATTAAAAAGAAGTGGCAAATAATCAGTTTATTTAGCGGGTTACTGTTTTTGTATTTCAGCGTTGAATATTTATCAGGATCATTATGGATTTGGAAAGAGTATTCTCATGCAATGCAAGACTGGGGATATGAATATTTTAAATCAGCTGTATCCTTTTCCTATGAGGAGTTAAACTATTCAAGCTCTATTGAAGGCTCTTCTGTTATTAAAACATCTCCTTACTGGCATATTTCTGAAGATTCTTCAGTGCGTGGACTGGTTTATCGTTTTTTGCAGGTTAAACTTTTTGCAAAAGACTTAATGATTATTACTATAGCTGGATTTGTTTTTTTGTTGCTGTTATTCCGAAAGAAAATAAAGAGCATGGATACTTCTGCTCTTTTTATACTTTCTTTTTTGCTATACTTTATTGCTGAATTATGCCTGCCTGCTATCAGATTAAAATTTCTTCCTTTTGACTTAACCCTTGCAGAGCTTATCTTCGCCGGCATTAGTTTATATTATATAAATCTTTCTAAACCAATTAATGCGTAAAGCAATTATAATAGGAGCAGGGCCGGCCGGATTAACAGCAGCATATGAGCTGCTGAAGCGTACAGATATAAAGCCAATTGTACTGGAACAATCTTCCTATGCAGGCGGTTTGGCGAAAACAGTAAACTACAAGGGTAACAGAATTGATATTGGAGGGCATCGGTTTTTTTCAAAATCAGACCGGGTTATTGAATGGTGGCTTGATATTTTACCGGTAGAAACGGATAAAGCAGGTAAAGCACTAGACATTACCTATCAAAATAAAACCCATCATGTTCCTGATGAGCTGTTAACGCAGCATGCAGCCAATGGTGATAAAGTGATGCTGGTACGAAGCCGCTTATCGAGAATCTATTTTAAAAAACAATTTTTTCCATACCCGATAAAATTATCAATAGATACATTAAAGAAACTTGGTTTCTGGAATACCATTAAGATCGGGGTTTCTTATATCAGTTCAAGACTTGCACCTGTTAAGCCAGAAATAAGTTTGGAAGATTTCTTCATCAACAGGTTTGGCAAAGAGTTGTATCTCACTTTCTTTAAAGATTATACGGAAAAAGTGTGGGGGGTAAGTTGCAAAGATATTTCGGCGGAATGGGGTAAACAGCGTATAAAAGGATTGTCTGTAAGCAAAGCTATTGTTCATGCTGTGAAAGCTATGTTCAGCAGTACAAAGGATGTTCGCCAGAAAAATACCGAAACAAGTTTGATTGAACAGTTTCTTTACCCAAAGTATGGCCCCGGTCAATTATGGGAAGAAGTAGCAAACAAGATAATGGCGATGGGTGGTGAAATACATTATAATCAAAAAGTTGATGGAGTTACAGCGGATGATAAAACTATCAGCGCTGTAACAACAAAAGATGCAAATGAATCTATAACCAACTGGGAAGGGGATTATTTTTTTTCAACGATGGCTGTTAAAGATTTTATTAATGGAATGGCTAATGCAAAAATTGCGAATGAAATTAATGAAGTGAATAATGGATTAATGTACCGGGATTTTATTACCGTAGGATTGCTGGTGAATAAATTAAAAGTAAAAGATATTAGCGGAGCAGGAATGATACGGGACAACTGGATCTATATCCAGGAGAAAGAAGTTAAACTGGGGCGGCTGCAAATATTTAATAACTGGAGCCCTTTTATGGTAAATGACCAGGAGAAGGTTTGGCTGGGGCTCGAATATTTTTGTAACATTGGAGATGAACTGTGGAATAAAAAAGATGATGAATTTATGCGCTTTGCTACAGAAGAGTTGCACCTGATTGGTATTATTGATAAATCCGAAGTGATTGACAGCACCATCTTGCGGGAAGAAAAAGCCTACCCGTCCTATTACGGATCGTATGATAAATTTGATGTACTGAAAAATTATTTAAAACAATTTGAAAACCTATATCCTATTGGCAGAAATGGAATGCATAAGTATAATAATTCCGATCATAGTATGTTAACTGCTATGACGGCTGTGGATAATATCATCAGCGGTGTAACGGATAAAGAAAATATCTGGCAGATCAATACGGAAGAGGATTATCACGAAGAAAAATAGTTATAATACACGGTATTTCATTACCACTCTTTCGTCCTTCCATATTTCCTGTGGACTTATATAGCTGTCGTGCATTTTAATTAATACTCCTGCTTTTACAAAAGCATCTCTTACTAACTCACTGCATATATAACTGCGGTTCTTCTCTTTTTTACCGGTGCGGAATAAAATACGAAGCATAATGCGAATGATCTCCCAGTTATCATATGGTCTCGTTAATTCATCCAGGCCAAAACTAATGCCTTTGTTCAGGTTCTGTTTTTCCAGTTCAAAGTTTAGTTGTGCAATAACTACTTGTCCTTTATAGGGTCGTTTCGTTCCCTTGTAATCATGTATATATTTAGATAAAGGGATAAGCCGTATGCCAACCTGTGGTTCAGCCTCCAGCACCATTACTCTCCCTAATTCTTCATCTTTATAAATGATGGCCACGTGACTCCATACACTTTTTGTAAGCCTTTGTATGATTCCGGAAAAAGTATAACTACCCGAACTAAAGAAAATATGACCTGTTTTTAAATAGTCCCTTATTTTTTCGTAGGGAATAACAGGAAGTTGCTGTAATTCTTTTTTAGTGATGACACTGGCCATAGCATTGAATTGATCGAACTTAAATAAAAATACTCTTTATTTGTAACAAATTTTAAGCATTGCAGAAACATCTGATCGTTATTGGTGGTGGAGCAGCCGGTTTTTTTTGTGCCGTAAATGCTGCCAGGATGAATCCTGCTTTGAAAGTTACTATTATTGAAAAGTCAAATAAACTGTTAGCAAAAGTAAAAATTAGCGGTGGCGGAAGATGTAATGTTACCCATAGTTGTTTTGATATTAATGAAATGATAAGAAACTACCCCAGGGGTGCTAATTTTTTAAAAAAAGCTTTTCATCAATTTTTTACTGCAGATACTATTCAATGGTTTGAAGAGAGAGGCGTAAAACTAAAGACGGAAACAGACGGAAGAATGTTTCCTGTTACTGATACTTCGCAAACGATCATTGATTGCTTATTGAGGGAAACAAATAAGTATGGGGTGGAAATTTTGATGAACACAGCTGTTGACAGTTTACAGAAGACAAGTAGTGGTTGGGAAATTATAATGATAAATGGCCAACGTAAAGTTGCTAACTATATTTGCCTGGCATGTGGGGGTTTCCCAAAACTTTCACAATTCGACTGGATAAAAAAACTGGGGCATACTATCGTTCCGCCGGTTCCTTCACTCTTTACTTTTAATATGCCGGACAATAAGATTACTGAACTGATGGGAGTAAGTGTGCCGGATGTAAGAATAAAAATTGCCGGAACAAAGCTGGAAGTACGGGGCCCATTATTAATAACTCATTGGGGCATGAGTGGCCCCGCAGTATTAAAGCTGAGTGCATGGGGAGCGAGGGAGTTGGCAGCTGGCAGTTACCAGTTTGCTATACAAATTAATTGGTTGCCTCCATACAATGAAAATACATTACGGGAAAAATTTGTTTTATACCGGCAGCAATTGTCTGTGCAAAAAATTATAAATAAAAACCCCTTCCTGTTGCCACAGCGGTTGTGGGAATATTTTTTGGGGCTATGCACTATTACAAATGAGATGCGCTGGGCCGATTTGCCGGCTAAATTGCAAAACCAATTGATTCAACTTTTATGCAATGGCAGTTTTAACGTAAAAGGGAAAACAACTTTTAAAGAAGAGTTTGTTACAGCCGGAGGCGTTATGCTAAACGAAGTAGATGTAAATACAATGCAGAGTAAAAAAATACCGCAATTATTTTTTGCAGGGGAAATTTTAGATGTGGATGGTGTTACCGGTGGATTTAACTTTCAAAATGCATGGACTACTGGCTGGATTGCCGCAAAAGCAATTGCCACTTTTGCTATATAACTTCTACCTTCGCCATTGCTCTTACCGGAAAAGTTCCCACACCTTTAAACTTAGGAGGCACAGCGCTGAATGTAAACCCATCTTTAGGTAAAGAAGATAAATTACAAAGATGTTCTGCAATTAAAATTTCTGCGCCAAGTAATGTAGTATGTACCGGTCTTGTTTTTCCTCTTGTATCATCAATATTATGCGAGTCAATGCCCACTAATTTTGCACCGGCTTCTTTTAAATATTCTGCTGCATCTGCTGTTAAGAAAGGATGATTTTCATAGTAGAGTTCCGTATTCCAATGTATATCCCAGCCGGTATGTACCAACACTGCTTTATTTTTTACTGCTATGTTTTTAAAAGCATCTGCTGTTACCGCTAATGCCTTGGTATAAGGAACCCGAACAACCACCGCTTCAAGATCAGTAAAACTTTCCAGCGATATTTCAGAAAGATCTTTACCATTTTCAAAACGGTGAAAAGGACAGTCCAGGTAAGTGCCGGTATTGCTAACCATTTCTATCTTCCCAATCTGGAAACTGGTTCCCTCTTCGTAAAATTGTTTTGAGTTTTCCCTGCTGAGGTAATCACAAATAATTGGGGCCGGTAACCCTTTGTAAGTAACCAATCCGTTTTCTATTATATGGCTGAGATCAATATAGGTGGACATGATGATGCATTTATTCTGGTGAACTTAACCTGTCTTTTACATAAGTAATTTCTGTTTTACCATGCGGCACCGGTTTACCGTTTTCATCGAGGTTTACAAATACAATTTTATCGATGGTGAGTATCTGTTCCCGGGTGAGTTTGTTTCTTACTTCACATTGCATGGTTAAGGATGTTCTTCCAAAATGCGTGGCCATAATACCAATTTCTATAATGTCGCCCTGCTTTGGGGAAGAAATAAAATTGATCTCCGAAATAAACTTGGTTACAATATGTTTGTTCTCTAACTGGATGATGGCATATAAGGCAGCTTCTTCATCTATCCATTGCAATAACCTTCCGCCAAACAAACTGTGGTTGGGGTTAAGGTCTTCGGGTTTTACCCATTTGCGGGTGTGAAAATTCATTGCTGATTCCATAGATTGAAATTAGGAAGTTTTTGTGACCGGTTGATTGTCTATTTGTTGAGCAGAATTACTGAACGATGAAAGGCTTGTGACACAACAGGTGATGCTACAGGGCAAAAAAGCTGGTATAAAATTTCATCTTCCTCAAAAACCAGCTTTATTCTTGTTTCGTATATCTTTATGCAGAATAATGACAAATTAAATTGGAGCAGGCATTGCCCATACAAGCAGATCTGGTTTTCCGCCTTCAGCAAAAAGATGAAAAGGCTTTTGCGATGGTGTATAAAAACTATGGGCAGGCTTTACTGGGTATCATAAAAAAAGTACTCAACGAAGATGGGGAACTGGCAAGGGATGTATTGCAGGAGTCGATGCTCAAAGTATGGAACAATATCCAGTCCTACGATGCCGGCAAAGGCACTTTGTTTACCTGGATGCTTAATATATGCCGTAATATGGCCATTGATAAAACCAGGAGCAGGGACTTTAAAAACCAGCAAAAAAATCAAAGTTTTGACCTGGTAAGTTTTATCAGGGAAAGTCATAATGAATCACCAAAACCAGAATTGATTGGTGTAAGTAAAATGTTAAACGTGCTGAGTGCTGAGCAGCGGCAGGTGGTGGATACCGTATATATGCTGGGGTACAGTCATAGTGAAGCGGCGGAAAAATTAAATTTGCCGGTAGGTACTGTAAAAACAAGGTTGAGGGCATCTATTATGGAACTTAAAAAACAATTTAACGAAGGATAAGCGCATGACAGTTCAGGAGATCATATCGTCTGGTAAACTGGAGTTATACGTAGCCGGCTCATTGCCCGAAACGGAAATGAGAGAAGTAGCTATGTATGCTTCGCAATACCCGGAAGTAGCCAGAGAGATCGAACAGATTGAACTGGCCATGATTTCTTATTATGCACAAGGTGGTAACGTAATAAGTGAGCAGGAGATGAACAGGAACTTAACGCAACTATTTGCATCGGGTAAAAAAGAAGAGGCTCCTGTAGTACCCATGCCGCAAAGCAGGGGTGTTGTTATTTCTCTTAGCAGGGTAGCGGTAGCGGCCATGGTTGGGGGATTGATTTTAACGTCGGCACTGGCAGTACTGATGTGGAGCCAGCAAAAAAGTTTGCGTACTGAAATTGCTGAAATAAAAAACAGTCAGCAACAATTACTGGCAGAAAATACAAAGTACAAAGAAGCTGATGCTGCCTATAAAAAACAAATGCAGTTGGTACAGGATATTTTTACCAAAAGGGTGGAAGTAAAAGCAGTAGCGTATAATCCGTTTACCAATCAGCCCAATACTTTAACAAAAGATGGCAACTTCATTTTATTATACTGGCAACCTCAAACTAAAAAAGTATTGCTGCTGAGTGCCAACCTGCCACAGCTCTCTGCCAACGAACAATATCAATTATGGGGTATGGTGGATGGCAAACCTGTTGATGCGGGTGTGTTTGAATACAATAATGGGCAGTTTGAAGCCAGTTTCCAAAAAGATATTTCCGGTGCCGGTGCTTTTGCTGTAAGTATAGAACCTAAAGGTGGCAGCAAGAGTCCTACTATTGAAAAAGTTTGCATGGTGGGGAGTTTGTAGATGACAGTTGACAGATGGTGGATGCAGGATTTCTGATGAATGATGAATGATTTTCTTATCCCCCATTTCTTATTTCTTATTCCTGATTCCTGAATCTTCTTTTCCACCGTAATAAAACCAACAGACTTTTTTCTACGTACATCATTTTTACTAGGCTAATAAAACATTTGCTTGTTGAGTAGCTTTAGTGTTTGTCAATCTGCAAGTCCTCCCTTTATGGGGGGATTTTTGATTTAAGATAATTCATACCCTTCATACAAACTACACGACATGAATTCCCGCCGCCATTTTTTACAAGGGTTAGCTTCTGCAGCCGGTACCGTAAGTTTTTTATCTTTTGCCAATAATAGTTTTACAACGGAAGCTGTAAAGCAGTTTGATAAATTTCATGCACAAACGCCAACGGATGCACTGAACGATGAGGACTTCTGGAACTGGGTGAAACAATCCTATACCGTTTCGCCTGAGATTCTTAACCTTAATAATGGCGGGGTAAGTCCACAACCTAAAGTGGTGCAGGATGCTCATATACGCTATTACCAGTATTGGAATGAAGGCCCGAGTTATTATATGTGGCAGATATTAGACCAGGGCAGAGAAGCATTAAGAAACAAGCTTGCTGATTTGGCAGGATGTAATGCTGAAGAAATAGCCATCAACCGAAATGCTACGGAAGGATTGAATACAGTAATCTTTGGATTGAATTTAAAAGCCGGTGATGAAGTGGTGCTAACCAAGCAGGATTATCCAAACATGATCAATGCATGGAAACAAAGAGAAAAACGGGAAGGTATAAAATTAGTTTGGATCAATCTTCCATTGCCGATGGAAAATGAAGAGGAGATCGTAAAAATGTATGCCAATGCATTTCCCGCTAAAACTAAAATTGTACATGTAACACACCTCATAAACTGGACCGGGCAAATAATGCCGGTAAAAAAGATTGCGCAGGAAGCACATAAGCGGGGCATAGAAGTTATTGCTGATGGTGCCCATACGTTTGGGCATTTTGATTTTGCTATACCAGACCTGGAATGCGATTACTTTGCCACTTCTTTGCACAAATGGTTGAGTGCCCCATTTGGCAGCGGAATGCTATACATTAAAAAAGAAAAAATAAAAAATGTGTGGGCCCTGCTGAGTAATAATGAACCTGACGGTACCGACATCCGGAAATTTGAAAGCCTGGGTACCCGTTCCTTCGCCAGCGAAATGGCCATTGGTACAGCAGCAGATTTTCATACTGGCATTGGAAACAAACGAAAAGAAGACCGCTTGCGATTTTTAAAAGATTACTGGGTTAATAAAGTAAAGGACATGCCTAAAGTTTCTTTTATGCAACCAGTAACTCCCCATATGAGTTGTGCCATTGCTACCATTGCCATTGCAGGAAAAAAACCGGGAGACGTATCTGCCGAACTGATCTCTAAATATAAAATTCATGCCGTAGGCATTGAATGGGAAAACATACACGTGGTGCGGGTAACACCACATGTATATACTTCTTTAAAAGATTTAGACCGGCTGGTTACGGCAATAAAAGAAATTGCTAAATAAGTCTCCGGTGATAATTAATTTGCCCCAGGTGATAATTAAGATGACCTGCCAGGTGCAATAAAAAAAATTCAGTATTCATAGGCTCTCCAAATACATGTAATGGATATTCTTTTTCCAGGTCTTTTTTACTTACCTGTTCGAGGGTATCTGTTACTACCGACAGGGTGGCATCAATCTCATCCAGTAATTTGGTACGGGCAATATTCTTTAGTTTAAATTCGGCTTCCCTGTTCCGTATATAACCAGATTCGCCCAATACAGAACCAATAAAATGTTGCAGGTTACCGCAAAGATGCAAACAGAGATTACCTGCACTGTTGCTGATGCCTTCTTTAATTTCCCAAAGCTTTTCTTCTTCAGTATATAAATTGATTTCTTCTCTTAATTTAGAAAGATCCCTTGTAAAAAGTTGTATTAAATGTTGTGTAATCATGGCGCAAAGATTGGGTGAAAAAGGGAGGTTTTAAAATTTTTTACTTGCAAAATGGGGGAAATACCCTTTTAAAAAACGATGAAACTACCATTGTAAGTAAGTTGATGCCAAAATAATTTTACCATGTTGTTATTAATTACCAGTTTGAGGTATTGTTTTGACTTGATGATTGATATAATTTAGGTAAGAATAACCCCATCCCCGGTTTATACTTTTCGTGTTTTAATAATAGTGGAACATTAACCATTAAACCAATTTTTTTGGAGCAATGATTTTAAATATCCAATGGTAAAATTCTTATTTTATAAAGGATTGACAAAAAAAACGGGAAGCTGAAAACGGATATAGAGCAGGCAAAAAAAATATGTTATGTCAAAAATAAATGTAAAAGTTTTGCTGCAGGATAGTGAAGGTTGTCAGATTGTTATTAAAGTGGGAGACGAAACGATCCATTTTCAGGAAAGTGGTTCGAAATCTGTTGAACTTGAACCCAAAAGATATACTGCCCTGATTGCAGGGTTTCAGGATCCTGCTGCAGATGTTGCAACGATTAATGTAAAGTTTATACAATCTGGCAATATTTTAAACGAAACAGATATTACAGAAGATAAATTCATAAAATCATTGCGAATTCAGGTCAAATAAATACTATGCTGAAAAAAATATTTATACCTTTTCTGTTGCTGCTGGTTACGATAAAGGGGGCCACTCAAAATGGAGCTATAGACCTGGCAAAAAGTATTAAGGAAAAAAAAGAAAAAGCAAAACAGGTAGCCAAAGAAAATGTTGCAGATCCCAATAAAAATTTTAAATCAATTGTTACGGATCTGTTTAATGGCGGAAATGGATATTACCAGGCATTAATAAAGAATGGTATTCTTAAACAGGGAGATGGTGAGGTGCAGGTTAAATCAACGATCTATGGATTAATAAGAATCTTTGATTCAACCAGGAGGGAAGATAAGTTTTTTAGAAAATTACGATGGGTCAGGAACATTCAAATTGGATTAGGAGCTGTAATGGGAGAAGAAAATAAAATTAGTGAACTTAATTCTTCTCTTACTGTTGCATTAATTAATAAAAGAGTTACAAATTGGAAACTTTTCTATGAAGAGATATCAGCTTCTGACATTGAGGAAGTGCTTGTTCATATAAAGAAAGCTACGGATGCAGCAGATGCCATTGCCAACCGGCCCAACCCTGCACCAAACGATATAGAAGAAAGTAAAAAAGCAGATAAGCAAATAGAGGAGTTTAGCGCCACACTGGACTTTAATAAACTAAGTGGCTTAATAAGTGATGAGGAAATAGAAACAGCGAGAGCCAAATGGGAAAAGCTTACCGGCAAATATGATGATATAAAAAAGAAAATCTCCGGAGCCCCATTATTAACCTGGGGTTACGAGGGAAATTATGGTAATAATAAATGGAGTAAGATCAATAACAAACTTGAATTTATTGCAGGATTTGGTTCCAAAAAAGATTCAGTAAGGAATTATGATTTTTATGCTGGTGCTTTTTATAACATTACTCAGGATACTCTTAATATTTTAAAAGTACTTAACAGAACTACTTTTAGCGCAAAAGCCGGTATTAATAAAGTTTTGGCAAAAGCAAAATCTGACGGGTCTTCGCTAATTGAGGTATTTGGCGGAGGTGAGTATCAAAATATCATAAAAGGCATATATCCGAACGAAGTTAAAAGTGCTTTTAAGTTTGATCTTTCATTGAGTTTTCGGGTAGCACAAAATTTATACCTGCCATTCCGGTTAAAATGGAATACTAATACCGGAAAGTTTGAAGGGTTGATAGATCTGAAATTTGATGTGCTTTCATTATTTTAAAGACCAGCCCTTATAAATATTTCTTTTTACAGTTCATATAAAAAATTAAAATAAGTGAAATGAAACTAACATTTCAGAATTTAATCGACACAAACGTTAAACCATCTGAACAACAAAATTTGCTGACAGCTTTCAATAACCTTTGTGATTCATTTAAGGTTAATACCTTTTTACGTATTGCACATTTTATGGCGCAGGTTTGTCATGAAAGCAATGGCTTTAGAATTACTGTTGAAAATATGAACTATACCAACCCCCACAGGTTGATGCTTATATGGCCCTCCCGTTTTAAAACACTGGAATTAGCGAACCAGTATATCAACAACCTCCAAAAGCTGGCAAATTTTGTATATGCTAACCGTATGGGCAACGGAACTCCTGAGAGTGGAGATGGTTTCAGGTACAGGGGCAGGGGGCCCATTCAAACAACAGGGGAAGAATCCTATAAAAAGGTCAGTTTAAAAATATTTGGTGATACAAGGTTGTTGGAAAATCCTGATTTACTTACGGAGACTACTATTGGTCTTCAGGCAGCTTTTATTGAATAGAACGATGGTAAATGTAACCAGCTGGCAGATTTGGATGATATAAAAGCAATTACTAAAGTAATCAATGGTGGCTTAACCGGATTAGATTCCCGGAAAGAGAGAAACATACACTTGCCAATAATATTGCTTAACACAGGTATAGATTTAAATGTCAGGTAAATTTTGGGCCTGGTAGTTAGTAGTATTGAAACTTTGTGAAATTAAATTTCGTCCATAGCTTCAATATCGCTAATAGTATCGGTATCCGGATGATATTTTACCCGAACATAAAACTCTTCCACCCTGTAATTAATAAACCTGTAATTTTCATGCGGGACTTCATTAATTAAATTACTTTTATCCCATAACCATTCAAGCTTCTCCGCATCAGAAAGCAGATTAAATTCCATTGAATTCATATCATTGTATTAAAGGTAAAAGGGTACTCTTAGGCGGGTCGGTTTTACAGAAAGGAAGATGTTAGATCGGAGTATAATAGTTGCAGGCAACTCAATACAGGCTCAAATCTAGTATATTTACCCTATAAAATGTGGAAATTACTGTAAATATTTTTATAGTATTTCTACTCGATTTTTAAAATATCAAATTTCTCCCAAAAAGCGTTTAATCGATGTGAATGGGTAGCTAGCCGGTTTATTCCAGAGCCTGAAAAACCAATTTCTTTTCCTTGTCCATTCTGACATATTGCCCTATCTTTGCGACCCCGAAAATAAAAACCCTTTCGGGATTATTTTATGTCAGAAAACGAAATTGTTAACCAGCCTACCGGACAGGCAGGCTCAAACGCTGATGCACAGGAGAATGCAGCAGTAACGCCTGTTACTGAAGCTTCTACAGCGACAACAAATGCACCTGCAGAAACTGCTGTTGAGGCAAAACCTTACGGTGGTTTACAAACCGCTCACGACGATTTTGACTGGAGCGTAGACAAACGCAATGTTTCTTCTTACAGCAAAGAAGAAAAGGCTAAGTACGATACCGTTTACGAAGGAACTTTTAAACAAGTTACTGATGGCGAAATGGTAGAAGGTATTGTGGTTGGCGTAACAAAAACAGATGTGGTGATCAACATCGGATTTAAAAGTGATGGATTGATCAGCGCTAACGAATTCCGTGACCTTGTAGGATTAAAAACCGGCGATGTGGTGGAAGTAATGGTGGTGGAAAAAGAAGACCGTGATGGTAATCTTCACCTCAGCCGCAAGCAGGCCCGCATTACCCGTGCATGGCAGCGTATTGTGGAAGTACACAAAACCGGCGAAGTGGTTACTGGGTTGGTTACCAGCAAAACAAAAGGTGGTCTTATCGTTGAGGTATTTGGTATGGAAACTTTCTTACCAGGTTCTCAAATTGATGTGAAACCTGTTACTGATTACGATCAGTTTGTTGGTAAAACAATGGAGTTTAAAGTGGTTAAGATAAACGAAACCATTAAGAACGCTGTTGTTTCTCACAAAGCGCTTATTGAAAGCGATATTGAAGCACAACGTGCAGAGATCATGGGCAAACTCGAAAGAGGCCAGGTATTGGAAGGAACCATTAAGAATATTACCGACTTCGGTGCCTTTATGGATCTTGGGGGCTTAGATGGTTTATTATACATTACCGATATCAGCTGGGGACGTATCTCTCATCCTTCTGAAGTATTAAAGATGGATCAGAAACTGAAAGTGGTTGTATTAGACTTTGATGATGATAAAAAACGCATCAGTCTTGGTCTGAAACAATTAACGCCTCATCCATGGGATACTTTACCAGAAACCATTAAAGAAGGTGAAGTAGTAAAAGGTAAAGTAGTTAACATCGAAGACTACGGTGCATTCTTAGAAATTATGCCTGGTGTGGAAGGTTTAGTTCACGTAAGTGAAATTACATGGGCTAATACGCCAATTAATGCTAAAGAATTCTTCAAATTAAATGATGAATACGAAGCCAAGATTGTAACGCTGGATAAAGACAGCCGCAAAATGAGCCTGTCCATTAAACAAATGACACAGGATCCATGGAGTGAAATTGAAGCTAAATACCCTGTTGAAAGTAAACATAAAGGTTTAGTGAAAAACATTACTCCTTATGGCGTGTTTGTTGAATTATCTACCGGTATTGGTGGAATGATTCACATCAGCGATCTGAGCTGGTTAAAGCGTTTCAATCACCCAAGTGAATACACTAAGGTTGGTCAGGAAATTGAAATCATCATTCTTGGTATTGATAAAGAAAACCGCAAACTTCAGTTAGGTCATAAACAATTAGAAGAAGATCCCTGGAATGCTTTACAGGATACATTTGCTGTAGGAACAATACACGAAGGCACTGTAACCCGTAAAGATGAAAAAGGTGCGATCGTTTCTTTAGCCTATGGATTGGAAGGTTTTGCCCCTAACCGTCATCTTGGAAAAGAAGATGGCAAAACAGTAGTGGCAGATGAAACGGCTCAGTTCATGGTTATTGAATTTGACCGTAACGAAAAACGTATCGTATTAAGCCATTCCCGTATTTGGGAACAGGTGAAAGCAGAAGAAAAAGATGCTGAAAGAAAAGAGAAAACTGCTGAAGCGGTTCGTACCAAAAAAGCGGTAAAAGATATCCAGGGTAAAGTTGAAAAAACAACTTTAGGAGACCTGGGTGTACTTGCTGAGCTTAAGAAAAAAATGGAAGACGATGCAGCTGCACCTTCTTCAGATGAGGCTAAAGCAGAGTAATTTTCGTTACTATAAAGTAAATCCCATCGTAACAACGGTGGGATTTTTTTTATTTGTGTTGTTGTCATTTGAATTACTATTATACTTTTGTTCTGTTACACTCTTGCACTCGGTAATTAACTAAACTACTATGCGGTATTTTTTAATTGGATTTATGGGGACGGGAAAATCTTACTGGGGAAGACTATGGGCAGAAGCTAATGATCTTTTATTCTATGATCTTGATGAAGAAATAGAAAAATCAGAAGGAATAAAAATCTCTCAAATCTTCGACTCAAAAGGGGAAGCCTATTTTCGAAAGAAAGAAAAAGAAGTACTTTATTCATTCTTTAAAAAAGATAAGTACATTTTATCCTGTGGTGGCGGCACTCCCTGCTTCTTTGATAATATGGATAAGATGAATCAAAATGGCATCACGATTTTTTTAAAAACCAATATTGATGAACTGGTAAAACGCCTTAGCCTGGAAAAGGAAACCCGGCCTTTAATTAAAGGATTGACCGATCATACTTTAAAAGATTACATCGGTGAAAAATTAAACGACAGAGAACTATTTTACCAAAAAGCCGTCTATCATTTCAATACAGCTTATCTCAGCAACGATAACTTCAAAAAAATAATCCGGCAATATGCATAAAGCTTTTTTAAAAACAGCAGCTATTATTGGGGCCCTTTCGGTTGTATTGGGTGCTTTTGGGGCACATGCATTAAAAGAAAAAATACCAGCAGATGCCTTAACTATTTTTGAAACAGCAGTACGTTACCAGTTTTACCATGTATTTGCATTGCTTGCCACAGGTATCTTGTTCAAAGAATATCCAAACAAATGGATCAATAATGCCGGGAAACTTTTTATAGCTGGTATGATTCTCTTTGGTGGAAGTTTATACCTGCTTACCGGATTTAGAGCAATGCATATTGAAGGGATGAATTGGGTTGGAGCTATAACTCCATTAGGAGGGTTGTCATTCATCCTTGGTTGGATCTGTATCGTTATCGGGATATCAAAAAAATAATATAGCTACAAATCTCTTTCTTCCCGACTTACCGACTTTCGGACTATTCTCACTCTCCCGGATGATAAACCCGTTCTGCATTTTTCATCACAACTACTTTATCCAAGCTCATATGCTTTGTTTTTTGCTGAAGATATAACGGAGTTTGGTCTTTGTAATGGGGCGAGTCGGGATGATTGGAAGCACCAAAAGCATTTACAGATTCTATAATAGGTAAGCCGTTTTTAGGAAAGCGAACCAGTTCAATGTAAGCATCGCCATAATCATTCTTCACCATGCCATTTTTATACGGTACGTTACCCATTGCTGCTAATACATCCGGTATACCTCCTAATGGAAATTCATAGCTACCTCTAACCAGTTTTTGATAATCACCAAGCGCAATGCCCGTCTTACCAAAATATTTAAGTTGATATTCTTTTATGAGCTGAACTGTTTCCAGCAGTTCAGCTTTTGTTACTGCTCTTGGTGCCTGCCCTTTTAGTTTCTCTGCCAGGTGGTTGTATAACATTAAAAAAGCAGCGGCTCCGGCATTATCAGACGCAGCATTTTTATTCCATTGCTGAAGTAGTGTTATAATTTCTTCTGCTCCTTTATAATCTGTGGCATTCATCAAATAAAGAGAATCTATTTTATACGGGTAATAAAGTGTAGCGGGTAATTGCCGGTTGAATTTTATTTTCTTAAACGTTTCAAAATCTACTTTCTCATTCTTGGGGATTAATTCGTAAAATCTTGCACTGCGATTATTGTCATAGGTTTCCCAGCCAACATTTTTATCGTAATCGCCCGGGTTAAGATTTTCATTTTTTTCTGTAGCCAAAAATGGAGAGTGGTTGGTATTGTAAAGAAAGCCGGCTGACGGATTAATATATTGTGGTAAATAGCTGAAGGGATAATAATCTGTCCATAATGTTTTGGATGTATTACCAGGCAAAGTACTTCGCCAGTTATATTCCGGCGATGGATTTCTAATCGGCATTTTCCCATTGCTTACATAAAAAATGGTATCATATTTATCAGCATACATGATGTTGAACATCGGAATGCCGATCATATTTAAAGCAGATCTGAATTCAGTAAAATTTTTTGCCTTATCCATTTCGTACCATTGCTGCAGCGCTTTTATACCCTGGTTAGCTGCAATGCGAATGGCAAAAACACCTTTGGCAGTTTTTATGGTAGCTCCATAGTTGCTCCAGTAAACTTTTTTATGAATTGTAACAGGTACTCCCTTAACTTTTAATTTTACTTTTTTCATTTCTAAATCAACCCACTTATCATCAAACTTGTACTGGTTGTTATTGGCCGGATTCATTTGCAGTTGATATACATCTGCTTTGTCAAAATAATTTACCGTATGTGCCCAGCCAATGTTTTCATTCACTCCATGTAAAATACAGGGAGCACCGGGAAATGTGCCTCCCAAAATATTTAACCCTTCTTCACTGGTCATATGTGCTTCATAAAAAGCAACAGGCCCTTCTAACGGCTGATGGGCATTAATAGCAAGGAATGCTTCGCCGGTTGTTGTTTTAGAAGGATGGATGGCGAATGCATTGGAACCACCCGAAGAAAATCCCGGTATAACAGGAACATTACCCCCAAAAACAGAAGCGATTACTTTATCAACACCAGTAATTAAACAAACAGAAAATGTAGCAGCAGTTAAATATTCTTTTTCAGTAACAGGAAAACTTTTTTTAACCAGTACTTCTTCCGGATGTTCTTGTGCATAATCATTCAGCCCCTGTATATATCCATTGATTAATTTTAAAAACTCAGGGGATAAAGTATTGTATTTTTCTTCAACAATTTCGTGGCAACGTAGTAATGCTATCACATAATCTGCCTGTGCGCCTTGTTTACCATAAGCTTTTCCCAGTAAACCTTTTCCGGATAAAACCAGTGTTTGTATAGTTTTAAAATCGTCTTCGGCATGAGCCCAGGCCAATCCATAAGAAGCTTCGGCATCCGTTTTTGCGAAAATGTGAGGAACACCAAAACTGTCCCTTACAATAGTAATGTTTTGCCGGTTGATCTGTGTTATCCCGGTTATCGAAATAACAAAACTGGTAAGGAGGAGGAGTAACCATTTCATCCGGTAATTTAAGTAAAATGACGAAAAAATAGTGACCCTGTTGAGAGATTTATGATAAAACTCTTTGTTTTTAGTGAGTAAAATCAGTGCTAAAAGCGGCTGCATAAAATAGCTTAGTGCAGTAAATAAGTTGTTATGAAAACCATTCTTGTTCCTGTTGATTTTTCTGATGCATCCATAAACGCTGTACGGTATGCATCCCAATTAGCTGTTCAGATTAGTGCGAAAGTTATGATGTTACATGCTTATCAGTATCCTGTAGTTCATCCTGTAGATAAAGGACTTGAATTGACAGATGAAGGCGTAAAAGAAATTAATATAAAAGAACTGGCAAGTATTAAGAAAGTAATTGAATTAGAAATCCCATTGGTAAAATTAGAATACCTGGTGATCAATGGAATTTTAAGTGGTGTGATCAATGTTTTTGCGCAGAATTTCCGTACAGATTTAATAATAATGGGTTTAACAGGTTCGGGTAAAGTAAAAGAGTTATTGATTGGAAGCAATACATTGGATGTGGCCGGTAATACTAAAATACCCGTGATCATTGTGCCGCAAAAATGCCGTTTTAAAGAAGTAACTAAAGTTGCGCTTGCAACTGATTTCAGAAATGTGGTTGAAAATGTACCCGACACACAGGTTAAACGTTTCCTCGCCGCTACCGGTGCCCGGCTTCATATTGTAAATGTGGATTATCATCATGAGTATGCAACCGTAGATACACCATTCCAGTCAAGTTTAATGGAAGCAATGTTTCAGTCCTGGTCACCTGAATATCATTTTATAGAAGATTATAATGTTCAGGAAGGGTTAAGCCGCTATGTGGAAGAAAATGAAATTAATATCCTCATAGCTGTACCCCATAAACATAATTTACTGCATAAATTGTTTATGCCCAGTCATACCAGGCAAATTGTATTTCACAGCAAGATACCCGTAATGGTGGTGCATGAATAATCAGAAAGAAATACCAACCTTACATTGAATGTAGTTATTCTTCTCTAATTCGTTTAGCATAAACTGGGCTATGTCGCCTGAGCTTATCTTCATGGTATTTGGCGCGGGGGGAAATTTTTTATTTAGATGGTAAGTCCCTTTTGGCCCACCATCAACAATGGCGGGGGGACAAACAAATGTCCAGTCAAGTTCACTTTCCTTCAGGTATTGAAGTGCTTTTAAATGTTTCTGGCCTACAGCCAGGAATTGTTTTGGATAGCTATCCATTTCCATTATTAACTTATCATCTGTAATATTTAATATACCATATGTCCCCACAGCAATAATTCTTTTAACACCGGCTTTCTTCATCTGGGTAGTTATATTTTTAATACCAAGTGAACGGGTTTTATCTTCGCCATCAATACTGCCGCCTAGTGTACTTAATACAGCGTCGCAACCATTAATAGTGTCGTAAACTTCTTTTTCATCAAATACGGCGCCTTTAATCAATTCCAGTTTTTCATCTTCAAATTTAATCGTAAACACATTTCTTCCAAATGCCTTTACGGTGTGCCCACGCCAAACAGCCTGTTTGATTAATTGTAATCCCACTTGTCCGGAGGCTCCAAAAATTGCAAGTTTCATTACGTTAAGATTAAAGATTTATGAAATTAGTTTAATTTTTAAAACCTTGCATTACTGCTAAGTGTTCCGGGTAAAATTTGACCCTACTTTAATCTTATATACAATCTGACCGCTTATAAAAATACTAAGATATGTTAGCTCTCTGTTTAAAAATTATTTGTAGAAATGAAATTTTGCCCTCATATTTGTGGAGTAATGAAACAGCAAATACAAAATAATCATTGGTGGTGGCATACAACTCTAAAGGGGCTGTAATGTTATTACTATGTTTATTGTAAGCATATTCAGGCCCCGATAATATCGGGGCTTTTTGTTTGTCTGAACCGGGATTGATTGGATTTGGAGGATTGAAAGGAAAGAAAACGGTTCAGGATAAAAATTAATAACGGGAAACGGGTTGGATATAAATTGGTTTCGTCCTAATCCATAAAATCCCAAAAATCATGGTTCAGACTATGAAGAAGATTCAAATAACAACCACGGTAAAAAAGATGCTGGCAGATGTGTATACACCTGTAGGTATATACCTCAGGGTACGTGACCGTTTTCGGGATACAGTGCTGCTGGAAAGTACGGACTCGCATGCAGCTGAAAACAGTTTTTCTTTTATTGGTATCAATGCTATTGGTGGTATTGAAATCAGTAGTACAAAAAATATTGAGTTTAAGATTCCGGGACTGCCTCCGGAAAAGGCTCCTATTAAAAATGTGAGTGATGTACCCGTCATTATGTGGGAGTTTATGCAGCGTTTTGAAGTAAATAAATTAACCGATAAAGCGGCAAGGACGGCACAAGGTTTATTTGGATATACTACTTATGACGCCATCCAGTTTTTTGATACGATCAAATTGAAGTCAGGTTCCTTGCAGCCTGCTATTCCATTGATGCGGTATCGTTTGTACCAGTATGTAATTGCGGTCAATCATTTTAAAGACGAATTATACATTTGCGAAAATTCAATTAGCGGAATTGAAAGTGATTTGTCGCTGGTGGAGTCATTGATTAAGAGTAAAGATGTACCCACTTACCCTTTCAAAATAAAAGGAACGGAAACATCAAACATGAATGATGAGGATTATAAACAAATGGTGGGTGAAGGAATAAAAAGTTGTTTCCGTGGAGATGTATTCCAGATCGTATTAAGCCGCCGTTTTCAGCAAAGTTTTATCGGGGACGAGTTTAATGTGTACCGTGCATTAAGAAATATCAATCCATCACCTTATTTATTCTTTTTTGATTATGGTGATTATAAACTGATGGGTTCATCACCCGAAGCACAACTCATTATACAAAATGCCCGCCCGGATGACCCGTTCGGACGGAGGAAAGCGATTGTGCATCCTATCGCCGGAACATTTAAAAGAAGCGGTGATGATGAGATTGATGCCAGGGAAACAGAACGTTTATTAAAAGACACCAAAGAAAATGCAGAGCATGTAATGCTGGTTGATTTAGCAAGAAATGATTTAAGCCGTATGTGTGATGAAGTAAAAGTGGATCATTACCGGCAGGTGCAGTATTACAGTCATGTTATTCATTTGGTAAGCGAAGTGAGTGGTAAAGTAAGAGAAGGATTTAATCCATTTAATTTAATGGCTGTTACTTTTCCCGCAGGTACATTAAGCGGTGCTCCTAAATTTAAAGCAATGGAAATTATTGATTCCTTAGAACCAACAGCCAGGAGCTATTATGGCGGATGTATTGGCTTTATGGGTTTTGATGGTAGTTGTAATCATGCCATAATGATTCGTACACTGCTGAGTAAAAATAATACCATGACTTACCAGGCAGGTGCCGGAGTGGTAGCTGCCAGCAAACCAGAAAGCGAATTGCAGGAAGTGAATAATAAGTTAGGAGCCTTAAAGAAAGCAATAGAAGCAGCTGAAACCCTCTAAATCTCCCTAAAGGGAGACTTACGACTGAGGTGCTTTATTAAATTTTGTACAATGACTGAGCAAAAGAAACATAATTCTCCATTCAAAAAAGATGGAATGTTTAATGAAGCCGGGCATTTGATTTTTGAGTTGGCAAAAGATCTCAGACGAAATATGACAGATGCAGAGATGTTATTGTGGGGATATTTAAAAAATGGGGTAAAAGGATTAAAGGTCAGGAGGCAGCATCCGTTGGGGATTTATATTGCAGATTTTTATTGTCATAAAATAAAACTGATTATCGAGTTGGATGGATCAGTACATGAAAAATTAGAGGTTAAAGAGTATGATAAAAAAAGGGAAGATGATTTGATTTCATGGGGATATAAAGTAAAGCGGTTTAAAAATGAAGAGGTAATGGCAGCAACAGATAAAGTATTAGATGAAATAAATTCTATAGTTGAAAATTTATTAAATAGTTCAAAATAGTTAATCAGTAAAAGCCTCCCTTTAGGGAGGTTTGGAGGGTTTTATGAAAATATTAGTATTCGATAATTACGACAGTTTTACTTACAATCTTGTTCACTTAGTGGAGAAGATAACACATACAAAAGTGGATGTGTACCGCAACGATCAGATTCCCTTGGAGAAAGTAAAAGACTATGATAAAATTGTTTTATCTCCGGGTCCCGGTATTCCGGTTGAAGCTGGGTTGTTATTGCCGTTGATAAAAGAATATGCAGCTACTAAATCTATATTAGGAGTTTGCTTAGGTCACCAGGCAATTGGCGAAGCGTTTGGTGGAACGCTGATCAATCTTTCAACAGTTTATCATGGAGTAGCTACGAAGATTGAAGTGGGAGGTAAGAAGTTAGAAGCAAGAAGCAGATTGTTTGATGGATTACCTGATGAATTGGAAGTAGGCCGTTATCATAGTTGGGTAGTGAGTAAAGAGGGGTTTCCTTCCGAATTAGAAATTACTGCAGAAGATGAACAGGGAATGATAATGGCGTTGCAGCATAAAAAATATGATGTGCAGGGTGTACAATTTCACCCGGAGAGTGTATTAACGCCTAGAGGAGAAGATATTCTGAGAAACTGGTTAAAGCAATAACAATGAGTTTAAACCAGATGATATCCTGTTTGTGCATCACAAAAAATTCAGCAGCCATGCTCAGCCGGGCTATTGCATGTTTTGAAGCACAAACTCATTCATCTAAAGAATTAGTGATCGTTTATGAAAGTGATAATACAGGTATTGCTGAAGTAATTGTTCAGAAGAAGGGCAATAAAGAAATCCGCTTTATTGAAGTACCTGCAGTTCCAAAACAAAGTTTGGGTGAGTTAAGAAACTATTCAATTGAGATAGCAAAAGGAGAATTGTTTTGCCAGTGGGATGATGATGATTGGTTTGCAGCCAACCGGTTAGAAGAACAGTTGAGATCATTACAGCAAGAGGAGGCAGATGTTTGTTTTCTTGGCTACTGGATCATTTACGATCATACAGATGGGAAGGCTTATCTTTCTTTTCAGCGTAACTGGGAAGGAACGGTGTTGGTAAAGAAATCTATTATCAATGAAAATTGTTGTTATGCGGCTTTACCAAAAGCAGAAGACACCGCTTTTAAAGATGCAGTGGAAGCCAGTTGTACCATAGATCGTCTTTTAGCTCCTCATTTGTATATCTACACCTATCATGGAAACAACACCTGGGACTATACGCATTTTCAAAAGAACTTTACATTAGGTGAACAACTCTCAGCAGAACTGGCTGCCTTATGCGGCGATATTTTGAATAATAAATATGACAAGGCTACAGCAACAAAGCTGCTACAACAGGAAGCGATGATGAATGAATTAAAAGAAAAAATTATGGCTGTTGATTTAAAAACTGGAGTGGATCTTATTAAATAATGAGTATGAAAAAGATTTTACAATATTTATTCGAACACAAAACACTCAGCCGCCACCATGCATATGAAGTGTTGCTCAATATTGGCAAAGGTGTTTACAATGAACATGAAGTAACAGCATTCATGACAGTGTACCTGATGCGCAGCATTACCATCGAAGAGTTACAGGGTTTCCAGGATGCATTGCTGGAATTATGTGTAAAAGTAGATATGAATGGATTTGAAGTGATTGATATTGTAGGTACCGGGGGCGATGGAAAAAATACCTTCAACATCTCCACCCTCAGTTGTTTTATTGTGGCAGGTACGGGACAAAAAGTTGCCAAGCATGGTAACTACGGTGCTTCTGCCATAAGTGGTGCGTCTAATGTAATGGAACAGTTAGGCTATAAATTTAAAAGCAATAACGACCAGCTAAAGAAAGAAGTGGAGGAAGCCAATATTTGTTTCTTACATGCTCCATTATTTCACCCGGCATTAAAAACAGTTGGACCGATAAGAAAGAATTTGGGTATGCGTACTTTCTTTAACATGCTCGGTCCGATGGTGAATCCTGCATTTCCACCTTATCAATTAGTGGGTGTATATAGTTTGGAAATGGCCCGTATTTATAATTACCTGTTGCAGCAAACAGACCGTTCTTTTACCATCATTCATGGATTGGATGGCTATGATGAAATATCGCTGACCAACGATACCAAAGTAATCACCAATAAAGGGGAACAGGTATTAACGCCAGAGCAATTAGGAAAAAGAATGGTTATGGCACATGACCTGCAGGGTGGCAATACCGTTGAAGAAGCTGCTAAAATATTTTTAAAGATTTTGAAAGGAGATGGAACCTGGGCACAAAATGCCGTAGTGCTGGCCAATGCTGCTATGGCGTTAAACTGTACCGGTAATTTTAACACGTATGACGAAGCCTATAGTAAAGCAGTGGAAAGTTTGGAAAGTGGCCGTGCTTACCAGTCATTACAAAAACTAGTAGCATTACAGGCCTCCTAAATCCCCCAAAGGGGGACTTTGGCTGAAGTGCTTTTTATCAACTGATGAATTTAGAATCGGCTGTTGAATGATGATTCGAAACAAAATTGAAAAACAAAAATCAAAATCCTCCCCGTTGGGGAGGTGGGAGGGGTCGTTATGGATATTTTAGAAACGATTATAGCTTATAAAAGAGTGGATGTTCTTAAGCGTAAAGCCATGCGGCCGCTGGCTGAGCTGGAGAATAGCCCTGCTTTTCTGCGTAATACCCTGTCTTTAAAAAATTCTTTGCTGGATGAAACAAAGACAGGAATCATTGCTGAATATAAAAGACAATCTCCTTCCAAAGGAATTATTAATGATAAAGCAAATGTTGTAACGGTAACTACGGCCTATACTAAGAATGGTGCATCGGGTTTATCGGTATTAACGGATGAAAAGTTTTTTGGCGGCTGTACAGATGATTTGATGAAGGCAAGAGTGAATCAAATTCCCATTCTCCGTAAAGATTTTATTGTGGAGGAATACCAGATAGCTGAAGCAAAAGCCATGGGTGCCGATGTGATTTTATTAATAGCGGCCTGCTTAACACCTGCAGAAGTGAAACAATTGGCAGCTTATGCCAAGAGTCTGAACCTGGAAGTGTTACTGGAGCTTCATGCAGAAGAAGAGCTGGAGCATATTTGTGACGACACAGAAATTGTGGGTATTAATAACCGTAATTTAAAGACCTTTGAAGTGGATATTGAAAGAAGTCTGAGGATGGCAGAAAAAATTCCTGCCGGTAAAATTAAAGTGGCAGAGAGTGGTATCAGTTCGGTTGATAATATCAATTTGTTTAAACAACACGGCTTTCTTGGTTTTTTGATTGGTGAAAATTTTATGAAAGAAGAAAACCCGGGAGAAGCATTCAGGGAGTTTGTGAAGAAATTAAAAAAATAACAATATAATGCACTATCAGCATTCTTCTTTGTGCTCTTTGTGGTAAAATTTTTTAACCACGAGGTACACAACGAAGGCACAAGGGACACGAAGGTGATTAAAAATTAACGATGAAGTCAAAAGCTTGATAGTCGCATTCAAAAAGGTTTATTATGAATATTAAAGTGTGCGGTATAACTCAGTTAAAGCAATTGCAGCAATTAGATAAACTTAATATAGATTATGCAGGGTTTATTTTTTTTAAAGGTTCGCCAAGATATGTGGTTGACAAAATTTCCAAAGACGAATTAAGCAATGCTGATTTTGATATCAAGAAAGTAGGTGTGTTTGTAAATGCAGATTATGATGAGATAATGAAACAGGTAGATGATTATTCGCTGGATATTGTGCAGCTGCATGGAGATGAGTCACCTGAGCTTTGCGAAGAAATTTCGGAGAATATAGAAGTAATAAAAGCTTTCCGGATGAGTAATGATTATAAACAGGATATTGATGAATTGGTAAGTGAATATGATGAGGTGTGTGATTATTATTTGTTTGATACTGCGGCCCCCTCTAACTCCCCCAAGGGGGGAGAAGTGCCAACGCTGTATGGCGGCACTGGTGAAAAATTTGACTGGAAGCAATTGAGTAAAGCAAGAATTGAAAAACCATTTTTCCTGAGTGGTGGAATTGGAATGGAAGATGCTGCTAAAGTAAAAGGATTTAAACATCCCGACTTTTTTGGAGTAGATATCAACAGCCGCTTTGAAAAAGAACCGGGAGTAAAAGACCTGGCTTTGGTGATGCAGTTTAAGATGGCGTTGAGGCCCCCAACCCCTAAAGGGGAGTAATAAAAAATACAGGTTAAAATACTCTATCAAATAATAATGAAAGCCTGTTTAAAATTAAACGGGTAAAAAAATGAATGAGGATGAAAATAGTAGTGAGGTTGCCAACTCCCCCTTTAGGGGGCGGGGGGGCATGCGGGTAAAGGTCTGCGGAATGACCCAGTTAAGCCAGGTGGAAGAACTGGCCAATATGGGAATTGCCTTTGCTGGATTTATTTTTTATGCCAAAAGTCCGCGGTATGTGTTTAAGTCGTTAAACATAACCGAGATTAAACGCATATCGAACATTAATAAAGTTGGTGTGTTTGTAAATGCACCGATTGAAGAAGTGATACATATGGTGGATGAATGCCGGTTAAGTATGGTGCAGTTGCATGGAGATGAAACGCCGAAGTATTGTGAGAAGATTGCGGATTATGTGTCAGTAGTAAAAGCTTTTCGCATAAGTGAGAACGACAATATTGAATACATGATTAAGCCTTTTATGGATGTGTGTGACATGTTTATGTTTGATACGCTGGGTGTGGGATATGGTGGTACAGGAAAAAAGTTTGACTGGAATTTGCTGAAGGGCAAAACAATTGGTAAGCCCTATTTCCTGAGCGGTGGTATTGACCCGGAAGATATAAGCAACTTAAAATTCTTTGCACAGGAGCCGGTAGCCAAAGCATTGTTTGCAGTGGATATCAACAGTAAGTTTGAAAGCAGTCCGGGTGTAAAGGATATGAAAATGGTGAGAGAGTTTGTGAAGGGGTTGAATGGATAGTGGCGTTTGTCAGGCTGAGCTTGTCGAAGCCTTGATGAGAGGAGGTGCAAATGCTGAACAACACATCGACAAGCTCAGTGTGACAGCAATGTTG
>JACPOD010000010.1 GCA_016185185.1 Sphingobacteriales bacterium | reverse complement strand
GGTATGCACTGGCATAAACATAAAGTAAGTGCCAAACATTTTAATGAGTATAAAAAGTTAGGCAAGCGTATGCCTGTGGCGGTTGCATTGGGTGGAGATCCCGTGTATGCATACAGTGCCACTGCACCTTTACCGGAAAATGTGGATGAATACATGCTCGCCGGATTTTTACGCAGGAAAAAAGTGGAGTTGGTTAAATGTATTACCCAACCAGAGATTGAGGTACCGGCCGATGCAGATTTTATTATTGAAGGCTATGTGGAACCCAATGAAGAAATGATTTGGGAAGGACCTTTCGGTGATCATACGGGTTATTATTCATTGCCGGACTGGTATCCTAAATT
This sequence comes from Sphingobacteriales bacterium, assembly GCA_016185185.1. Classification (GTDB taxonomy): domain Bacteria; phylum Bacteroidota; class Bacteroidia; order Chitinophagales; family Chitinophagaceae; genus AWTP1-9. The sequence continues at coordinate 7,033 of JACPOD010000010.1, read as the reverse complement.
TCATATAACGGCCATTACACATAAAAAGAATGCCGTGTACCCGGCCACCATCGTGGGTATTCCACCACAGGAAGATGCGTGGTTGGGTAAAGCAACTGAAAGAATTTTTTTAGCGCCGATAAAGATGACATTGGTTCCGGAGATCATTGATATGGATATGCCGGTGGAAGGAGTATTTCATAATCTTGTTATATCGCAGATTAAAAAAGAATATGCTGGCCAGGGACAAAAAGTGATGAATGCCATGTGGGGGGCCGGACAGATGATGTTCAATAAAATATTGGTGATCGCAGATGAAGGAGTGAAGATCCAAGATTATGAATCACTGGCAAGATATGTTTTTAAAAACCTGAATGTAGTAACAGGTGTTACGTTTAGCAACGGCCCGATGGATGTACTGGATCATAGTTGCAGTAAGATGGGTTTCGGGGGAAAGATGTGTATTGACGGAACGGGAAAATTTGACGAAGAAAAAGACGAAACGTATGAATTGAATATTGATCGTTCCTCTCTTATGGAGCAACTGGTGAAAAAAGAATTTGCAGAAGTTAAAGCAGTAAATACTTCTTTACTGGAGAAAGATATTCCCTGCATTATTATTTCGGTAGAGAAAAACAGGAAAGGTCATGTGCGGGAGCTGCACCACCAGATTTGCCAGGAGATTGATGCCATGGAAGGAATTAAAATGGTGTTGTATGTGGAGCACACAGTTGATGCCCTTGATCTTCCAACTGCGTTATGGCGATTCTGTAACAACTTAGATCCGAAGAGAGATCATATATTATTCCAGGATGAATCGCATAATGATCCTGATAAAACATTTGCCTGCCTGGGGCTGGATGGAACGATGAAAACAAAGGCCTTTGATAATTTTCAGCGGGACTGGCCCAATATTATTGTGGCAGATGATGCCACCATTGCTGCTGTTGATTCTAAATGGAATGAGTTAGGGATTGGGGAGTTTCTGTCTTCACCTTCACTTAAATTTAAGAATCAATTATATGGTGAGGAGGCAGTGGTTGCGGGAGAATGAAGTAATATTGTTTTTTAATACATAGCACAGCATGAAAAATTGTATCCGCCTTTTTTTATTCGTTGCTGCCTTTATCAGTTCATTATTTGGAACAGCACAAAAACCTGTTGCCAAATCAACATTTCAAAAAGAAAAACCTGCAGCGGTTAAATCTCTTCTCTGGGAAATAAGTGGTAATGGAATAAAACAACCTTCTTACTTATTCGGCACCATGCATATTATTTGTAAAAACGATGCGCTGCTGAGTACAGAAATGGAAAAGATCATCGCTAATTCGTCTGCAATTTATCTTGAACTGGATATGGATAATATGATGGAATTGCTGGGTGCTTTTCAATACATGAATATGAAGGGTGGGAAAAAACTCAGCGATTTTTTATCAGAAGCGGATGTAAAAAAAGTAAAGGATTGGTTTAAAGCCAACCAGCCGCTGATTCCGGCAGGTATGATTGAAAAGATGAAACCAATTTTCCTCAGCAGTATGATTGGTGAAAAAGGCTTTGGTTGCGAACAACAGGATGGAATGGAAATGCGTATCATGGAGGAAGCCGGCAAAAATGATAAAGAAATAAAAGGGCTGGAAACAATGGCTTACCAGGCCGGTATTATGGACAGCATTCCTTATGAATTACAGGCAAAGGATCTTATAAAGAGTATTGACAGCAGTAATGTACAGGACACTTCTTTAACAACGCTGGTTGACCTGTATAAAAAGCAGGACATTGAAGCACTGGATACGCTTATGAATAAAACAGAAGGGGAGATGGGAAAGTACAATGAATATTTATTGTACCGCAGAAACCGTAACTGGGTGGAAAAAATAAAAGAACTGACGAAAACAAACAATTATCTTTTTGCTGTGGGTGCCGGTCATTTACCCGGAATAAAAGGAGTGATCGCATTGTTACGAAAAGAAGGTTTCACCGTTAAGCCGGTACAAAACCAATGGAAACTTCCTGCCGGTGAAATGTAAATGCATAAAAAAACCTTCAGTAAGCTGAAGGTTTTTTTATATTAAAGTTGGAAGGTTTATGCCACTGCTTTCTTCACCAATGCTGCTGCCTCACTTAACAGAATAGCACTTTGCACTTCTAACCCGCTTTCATCAATTAATTTTTTGGCTTCTTCTGCATTGGTTCCCTGTAAACGTACAATGATGGGAACATGGATATTGCCCATATTTTTATATGCATCAATTACACCCTGTGCCACACGGTCGCAACGAACGATACCACCAAAGATGTTGATAAGAATGGCTTTTACATTCGGGTCTTTTAAAATGATTTTAAATCCGGCTTCTACTGTTTGTGCATTGGCTGTACCACCCACATCCAAAAAGTTAGCAGGCTCACCACCGCTTAATTTAATCATATCCATAGTAGCCATTGCCAAACCGGCACCATTTACCATACAGCCCACATTACCATCTAACTTAACAAAGTTGAGGTTGTATTTATGTGCTTCCACTTCTGTTGGGTCTTCTTCGCTGATATCTCTTAACGCTTCAAGGTCTGCATGGCGCATCAGCGCATTATCATCCAGGTTCATCTTACAATCCACAGCGATCATTTTATCATCACTGGTTTTGAACAATGGATTTATTTCAAGCATCGCACAATCCAATCCTACATAAGCATTATATAAATTAGTAACGAATTTTATGCAATTCTTAAAAGCTTCGCCACTTAATCCAAGGTTAAAAGCAATTTTTCTTGCCTGGAAACCCTGTAAGCCACCACCGGGATGAACCCATTCTTTAAATATTTTCTCCGGAGTTTCATGGGCAACATCTTCAATGTTCATACCGCCCTCAGTACTGTACATGATCACATTCTGTCCTTTGGTACGGTCTAATAAAATGGAGAGATAAAATTCTTTGGTTGGGTTAGGGCCGGGATAATACACATCCTGCGCCACCAATATCTTACTTACCAATTTACCGGCAGGGCCTGTTTGCAATGTAACCAGTGTACGGCCAATGATATTACCGGCAATCGTTTTTATTTCTTCTGCACTTTTACCAACAGCCACACCACGTTGTTCGCTGCCAACGATCTTTCCTTTACCACGGCCACCGGCATGTATTTGTGCTTTTACTACCGCAAAATGATTTCCTGTTTGCACTTTTAATTGCTTGTAAGCTTCTTCAGCTTTTTCAGGAGTATCTACCGGTATTCCTTCCTGTACAGAAACATTGTATTTTTTGAGCAGTTCTTTAGCCTGGTATTCGTGTAAGTTCATGCGGAAAAATTTGGGCGAATTTAGGAAGAAGTTGTGAGTTTTTAGTTGAAGGTTTAAAGTTAATTGCATGGAATTAACCTTAAACTTTAAACCTTCAACTTTTAAACGTCTCCAGCTTATCTTTGCGCCTCATGAAAACAAAAACTCTTAAAAAGGATAAAGTCAATATTATTACCCTGGGTTGTAGCAAAAACCTGGTGGATAGCGAAGTGCTGAGCGGCCAATTATTAGCCAATGATATTGAGGTGGTGCATGAAAGTGGCAAGAAAGATCATAACATCGTTATTGTAAATACCTGCGGCTTTATTGATAAGGCCAAGGAAGAAAGCGTAAATACTATTTTAGACCAGGTGGAATTGAAACGCAAGGGCAAGCTGGATAAAGTATATGTAACGGGTTGCCTGAGCGAACGCTATAAAAATAATTTGGAAGAAGAGATACCCGAAGTGGATGCCTATTTCGGTACCATGGAATTGCCCAACATATTAAAGCAGTTTGAAGCCGATTATAAAGCCGAATTAGTAGGGGAGAGATTGTTAGCTACTCCAAAACATTACGCCTATTTAAAAATATCCGAAGGATGTAACCGTACCTGTGCTTTTTGTGCTATTCCCTTAATGCGTGGCCAGCACGTGAGCAAACCGATTGAACAACTGGTAAAAGAAGCGGAAGGTTTGGTGAAGATGGGTGTGAAAGAAGCCATGCTGATTGCACAGGAACTCACCTATTATGGATTGGATATTTACAAGAAAAGAGAATTGCCTAAACTTTTACATGCACTGGCGGATATAAAAGGATTAGAATGGATCCGCCTGCATTATGCTTATCCCTCTAAATTCCCATTGGAGATTTTAGATGCGATGAAGGAAAGAGAAAATATTTGCAATTACCTGGATATGCCCCTGCAGCATGCCAGCGATAACATGCTAAAAGCCATGCGCAGGAATATTACAAGGGGTGAGATGAATGAACTTATTCATAAGATCAGGGAAACCGTGCCCGGTATTTGTTTGCGTACAACATTGATAGCTGGTTTCCCAGGTGAAACAGAGAAAGATGTGGAAGAACTGAAAGATTTCTTAAAAGAACATCGTTTCGACAGGGTAGGCATCTTTTCTTATTCGCATGAAGAAGGAACATCGGCTTATGATATGGCTGATACTATCCCGCAGGAAGAAAAAGAAGCAAGGGCACAGGAGATAATGGAAGTACAACAGGAGATAAGCTTTGAAAAGAACCAGGAAAAAGTTGGTAAAACATTTAAAGTAATTGTTGATAAAAAAGAAGTAGGCCGCTACCTGGGACGTACAGAATTTGATTCAGTAGAAGTTGACAATGAAGTGATCCTGAATGCAGATAAAAAGCTTACCATCGGTGAATTTGTAAATGTAAAGATCACAAAAGCGTATGATTATGATTTGGAAGGAGAGGTGGAGTAGTTTATCGATAAAATGGATTAAAAATTAATAAATTACACTAATTTTAGATTTGTGAATAGAAACGAATGATAAAAATAATCGAAGCTAAAAATTATCGGTCATTGAAATATATTTCAATGCCATTAGATGAGTTTCATGTATTAGTTGGGGCTAATGCAACAGGAAAAAGTACTTTCCTTGACATTGTTAAATTCTTATCTGATATTGTGAATAATGGAATCGATAAGGCGATTAATGACAGGGTATCTTTTTATGATGAGTTAACTTTTGGTGAACAGGGGGGTGATATTGAATTTGTGCTTGAGGTTGAACTACCTAAACATATTGTTGAAAAATTCAATGGTAGAAATTTCTCACTTATAAGATACGAAATCCGCATTGGAGTAATTGGCGAAACTAAAGAAAATGCAATAAAAGAAGAACGTGTTTGGTTGTTAACAAAGGATGCAAAATTTAAAAAAGAATATACGCAACGAATTTTATTCCCAATTCTTCACCACATTCCGGAAACTTTATTAATAGAAAAATATAAACATAAAAATTTTAAGAGAGTTATATCATCCAAGAAAATTGATGGTAATGATAATTTTTATATCGAAACTCATGAAGAGGCGGGGAAAGGTTGGTTACCTTCATTCAAATTTGGAATAAAAAAATCTGCCTTAGGTAATTTGCCTGAAGATGAAACAAAATTTCCGGCATCAACATGGTTAAAGGCATATTTACAGAGGGGTGTTCAATTATTTATTTTGAATAGCCTATTAATCAGACAGCCAAGTTCTCCAGGTCAAAGTTCACAGTTTAAAACTGATGGGTCAAACTTACCATGGGTGGTAGAAAATCTAAGAAAGAATAAAGCTAAGTTTAGAAGTTGGATTGAGCATTTGCAAACAGCATTACCAGATATTGAAGATGTTGTTACTATTGAACGAGAAGAGGATAGAAAGAGATATATAAAAATTAGATATAACACTGGCATTGAAGTTCCGAGTTGGCTTGTTTCAGATGGTACTTTAAGATTATTGTCATTAACAATTCCAGCTTATATAGAAGATATAGATGGAGTTTATTTGATAGAAGAGCCTGAAAATGGAATTCATCCAAAGGCAATTGAATGTATATTTCAGTCGTTGTCTTCTGTATATAACGCACAAATTTTATTGGCTTCACATTCGCCATTAATTCTAAGTATGTTGAACCCTAAAAATTTATTGTGTTTTGCTAAAACACAAGAAGGTATTACAGATATTGTACGGGGTATAGAACACCCTCGCTTGAAAGAGTGGAAAGGTAATCCTAATCTTTATTTACTTTTTGCAAATGGAATATTATCATGAAAGATTTGGTTGTAATAGTAGCAGATGGAACGATACAAAAAGTTTTAGAAGAGTTACTAAGGAGAGTAGCTGTTTCATCAAATACAAATAATTTTACTTTTGACGTAATTAGTAACATTGGTCATGATGCAGGTTGCTACAATGATTCACATGAAATATTGATAAATTTTGTTAATCAATATTTTTATGCTATGGTTGTTTTTGATAAGGAAGGTAGTGGAGTTGAAGAAAAGCCTCGCACGACTATAGAAGAAGATGTAGAAAGCCTTTTAGATAAAAATGGATGGGCGGGTAGAAATTCTGTTATTGTTATCGACCCTGAACTTGAAAATTGGATTTGGCAAAATTCTCCTCATGTAGAAAATGCTTTTGGGTGGAATTCTACGGATAATTTGTATGCATGGTGTTATGGTCACGGCATTATTGCCCAAGGGGAATCAAAACCTTTCCGTCCGAAAGAGTCTTTACAAAGAATACTTAAAGAAACCAAAACACCCTTCTCTTCATCAATACACAAAAAAATAGCTGAAAAAGTTTCCTATAAAAATTGTCAAGATCCTGCTTTTGTCAAGTTAACTAAAACACTTTATGAGTGGTTTAAGAAATCCTGATTTATTGCACTGCACATTTTTGCTTCTTTCTTTTATTTTTTACCACAAGGGACACAAAGATTTACACAAAGGGCACTAAGCGTAGAGATGTTTTTATTTGTCTATTATAATAATATCTTCCGGCTTAGTAACAATAATCTCAGCTTTGCCTTTGTATTCCACCACATCTCCCTTTACACAAATATTTTTATCAGTGTAAAGCTCTTCAATGGAGGGAAGGAAATTCTTTCTGTCTTTTGCAAAGATTACAATAGTTAGGGTACTGTTGGGAAAACGTTCTCCTGCATTTATAAAAGTTACATTGTCGAGTGATCTTATACCATAAACCCTTGAACAGGCTGTTACTTTTTTACCAATATATTGGGCTGCCTC
>JACPOD010000009.1:2855-18607 GCA_016185185.1 Sphingobacteriales bacterium | reverse complement strand
AATTGAAATTCTACCTGTTGTATCAGCATCTACATTAAGTTTTTGAATCTGATACAAAATACAAAAGGGGAGTATAAAAACTTTCGTCTTTTTACTCCCCTTTGTTAATAAGTCTTAAATGACTTTTTCAGTGCCCTCGTGTTTTGGCGGAGGGTTTTTTATTATATCCATTCAAAATCATGTGCCTTGGGAATGGCATCAAATGATTGAATAAATGCTGCCGGGGGTGTTGCTAATTTCCTGTTCACGGTATCCATCCAGGCGCCATCCACGGTTATTTGTGCCGCAACCTTATGTTCATTTAATATGATCTCATGTTTCATGGTCCATCTTGAAACATCTTTTCTTGCTTTACCCAGATGCAATGTTATTTTAACCACATCCTTAAATTTTATCTCTCTTCTGAAAACACATTCTTCCCGGAAAATGATCGGGCCGATATTATAGTTATTTAAAACCTCCGCAGTGATCCCGTTCTCGGTTAAATAACTCATCCGTACATAAGCACCAAAGTCATAATATTTGGAATGTAATACATGAAAGTTAGGATCAAGATCGGCCCAGCGTATTTCTATAATTTTTGAATATTCCATTTTTCAAAATTAGGATGAATCCAAATAAAAAACCGTTTCGTAAATAACGAAACGGTTTTACTATAATACCAAACGGTTTTTATCCGTTATAAATTTGTTCGTAATATTCATTTGCCATACGGCCTGCATCAAACTGGAAACGTACGTCACGCATTCCATTTTTCACAATCTGGCGCCACACATCAAAACGTTCGTAGTACATAGGCAATACCTGGTTTTCCAGGATATCGTATAATTGATCAAGATCATATTGATCCTGGTCCTGTACAGTCATGGCTGCATAATCAACAGGTGGTATCAAAAATCCGTTATTGCCATGATTGATAAACTCGCAAATCCATCCGTCAAACGTACTGAAGTTTACAGCACCATTCATAGCTGCCGTCATACCACTTGTTCCGCTCGCCTCCCGGGGTACACGTGGATTATTTAACCAGATATCCGCGGCTTGTTTTAATCGTTTGCTTAAAGCCAGTTCGTATCCAATACAAACAGCCATATTTTTATATTGCTTGCTCAGGTGAACCAAATTATTAAAATCGCTGATGGCAGGATAATCAACCGGGTAAGGCTTCCCTGCCCAAATAATTTGAATGGGATATTTTTTATTATTCATCAACGCTTCAAACCGTTTCTGATCCCGGGTAATTAACTCAGCTCTTTTGTAACCCGCAAAACGTCTTGCCCATACGATAGTTAAAATATTGGGGTCAAATAATTTTCCTGTTTGATCGGCAACGATATCAAATGCACGGCGTTTTAAATAATTTTTCCTGTCGTCAAAACGTTCATCGTTTTGTTCGTCCATTGAAAAATACATTTGCTTATCGGCCCAGTAACGCCAGTTTTGAGCGTTGGTAATGGCTTTGATGGGTGCAATATCATCATACTTCTTCCACATTTGTCTTGATACCTCTCCATGCAACTGCGATACGCCATTACTCAATCTTGCAAAACGCAAGGCAGCCAGTGAATGGTTAAACTGATCACCTTCCATGCCGGTAACTTTTCTTACTTCGTCCAGCGGCATGCCGCAGAAATAACTCATCTTCTCACACAAATGAATATCATGTTTTTCATTACCGGCTTCTTCGGGAGTATGTGTGGTAAACACCAATCTCTTTTTAACTTCTTCCTTGCTTCCGAATTTTTTATACAAATAGAAAGCGGCAGAAACACCATGTGCTTCATTCAGGTGATACACTTCGGGATTAAAATGTAATTCATCAATCAGTTTGGCGCCACCAACACCTAACAAAATAAACTGCGCTACTTTGGTTGCCACATTGGCATCGTATAAACGGTGTGTGATGGTTTGAGAAACATAATCGTTCTCCGGTAAATCAGTGCTTAATAAAAATAAAGGGGCCGATTTAAATGTTTCCGGATCCAAATACCAGGCTTTCACCCAAACAGGATGATCATGAATGGTAATTTGAAATTTAATATTGGTGTCTTCTAAAAAACTGTAAATTTTTTCGTTCCATTGTACCTGCAATGTTTGGTCCTGGTTACGGGCCTGGTCGTAATAACCATACTTCCACAAGATGCCAATGCCAATCATATTCTGGCGTAATTCATAGGCACTGCGTAAATGGGAACCGGCTAAGAAACCTAAACCACCACTATAAATTTTGAGTGGCTGGTGTACAGCAAACTCCATAGAGAAATAGGCAGCTTTCTTACTGTACTTTTCATCAACAGCATAGGGGACTTTGTAATTTTTAAAACTCATAAGCAGTTAGTATTGATGCAAACGGGCCGCAATATAACTGTAAAAATTGAAAACCTGCCGGATTAACAGCAGTCATTATCAACATTAAAACTTACAGGTGATAGTATAAAAAGTGAATTAGTTACCGCCAACGATTGCAGTAACTTCTATTTCGATTAAGAAATCATCATTAATCAGTTTACTTACTTGAACAATTGTGGCAACAGGTTTTATATTTTTAAAAAACTCTCCATGTGCTTTCCCCGCTTCTTCCCATTTGGAAATATCGGTTACAAACATTCTTGTACGAACAACATCATGGAGGGATGCACCTGCTTCCTGTAATGCCTTCTCTATTTTTTGAAAGACATAACTGGTTTGGGCATACAAATCTCCTTTACCAATCAGTTCGTCGCCATTCATGGCCGTTGTTCCGGCCACTTCTACAATATTTCCAATACGAACCGCCCGGCTGTAGCCTACAATATCTTCCCAGGGCGAACTGGATGTTATGTTTATTCTTTTAGACATACTGATTGTTTTTTAATGTTTCCCGCAAAGGCGCAGCAGCGCAACGATTTTTATTCTCCCATCATTATCACATTACCAAATTTTCAAATTACCAAATTGTCAAATTATTTTTTCTTCTTTTTCTTCTCTTTGGGTTTTACCGGTTCTTTCTTTCGGGTATAACTTCCTTCAAAAAAACAAGTGATACCGCGGTATGATCCGCATCCTCCTGCTTCCTTAATACTTACCGTAGTATTGGTAAAATAAAATTCAATTCCACAGGGACCGCTTTTATCAGTAAACTTAGCTTTGTTGGGAGCAATGATTTCAGCCTTACCTTTTAATTCCCCGGTACAGTCACCATTTTGTTTACTAAAGTGAATAAAGAATAAGCATTCTTTTGCATTGGCAGCATCACGAACAGATACAATATTCTTTGCATCCTGTAGATAATCCGCTGAGAATTTATTTTTTCGGGGCAGTGTATCGATGGGGTTCACCGGTACTTCATCGCTCAGGTCTTTATTGCTGATGATAACTGCGGTACGGAACTGACCGCTGTTATCCAGGAAAAAATTATCTTCTTTAATATCAAACTGGTCACCAGCTTTTTTTGTTTCCTTTACAATTTTAAAATTCATGCTCTTGTTAACCTCGCAATACTGGCGGTAGCCGGGATATTTATCCGTTTCAGCAATTTCCTTTGAGTTGATGTATTCTAATTTCTTATTAAAACAAAAAACATAGGCTTTCTTTCCCGCAGCTACTGATTTTAGAAAAAGAAAAATATTTTCATCACTGTCTTTTCCTTTGGCCAGAAGGAACAACCTGGGTTTTGTTTTATTTTTTGTACTGAAGTACCTGCTATAAACAGAATCCGGTATAAAGTTTTTAAAGGCAACCATAGAAACCTTTAAAGAATCGTTTTCTTTCTTATTGAGCACTGTATCATTAATGGTATAAGGGAAACTGGCTGCAGGGAAAAAGGAAACAAATTCCTTCAATGTAATATCATCATCTGCCTGTGTCTTTATTTTTTTGTCACTCTTACAGGAAGCCAGCACTAAAACGAAAACGGCCAAACATACAGGTATCAATCGCATAAAAAACTATTGGGCTGCCAAAGTAAGCAGTTTTGTTCACACTTAAAAGCCCTGTTTGGCAAAGCCTGTTGGTAGTTTGAAGAATAATTTTTAGATTTGTCTAAATTTAATTTTGGCTTCTATGAACTTTTCTGTTGCCGAAGAAAATTATATCAAGGCCATCTGGCATTTGCAGCGTTATCATGATGATGTAACTACCAACCTGCTGGCCAACCAGCTCCATACCCGTCCAGCCTCGGTTACAGATATGCTCAAGAAATTAAAAACCAAAAAACTGGTGCATTATGAAAAGTACCATGGCTTTTCATTAACCACAGAAGGAAAGAAGATTGCCCTGGGTGTCATCCGCCGCCACCGGTTGTGGGAGTTTTTCCTGTCAGAGAAATTAAAGTTCGACTGGGATGAGGTGCACGAAGTGGCCGAAGACCTGGAACATGTCAGCAGCAAAAAATTGATCGATAAATTAGATGAGTATCTGGGCTTTCCCAAAGTAGATCCGCATGGCGATCCCATACCGGATAACCAGGGAAAAATGGAAACTTCTTCTTCCATTTGTTTAGACCAGTTGGAATTAAACCGCAGCGCCGAAGTATCGGGTGTGGGCAACCAATCAACAGAGTTACTCGAACTGCTGAAACATAAAAACATCCGCATCGGTACCAAACTGGAAATAAAAAAACGTTTTGAATTTGATAATTCCTTAGAAATAAAAATCCGCAATACCCCCGCTTTTACAATTAGCGAACAATTAGCAAAAAATTTATTGGTGAAGCATGGTAAATAAAATTCATAAAGAGAGATCGCTGAGCGAAGTGCATTCATCTGTTGACATAAACAGCAAATCCAATGGCTTTAAAAAAATATTTGCATTTTTTGGTCCTGCTTATCTGGTAAGTGTGGGTTATATGGATCCGGGCAACTGGGCAACCGATTTGGCTGGTGGCAGCAAGTTTGGTTATACCTTAATTTGGGTATTGCTCATGAGTAATATTATGGCATTACTCTTACAAAGTTTAAGTGCACGATTAGGAATTGTAAGAGGAAAAGACCTTGCGCAGGCCAACCACGAAGCTTACCCAAAATATGTAAACCTTGCACTGTACATTTTAGCGGAGATCGCCATTGCTGCCTGTGATCTTGCCGAAGTGCTGGGCATGGCCATCGGTATTCAACTGTTAACCGGCTTATCTCTTACCTGGGGTGTAACCATTACAGTGTTCGATACAATCCTTTTATTATTCCTGCAACGTTTAGGAATCAGAAAGATGGAAGCCTTTATTATTGGCCTTGTCATTATTGTTGGTTTATCATTTTTACTGGAAATATTAATAGCCAAACCAAATTTGGGTGAAGTGGCCACCGGTTTTATTCCCCGCCTTCCCAATGAAGAAGCATTATATATTGCCATTGGTATCATCGGTGCTACGGTTATGCCGCATAATTTGTATTTGCATTCTGCTTTAGTACAAACAAGGAAGATTCAAAAAACTTCTGCCGGAATTAAAGAAGCTATTAAATGGAATTTTATTGACAGCACTATTGCGCTCAATGCGGCTTTCTTTGTAAATGCAGCCATCTTAGTGCTGGCAGCAACCGTATTTTTTAAAACCGGAAGAACGGATGTGGCCGAAATAAAAACGGCACATGAACTGCTCCCCTCTTTCCTAGGCACAAAACTGGCTCCTATCCTTTTTGCTGTTGCGTTGATTGCAGCAGGCCAAAGTTCAACGGTAACAGGAACACTTGCCGGGCAAATTGTAATGGAAGGTTATTTACAATTGCGCATCAATCCATGGGTACGCCGTTTGCTCACAAGGTTACTCGCCATTATCCCCGCTGTACTGGTAATTACCATTTATGGTGAGCATAAAGTGGATGCTTTACTGGTATTAAGCCAGGTAATATTAAGTATGCAACTGGGGTTTGCCATTATTCCACTCATTCATTTTGTAAGTGATAAAAAAACGATGGGTGAATTTGCCATAAAAACTTGGGTGAAGATTTTTGCATGGGCCATTGCTGCCTTACTGGTATATCTGAACATCAGGATGGTGATAAATGAATCCTATAATTTCTTTCGTGACTCTGAAAGCATTTTCTGGAAAGCAGTTATTATAGCGGGAGCTATTGGGTTTATAGTATTGCTTTCGTATATCACCCTGCATCCTTATTTCAGCAAATTAAAATCCCGCAAGCCGGTACAGATACACCCGGATGTGTTGCAATTAAAAGAGATTGTAATTCCAGCCTATAATAAAATTGCAGTAGCATTAGATTTTAGTGTGAACGATGAAAAATTAATTGCCCATGCCATTGGCCAGGGAAACAATCATACAGAATATTTACTGATACATGTAGTAGAAAGTGTACCCGCCCGTTTTCTTGGACAGGAGTCGGACGATTTTGAAACGAGGGTGGATAAAGAACGCCTGGAGTTTTATGCACAGCAGTTAAAAGAAAGAAATATCAACGCCAGCAGCCATATTGGGTATCACTACCGGGCAAAAGAAATTGTACGGTTAGTAAAAGAAGAAAAAGCAGAGATGCTGGTAATTGGTGCTCACGGCCATACTGGTTTAAAAGATTTTATTTACGGAGAAACGGTGAATACAGTAAGACATGAGCTGAAGATACCGGTGCTGGTGGTGAATCTTTAATTGAAAATGGAGAATGGAAAGTGAGTAATTATTAATGCCGGGTTAAATAATAATTTTCAATTCTCAACTTTCAATTTTCAATTATTTTAAAATCTCTTTCGCCAGTGGTAATAATAATCTCGTCCACTTAGCATATTCCAATCCTGAGAAATGCAAACTGTCTCTTGCCACCAGTGTTTTATTATACCTGGCTTCCTGCGATAAGGCAAATATATCCACATACTTAATACCGTATTGCGTGGTAATATCTTTATTCAGTTTATTAAAGGCTTCCAGTTGTGTCCGTATTCTTACGGTATCGCTGTATTTTGCAAATGGCACTACACTGTAATCAGGAATAGAAATTACCACAACTTTGTTTTTATCGTTACCGGCATATTGTTTACTTTTTTCAAGCAGGTTGGTAAATTCAATACTGTACTGGCTTAAGGATAGTCCCTGGTATTGATTATTTACACCTATCAGTAACGTAACCATATCATAGGTTCCTGTTGGGGGTGTTGATTGTAATGCATCCAGTAAATTAGCGGTGGTCCACCCGGTACGGGCTATTATATTTAAATCTGTAATACGGATATTGGATAAAAACAAACTATCCTGCAATTGCCTTGGGTAGCGTTCATTTTCCAAAACAGATTCACCGATCGTATAAGAATCACCCAGGGCCAGGTATCTTTTATTGGATGGTGTTACCACGTTACTGTCTTTCACCATACTGGTGTCCTTTACCTGGGTACTGGTATCTTATAGTTTTACAAAATGGCACAAAAAATTAAAGTAGCCAATCCGGTTGTTGAACTCGATGGCGATGAAATGACCCGCATCATCTGGAAATTTATTAAAGATAAACTCATTCTCCCCTATCTCGAACTCGATATTAAATATTATGACCTTGGTATTGAATACCGTGACCAGACCAACGACCAGGTAACGATTGACTCGGCCAATGCTATTAAAGAATATGGCGTGGGCATCAAGTGTGCTACCATTACACCGGATGAAGCCCGTGTAAAAGAATTTAATCTCAAGCAAATGTGGAAGAGCCCTAACGGAACCATCCGCAATATTTTAGACGGAACTGTTTTCCGTGAACCTATTGTTATTAAAAATATTCCAAGATTAGTGACCAACTGGGATGCACCGATCATTGTTGGCCGTCATGCTTTTGGTGACCAGTACCGTGCTACTGATACCGTTATTAAAGGCAAAGGGAAATTAACCATGACCTTTACACCAGAAGGCGGTGGTGAACCACAGGTATTTGAAGTATTCAACTTTAAAGGCGATGGAGTGGCAATGAGTATGTATAATACGGATGAAAGTATTATGGGTTTTGCCCGCAGTTGTTTTAATATGGCATTGAGTAAAAAATGGCCCTTATATCTTTCTACCAAAAACACGATTCTTAAAAAATACGACGGACGTTTTAAAGATATTTTTGAAGAGACCTATAAGAATGAATTTAAAACAGCTTTTGACGCTGCCGGTATTGTGTACGAACACCGTTTGATTGATGATATGGTGGCAAGTGCCTTAAAATGGAACGGCAATTTTGTATGGGCCTGTAAAAATTATGATGGTGATGTACAGAGTGATACTGTTGCACAGGGTTTTGGTTCATTAGGATTAATGACTTCTGTACTCGTTACTCCTGATGGAAAAACAATGGAAGCAGAAGCAGCACATGGAACCGTAACCAGGCACTACCGTGATCACCAGGCAGGTAAACCAACAAGTACCAATCCCATTGCCAGCATATTTGCATGGACAAGAGGTTTGGCATTTAGAGGCAAATTAGATGGCAACCAGGAACTGATTGATTTCTGTAATGCATTAGAAGCTGTTTGTATTGAAACCGTAGAAGAAGGAAAGATGACCAAAGATTTAGCGGTATGTATACATGGTAATAAAGTAAACCATGGCGAACATTATTTATATACCGAAGAATTTTTAGATGCTATTGATAGTAATTTGAAAAAGAAGATGGGTTTATAATATCACTGTCACACTGAGCTTGTCGAAGTGCGACTAACTGAATGCCCACTGCAAACAAACCATATGAGCTTATTTGAAAATTTATTTGCTGAAAACAGGCCTCTGGTTATTTCCACTAATAAAAAAGCTAATATAATTTTTATCGTAATACTTCTTTTTTTAATCAGTGGTTGTGGTGAAATAGGATTAAGTGATAAAGGTCTGGAGAAACTATTAGGCATTTCAGTTCCAAGAAATTACAAAGTGATAAAAGGAGAGACGAATTTATCAGGAATGTTAGACCCTAAAGATATTTATACTCTTGAATTTGAACCTGAAGATTTCGACAAACTAATTAAAGCAGTTGAGAACTCACCATTTTACAATTTTGCTACAAAAGAAGCATTTGATACTATGGCTGTTGAAGTTCAACTAAATACTCTGAA
This sequence comes from Sphingobacteriales bacterium, assembly GCA_016185185.1. Taxonomy (GTDB): domain Bacteria; phylum Bacteroidota; class Bacteroidia; order Chitinophagales; family Chitinophagaceae; genus AWTP1-9. Next base: position 9,610 of record JACPOD010000009.1, on the reverse strand, counting down.
AGAACTGGCGAAAAAAAATATGGCGAGTTATTGGATAAAAACAGATTCCTTTTATTTTTTTGATTCAGAATTTATTATCAACGCCAATTGGCCCACCCTTCATACAGCAAAAGATTCTTTAAAGATCATGTTACCTCCTGACGAAAAGTTTGGTGAAGATAAAATCATTCCTGTCTATTCTATAAAAGCTGAAATTGATTTCAGGAAACGGACCCTTTCTTATCATTATATTCATATATAGAACCTCCCAACTAAGCGTAGGTTGCAGCTTATTCGGTTTCTGCCTTAATCTGCACTGCAATTTTTTGTTACTTGTAATAAATTAGCCTTAATAAATGCGGTTTCAAGTTATAAAACTAATCGTCTTAATAATATTATCGTTACAGGTCAACGCACAATCATTCAGCGATACCACTATCTCAGTTTTTGGCAATTCAAACTATACCTGCCCTACTAAGCGTAGCATATTAAAACCCCAACTAAGCGAAGTTTATACCTACGCTTCAACGGCATCAGAGAACAACAGCACAAACCCATCGAGATAAAAATTGCTAACTTTAGTATTCATTGTTAAAGCAATTACCAATTCATTCATCTAAAACTTATTTATGAACGACAATATGTTAATCACCACCAGCACTTCTCTGGAAGGTTACCGGGTAACAAAACAACTGGGATTGGTTCGGGGTATTACGGTACGGTCAAGAAGTTTGCCGGGCAATATAGCCGGTGGCATTATGACTTTATTTGGCGGCAAAAGTGTTATCTATACGGAATTATGCGAAACAACAAGAGAAGAAGCCTTACAATTAATGATTCAGCATGGAAAAGAAATGGGTTGTAATGCTATCATCAACATGCGTTATGATGCTAACGAAGTAATGAATGGTGTTACGGAAGTGCTGGCATATGGTACAGCTGTTATGGTGGAGAAAATAAATTAAAATGGTTAACGGCATCAGGAAACATTAGCATAAATCTTTTGCCTAAAGTTGGCTCAGGCAGGTCCTGCGGCGAAAAAAAATAGTACACCTGAAAAAAACCAGCTCATTGAGGTGGTTTTTTTATTTTAAATTTATAAAGTTGTTATCATTTCCACATCTTCTTCTTCCACTGCTTCAATACTTGCTTTGCGTATAATAATATTTCTTCCCAGCAGGAATACACATAAAGCACCAATTGCACAGGAAGCCATTACAAAAGTCATCGGTAAGGCAGTGTTGTTATGTAAAATACTTACGATAAAAGCAGTACCGGCGCCAATAGCCATTTGAATAGCACCCATTAATGCAGAGGCACTACCGGCATTATGCCCGAAAGCTGCTAAGGAAAGGGCAGAGGCATTAGGAAAGATGAATCCCTGGCAACAAAGAAAAATGAAGATCATGAAAATGGTAACAAAGAGATCGGCCCATCCTAAAGCTGTGATGATTACTAATACCAGCCCAATAATACTCTGGCAAGATAAAGCAGCTTTAATGATCTGTTCACTGCTATACGTTTTCAATAACACACTGTTTACCTGGCTGGCACCGATGAGTCCCATCGCAATCAAAGCGAATATCCATCCGTATTGCCGTTCATTTACTTTATATATCTCCATAAATACATGCGGTGAGCCGCCGATATAAGCATATAATCCGGCTGCTGCAATGGCCGCCGTTAAGGCATAGGTATAAAACTGCGGGTGTTTAATAACAGCAGTATAATTAGCGATTATTGGTGCTGGCTTTAAAGAAAAATTTGGATCGGGCTTTTTACTTTCCGGTAGCAAGTAATAGATACCAGCAATAATAATAAGTGCAACAATGATAAGCATGATAAAAACAAAACGCCAGCCCAGCAATGCTGTTACATATCCGCCGAGGGTTGGTGCCACAATAGGCGATACGGCCACTACTAACATCAACGATGAAAATACTTTGGCATTATCTTTTACTTCAAACAGGTCTCTCACCATGGCTCTTGCTGTTACCATTCCTGCACAACCGCCCAATGCCTGCAACAAGCGGAATAAGATCAATGCATTTACAGAGGAGGATAATGCACAACCTACGGATGCCAGCAGGTACACAATCAATCCTGTATAGAGTGGTGTTTTTCTTCCATATCGTTCCAGCAATGGACCATATAATAATTGCCCGGCAGAAATACCAATGAAGAAACTCGATAAAGAAAGTGTTACCTGCGAAACATTTGTATGCAATCCGGCAGCAATATCTGGAAAGGCGGGTAGATACATGTCAATAGAGAACGGCCCAATGGCAGTGAGCATTCCCAGTATTAATATGAGATAAAATTTTTGGTTGCTGGTTTTGTTCATGCAGCATAAAGCTACGAAACTATTCAGGTGGTTTATTCCGGCCAGTGCCGGCGCCAGCCGGAATGATGAATCTTATTGCTTATTATTATTCATTTTAACTGGTCTTAGCAAGTGTGAGAAAGTAAGTGATCCCATCTTCCATTTACCATTTTCATTGATATATACCTCTGTTACCATAAAAGGATTTGTGACTTCCCGTCCACCAACTTCAGCAACCAGGTCAATATCATTCAAAAGGATAGCAGTGTTACCAATAATATTTACCATTACACTGTAAACCTCAGCTTTTTTATACCAGATACCACCACTTTTAATAGTAGCAAGTTCCTGAACTTTTCCCCAGCTTCCTCCCATGTGAACAAACATTGATTTATCATTAAACAGTACATTTAAAGAATCGACATTCTTGTCTGCCATCCAGGTCCATTTTTGTTTGGAAAGGTTGATGACTTCCTGTTGTTCGGGGGTATTAGTTGTGGCAGTTTTTATTGTTTCAGTTGGTGGCTGTTGTGCAAAAGATGATTGCACACTCATTATTACCAGGAACAATCCGATGATTTTTGCTTTCATATTTTTTAATTTAAATTTTTTACAATTCCTTTAGACAAGAATTATTTTTCTGCCTGGTATTCCTCATCTGTTACTTTTTCCAGCCAAACTGTTGGCCCATTTTGGTTGTTGGTGATGGCGATCTGAATTAATAGTTCCTCTTTACTTGCACCGTGCCAGTGAGGAATATTTGGAGGGCATTTGATTGAATCACCTTTTTTGATTATTCTTTTGGGGCTGCCTTTTTCCTGGTAATAACCTGTGCCATCCACAATAATTAAAATTTGTCCGCCGGGATGCAGGTGCCAGTTACTTCTTGCTCCTGGTTCAAACGTTACACAGCCAACTTGTGAATGGTTTGCACTGTCGGGCATTATCATTTGATACAGGAAAGCATTGCCAACAAAGTTGTTGTTTGTTATTTTTTCACCATTTGGAAATATTAACTCATCAGCCCGGGGAATTACAGTATAAGGTTTTTTATTTACTACAGATTGAAGTACCTGTCGTGCAACATTTCCCTGCTGTTTATTTACGTTGGTTTCAATGATTGTCACCAGTTCCGATAATTGAGCAGAGGTAAGCCCATTATATATGCCTACCCCATAATGAGAACGTAATTGATTTTCTGTACCCTCCATTGCCGCCAATGCAGATATCGTTACAATTTCACGGGTTTTCCAATCAAGATTATCTCTGCTGAAAATGGCGCCAAATAAATGTTCTTTTAAAAACCGGTCAATGGCAGGAGCAAATTTATAAATGTCACCTTCAATTTTTCTTCCGGTAAGTTTTGTTTGATTTTTTGTTCCTGTTTGGAGCATCGTTTTACCACCATGGTAAGGTGAAGGTTCTCTTCCAGTTGAATCATTAATACCTTTTTTCTTTCTTTCTTCCAGCACAGCCATCAGGTTATGCAGTGCATTAAGGCTTCTTGGAAAACCAGCATAAGCATAGAGTTGTACGAGCATTTCTTTTACTTCGCTGATGGTAAGCCCTGCATTCAAACCATCATTCAATGCAATCTGCAGTTTGGGCATATTTCCCTGTGCCGCAAAAGCTGAAATAGCTACGATACTCCGTTCTTTTGAACTCAATGACAGACTACTATCCGTTTTTGTTTGTGCAAACATAATTTGATTTATTATCATCAATAAACAGAAAAGGATTGTATTCTTTATCATTTTATACTGGTTGTATTATTCCTGCAAATTCTTACCAAAGAAGGAGGTAAGTTTATTTACTGCCTGCTCTACATATTTTGGAACGTAGTACGTTTGAATATGAGTAGCCCCTTCAATCAGAAACAATTCTTTATTTTTTGCATTTATTGCTTTGGGAAATGCTTCATCCGTCATATATTTTGTATCAGCTTTGCTTCCAGCCATCATTAATAAAGGTTGGTTGATTAAATCCATATTGGTAGCAGCATCCCATGTCATCAGATCAAGCAGGCTGCTCATGGTATATAGAAAAGTGGAATTGGGATGTGCATGTGTTCTAAAATAATATACATATCCTTCACGATATAAGTCGGTAGAAATTTTAGCAATTTCTTCTTCTGTTAAATTTGGATTTGCTTCACCAGCATACAATGTTTTACCGCCTGTTACTTCTTGTGTACGGGCATCAGAAGCTTTTTTCAATCGTTCCTGAATTGTATTTATTTGAGAATTCTGAAAACCATTGCGCCTTACCTCTCCCGAATTAAACATACTTAATGTTGCCACTGCTTTAAATCTTTTATCTGATTGTGCTGCCTTTAAAGTATATCCGCCGCCACCACAAATACCCAGTACACCCAAACGGCTTGTATCAACACCGGCATATTGAGTAATAAAATCAGCCATGCCATGAATATCTTCTACACGGTTAACAGGTTTATCTGTATGACGTGGCTCACCGCCGCTGGCTCCCTGGTATGCAGCATCTGCAACAATGGTGATGTAACCATATTCAGCCAAATGCTGGGCATACAAACCTGCTGTTTGTTCCTTAACACCGCCATTTGGATGTGCTACAACTACAGCCAGGTATTTTTTTTCAGGGTTATAATTTGAAGGGGTATAAACGTTAGCAGCGATAACAATACCATTCAATTTAGATGTAACCGGATGGATATTTACTTTGCCCTGTACATTTTCTGTAATGGCACCTTCGTAAACCAAACCAAAAGGATTATTTAGTTTGGTTTGAGCTGATATAGTTGTAATTGCTGACATAAATAGCATTAAAAAAAGATGATGTCTAAAATATTTTTTCATTTTCATTTTTTCTTTTTGAATCTGATTGTTAGAAATAGATATTATAAATACTTACTGATCCAGATTTTTTTCTTTCAACCACTTTGACATGAGGTCTGCGATTTCAATATTATTCAAATCAGAAAACGGGAAATGTGTGTTTCCTTTTATTCCAATTTCCGGCAAATGAATAACTGTTACATCTCCTCCATGCTTATTTACACAATCTCTCCACAATCTTGCCATTGCCAGGCGCACCCGCCATCCATCCGGGCCTGGTGCATTGGTTGGTTCTTTCGCAATGTTGTCACCGTAATAAATAATAATGGGAATTTTAGTAAGCTTTTCAAACTCAGCCAATGGAACTCCCACTGCTTCTAATGTACCACCGGCACTTGGCATCGCTGCAGGAACTTCTCCTTCCGGAAAAAGAAAGCCGCTTCCCGGTTCGTATGAAACAATGGCTTTTATATGTTGATTTTTGACGGCCGTTCGCCAACCCATACCACCTGAATGCGAATGAGTAACCAATATGCCATCACCAATTTTATTAAACAGTGCTGACACGGCTTCTGCATTCACATTTATATCTATAGGCCCAATGTTGGGCACCATCTGCCGGAAATATTGATTGAGTGTTGCTGAATCTTTTGAAAACTGAACGCCTTCAAAATAGTTGGGCCAGATACCAATACGGAATGTACCAAACCATCCTTGCTCATCTGGCGTTGGAGATACCGTACCTTCAACTGTACTTCGGGTAGCATTCCCTCTTCTTGGCTGGTCAAGCAAGTAAACAGAAAATCTTTTTCTTAAAAAAATGTTTTGAAATCCTTCACGGCCATCAGGTGTGGTTTCCCATGTTTTTGAAAACTGACCGATGCCATGCCACATTACTAAAGGATATTTCCTGGCTTTGGCCGGCACCTGGTAAAATACATAAGCATGGTCTCCATGAAAAGTTTGCCCTGCCGGTGTTGGCTTGTATGCATCAAATGTTCCCGGGTTTGTTATTACAGTACCGCCTGCTGCAAAGCTACCTTGTTCTCTTATCACAATGTTATTGGCTGTACTTTCTTTACTTGATGAACAGGCAGTAAAAACTAAAGAGACACTCATTGAAACCAGCACTATGCGCAACAATCGGTTTATCTTTTTCATTGTATACATACATTTTTTTTAGTTAACGACTTTTCTGTTTATAATTTTTTAAAAGATTAACTATTCAATTTTCTTTCTCCCAGCCATTTGACCATAGCTGGGTCACAATGGTCGAAAAAGGAACTTGATTTTGTATCTAATGTTTTAATGGCTTCCATATCCTCCGTGCTTAATTCAAAGTCAAAGATGTTGAAATTCTCTTCCATCCTTTCTTTACGAACTGATTTAGGAATAGCCACCACATTTCTTTGCGTTAGCCAGCGAAGAATAACCTGTGCAATGGATTTGTTGTATTTCTTTCCGATAGAAAGCAATAATTCATTTTGAAAAATATTGTTTTTGCCTTCAGCAAACGGGCCCCATGATTCTATCTGCACCTTATTTTCCTGTAAAAATTTTTGTGTTTCATTTTGCTGATGGAAAGGATGTGTTTCAATTTGATTAACAGCAGGAACAATTTCGTTATGAACGATTAAATC
>JACPOD010000009.1:0-2838 GCA_016185185.1 Sphingobacteriales bacterium | reverse complement strand
TTTTTTATAGCTCTTCCAACTGCTTCTTCATTCATATAGGAAGCCGCCGTATCTATTAAACGATAGCCAACATCAATTGCATCCACCACACTTCTTTCACACTCCGCTAAATCTGTTACCTGGAACACCCCAAAACCAAGGATGGGCATTTCAACTCCGTTATTCAATTTTACTTTTTGCATTTTTTCTCTCTCTTTATTTCACAAAGTTCATTCTTAAAAGCAACAAAACCGGTATATGTATTACGGATTCATCTACCAATATTGCAGTACCGGTAAAGCACCCAGAAATTAAATACCCCGTGGCTGAAGACGATGCCTGTACTTAACTGCCTTTTGAATTACATCAAATCTTGCTTTTCGGGGGTCAGGTTTGCTAACTGGTTTTCCATTTAACTCTATATCCAGCATCAGCTCGGTTTTTGCATTATACCCGGGCCATTCTGTAAGGCCCTGACCATTTGGATTACCTGTTTTAGCAAAGTTTGCCCAATAAGTACTCATAACTTTTGCTAATTCTTTTTCTTCTGGAGTTGCTTCAGCAGGAGCTCCCCAACGGGCATTCAGTGTATTAAATACAAAAGATACTTCAGAACCATGACCGGCTCCATATGGTGACTGTTTCTGGTTAGCTGCCGGTACATAACCAAATTGATACATATAAGTTGGGGCTTTTTTCGTTGTAAAAGCCCTCGCTGTCATTCGTGCTGGTTCTCCCCACACCCAGTCCGTATTAAACTTGGTTTGTACTTCGTTAAAGTTTTTGTCACCATCAGGGTCATAGGCTGCTTTTGCATCAGATTCTAATTCTCCAAATAAAGAAAACAATTCTTCTTTTGATTTGCTTATGCTTACAAAAGGGCCACCTATTTCAGCACTGCAATTTCCTATGATTAGCGGAATGTTAGCTTGTCTGCCAGCCATATAAGCACTTTCAGCAGATTCTACTACCAGCTTACCGTCAAGTATAGGACCTGAATAAGTACGGGGACCTCCCTGGCCATCCGTTTCCTGTCCGCCATCAATTATTTTCTCTGCACTCAAGGCTCTTAGTTTAGCCAAAGCTGCTGCATCAGTACATCAATACCTTGTTTATGTGCAAAATTTACTCCTATGGTTTCTGCTGAAACATTGTAAAAAGAATCAGCATTTTCTTTGTTAATAGGTCTGCCGGTTAATACACCATCCCTGCCACCACCCGATTCACTGATAGCTTTATGAAATAGTCCTTTGGCTGCAGGAATAGTCATAAGGGAATGTACTGATACGCCACCTGCTGAAAAACCAAAGATGGTAACATTCTTAGGATCTCATGTCCAAAGTTTTGAGGGCTTGAACCGCTTCCGCCGGTAAATCCACCACCATGTATCCATACCATTACCGGCAATTTTGAATTGGCTGTTGTTTTTGCAGGCTTCCATATATTAAGGTATAAGCAATCTTCAGAAGACTCGGCGGCTATATCTTTCCGGGTGCTGTTCCCCAGCCACCCTGTGCACAATCAGGCCCAAATGAACTGGCATCCCGAACACCTTCCCATGACATCACGGGTTGTGGTGGTCGCCACCGAAATTCGCCAACAGGTGGTGTGGCAAATGGGATTCCTTTAAATACAGCGGCATCTCCTTCGGTAATGCCTCGCAATTTGCCAGAGCTGATACGAACCACAGGTCTTGAAGCAAGCGAATCATTCCCCGTATTATTATTGTTATTCGCTCCTTGCTGAGCATGTATTAAGACAGATACAAAGAGTAACAGAAATCCTGCTGATTGTTTTTTCATCGTTATTTTTTAATAATTGAAAATTGATCTTTCAATTGGTTAAAGGTATTCCCATTGTACTGCCTGTATAGTATACAGATTACGGATTTATCTACCATTATTGCTGATTGACGTTCCATATTTAAAAAAGCGATGAATAAAGCAGTAAATTTGAATACATAAATGATCGCAACATGGATAACATGCGAAGGTTTGAAACCATTACTGATTACAACGTTTTTAATAACAATGAAACACTGCATCCGCTGGTAAGTGTGGTGGATTTATCAAAGGCAGCACCACGCCAGGGTAGCCGTATGTATTTTGGGTTCTACACCATATTTCTGAAAGATGTAAAATGCGGTGATCTGGTATATGGCCGTCAAACTTACGATTACCAGGAAGGTACGTTGGTTTTCCTGGCACCGGGACAAGTAGCCGGGTTGAACAGCAATGGAGAAATGTACCAGCCCAAAGGCTATGCACTGGTATTTCATCCTGATCTGATACATGGCACTGCGCTTGGCAGGCATATTCATGATTATTCATTTTTTGGTTATCAGTCCACTGAAGCGCTGCATTTATCTGAGAAGGAAAGAAAGATTGTGCTGGATTGTTTTTCAAAAATTGAATATGAACTCTCTCATGGCATTGACAAGCATAGTAAGAAACTGATTGTATCTAACATTCAGTTGTTCCTGGATTATTGCATACGTTTTTACGACCGCCAGTTTATTACCCGTGATAAGCCACATAAAGGAACTCTGGAAAGATTTGAAAATTTGCTGAATGACTATTATCAATCGGAGTTGCCGCAAACAACAGGATTGCCTTCGGTTGCTTATTGTGCCGGTGAGTTAAATTTATCAGCCGGCTATTTTGGCGACCTTATAAAAAAAGAAACAGGCAAAACAGCACAGGAATACATCCAGTTAAAGGTGATTGACGTGGCAAAAGAAAAAATATTTGACCAAAGCAAATCGGTTAATCAAATTGCTTATGAATTAGGTTTTAAATATCCGCAACATTTCAGTCGTTTATTTAAACAAAGAGTTGGACAAACGCCCAATGAATACAG
>JACPOD010000008.1 GCA_016185185.1 Sphingobacteriales bacterium | reverse complement strand
TAGCCGACCCTATTTCTCCTCCCAAAAAAAGTGAAATTTAAAAAAGCGATTAAGCTAAAATTGATTTTAACTTAATCGCTTTACAAGTTCTATTCTAAAAGGAGAGCTTTTTCAGTGCCCTCCCGCAAGGTGGTCTTTTTTATTGAGGGGGGTAAATAAAAAATGAAAATTCAAAATACCATGTACAGTAAACAAGAAACAAATAACAAATAACAAAACACAAGTAACAAGAAACAAGGCACAAGAACTCAGAACTCAGAACTCAGAACTCAGAACTTAAAACTTAGAACATCTATCCGTTCACTCCGGCGAGTTCCAAACTTTTCTTTTTTAGTTTTCTTATTTCCACATCTTCAATGATGGGTTCGGGGGCTACGATGAGTGAGGTATTGTTTTCTTTCCACCAGTTATTGTTTTTTAACTCGGTAAATGGCAGTACAGCGATCAAATATTTGCGGTCGTCTTCTGCATGCCATTCTTCTATCCATTCTAATTTTTCTCTTGGTATAAATTTCCAGTCGTCGAAACTGAGATATACTTTAAGATAAAAATCATCCGTTAATTCAGACGGTACATGATGGTATAATTTTTTATACTCGTATTTATAATCGTACCGCAGGGCAGAAATATCACTCAATACAGCAGAGGCAGTAGGAAAACTCCCCGCACCTTTACCATAAAAGAATTGCTTATCGGCAAAACCTGTTTCTATTACCACGCCATTGTATTCGTTTTTAACAAAGGCTAAGGGATCATCCTGTTTTACAAATTGTGGTAATACAAAGGCAGCTACTTTTCCATTTTGTAATTTTTGCGCCTGTGCCACCAGTTTAACCTGGTAGTTTTTTTCTTTCGCTACAATGGCATCACTTAATTGTATGCTTTGTATGCCATTAAAAACAATTTGCTGTGGTGCTGCCACAATACCGTAGGCATGGTTTAATAAAATGCACCATTTGTTTAAGGCATCCCATCCATCTACGTCTAATGTGGGATCGGCTTCGGCAAAACCTAACTGCTGTGCCTGTAACAAAGCCTGTTTGAAATCTAATTTGTCTTCAAACATTTTGGTGAGGATATAATTGGTACTGCCATTAATAATTCCTTTGATGGCATGTAACAAATCATTATCATAATATTCTTCCAGGTTGCGGATAACAGGGATAGAAGCGCAGGCAGCTGCTTCGCATAAGAAAGGAAGACCCGTTTCTTTTTGCAGTTGCAGTATCTCCGGTAAATGTTCGGCAATCATTTTTTTGCTGGCACTAACCACTGCTTTGCCATTTTTAAAAGCAGTGGATACAATTTCAAATGCCGGTTCTGATTCATTGATCACTTCAACGATCACATTGATTTCTTCATCAAAGAGCAGCTCATTTTTATCGGTGGTAAATAATTCAGCAGGTGCATTTCTTTTTTTGCCGGCATTCTTGATACATACTTTTTTGATGGATGCTTTTAAGGAGGGTGTTTTCTCCAGTACTTTGTATAATCCTTCGCCCACTACTCCAAATCCAAATAATCCTATTGTTAATTGCTGATGATGCGACATGCTATATTTCGTTTGTAGTTTGTTGTTTGTAGTTTGTTATTATTGCTTTTTCTTTCCTAAAAAAATTTTCAATGATTTCAGTCATCGCTTCATACTCCAGTAAGAAACCATCATGTCCGTAGAAAGAATGGATTTCTTCATATTGAGCGTTGGGAATATTGGCTGCTAAAAATTTTTGTTCTTTCACCGGGAACAATAAATCGCTGGAAATGCCAATGACCAATGTTTTGGCATGAATGGTTTTTAGCGCAGCTTCCACACTTACTCTTCGGCGGCCCACATTATGGGCATCCATTCCAAGACTGAGTGTATGATAGCTGAATGCATTAAAACGTTTCGCTAATTTTTCTCCCTGGTAACGCTGGTAACTTTCGCTTTTAAATTTTTCTGTTTTATTGCTATCTGTTTCCAGCTGACTTACCCCGTAGGTTTCATAATGACGATAGGAGAGCAGGGCAATGCTCCTGGCTACTTTCATTCCCCCGATACCGGCATCTGCTTTTTTTTCTTTCCAGCTGGCATCTGCTTCAATGGCCATTCGCTGTGATGTATTAAAAGCAATTCCCCAGGGTGAATGTTGTGCATTGGTGGCAATAGGAAGCAGGTATTCAAATGTATGGGGTTCTTCAATAGCCCATTCGAGTAATTGTTGTCCACCCATAGAACCGCCTGCACCTATATGTATTTTATGAATGCCCAATGATTCTTTCAATGGCTGGTAAGCTCTTATCATATCCCTGATAGTGAAAAAAGGAAAATCATGATAATATACTTCGCCAGTAGCTTCGTTCAGATCCAACGGACCAATACTTCCGTAACAACTGCCGGGCATGTTTACACAGATAATAAAATATTTTTCCGGTGTAAACAATTTCCCTTCGCCTACCAAACCATCCCACCATTCAGCAGGATCGCTGTTAGCGGTTAGTGCATGAAAGATCCACACCACATTGCTTTTATCTTCATTCAATGTGCCATGGGTAGTATAGGCCAAATGGAAGCCGGGAAGTGTTCTTCCCGACTCCAGTTGAAAGGGTTGATTGTATTTAAATTCTTTTAGCATTTTACTTATTCACCATTGTATGGCGTTTAGTTAAGATGTCAGGCTGAGCTTGTCGAAGCCTTGTTGAATAATGTACTAATGCTGAACAACTCTTCGACAAGCTCAGAGTGACAGCAACATTGTTCTTGAGTAGACGTCATGTATTCACCATTCACCATTCACCATTGACAATGGACGACAGACGGTATTTACACTAATTCTTTACTAAATACTTTTGCAAAGGCCTGTTCAAAATCTGCTTTGATATCTTCGATATGCTCAATGCCTGTGCTGATACGGATTTGATTGGGTTGTACACCGGCAGTTACCTGTTCTTCCGCACTTAATTGTTCATGTGTAGTAGAAGCCGGATGTATGGCCAGCGTTTTAGCATCGCCTACATTAGCAAGATGACTTACTAATTTTAATGAGTCAATAAACTTGCTGGCATTTTCTTTTCCTCCTTTAATTCCAAAATTCAACACACCCCCGTAGCCGTTAGTTAAGTATTTTTTTGCCAGCTCATTATACGGACTGCTTTTTAAACCCGGATACTGAACAAATTCAACCAATGGATGTGCTTCTAACCATTGTGCCAGTGCTAATGCATTATCAACAGTGCGTTGCACTCTTAAGGACAATGTTTCTATTCCCTGTAATAAAAGAAATGCATTGAACGGACTTTGTGAGGCGCCAAAATCTCTTAATCCCTCTACTCTTGCACGAATAGCAAAAGCAATATTTGGTAAGCCTAATGGATTGCCTTCTCCAAACACTTCCCAGAATTTTAAGCCATGATAACCTTCACTTGGTTCTGTAAACTGCGGGAATTTTCCATTACCCCAGTTATAATTACCACCATCCACAATAACACCGCCAATGCTGGTGCCATGGCCACCGATCCATTTGGTGGCAGATTCTACTACAATATTTGCCCCATGCTCCAATGGACGGAACAAATAACCACCGGCACCAAACGTATTGTCAACGATCAATGGTAAATCGTATTCTTTGGCGATGCCGGCAAACTTTTGAAAGTCGGGTATATTTAAACGGGGGTTACCAATGGTTTCTAAATAAATGGCTTTTGTGTTTTTGTCGATGTGTTTTACAAAACTTTCTGCATCGTCCCCATCTGCAAACCTGGCTTCAATTCCAAGACGTTTAAAAGCAACTTTAAACTGATTGTGTGTACCTCCGTATAAAAAAGAAGTACTTACAAAATTATCTCCTGCCTGTAAAATATTATTGAGGGCAAGAAATTGTGCTGCCTGCCCGGAGGAAGTAGCTAAAGCCGCCACCCCACCTTCGAGTGCTGCTATCCGTTGTTCAAACACATCGGTAGTTGGGTTCATGATACGGGTGTAGATGTTGCCAAAGGCTTTTAAACCAAATAAATTGGCGGCATGCTCACTGTTATCAAAACCATACGAAGTGGTTTGATAAATAGGTACTGCTCTTGATTTGGTTGTAGGGTCAATTTGCTGACCGGCATGTAACTGCAGGGTTTCAAAACGTAAATTGCTCATGATGTTTTTTTGTTTTTAATTGTTAAACATAATTTTTTGATCCAGCTATCCTGATATCCTGTACCAGAAATAAAAAAGCCCATCTGATAGTGTCAGATGGGCTTCCAATATGTTGAACAATATTTGTTAGCTTACTCTGACTTATCTGTCCCGCCTGCGGCGGGATGGAATTAGCACCTTCACACAAATGAGTGGTGTTGTGTGGGTTGCCAAGGCTTCATCGGGCCATTACCCTCTGCCTTTCTTAATAAGTGATATCAAAAGAACTGGATGGCAAATGTAGGTACAGAATTTTTATTTGCAAGCATTAAATGGATAAAAATTTTGCTAACTATTGTTTGGTTTACTCAGACGATAAAGGGAACCGGTAGCCTATGGACACTCCAAAGCCTGTATTCTTAAGTTTGGCATTATAATCCGGCACTTCATATCCAGGAAAAATATTTGTTAATCCGAATTGCGCATTTAACTGAATGGAAAAATTATTATTTAAACGGTATCCTGCCAGAAAATTTAAACCTGCATCAAAGCCCCTGTAGTATGCTTTTGTAGTATTAGGCATATCGCTCAATAACACTTTACTTTTAAATTGTATTTTTCTGGTTCCGGAAGTACTCTCCTCATTACCGGCTACTGCAAATGCAACATAAGGGCCTCCACCCAGCATTAATTTGTTTTTATTAATAGCCGGTTCATAAATAAAATTCAGGGGAATTTCCAGGTAAGAAAAATGGATCTTAACAGAACCATCTTCCGATTTGGCTCCTTTTGTACTGAATAATAAACCGGGTTGTATTGTAAACTGGCCGGATACCGGATTATCAATCATTATTCCTGCATTAAATCCTGTCAGCATCTTATTGTTTAAACTATTACCGGCGTTGTCTTTTCCGTTGATGTTTTGAAAATTAATTCCGGCCCTTAAACCAAACATTCCTTTTTGAGCATATACTCCACCAGCAGTTGCCAGTACGATAAAAGTCACCAGCATAATTTTTTTAATCATAGCAGTTTATTTTGCTCCAAAAATAACAACTGTAATTGTAAATTATTTGTTGTTCTTATTTTCTGCTTCTTTGGCTGCGTCTGCTTTCATTTTTTCATTGGCAGTAATTAAAAATTCAACCCTGCGGTTCTGCGCTTGTCCTTCTTCTGTGGCATTACTGTATTTGGGTGCTGTTTCCCCATAACCTTTGGTGGTAATTCTTCCGCTGTTGATACCGTTGGCTGTTAACCAGGCAGCAACAGAAGAGGCTCTTCTTTCTGATAAGCCCTGGTTATATTCTTCTGTTCCTTTATCATCGGTATGCCCCTGTATTTCAATATTGGTATCGGGGTACTTATTAAGGATGGTAACAAGATCACCTAAATTCTTCCGGGCATCTGTTGTTAAATCGCTTCTGTCAAATCCAAATAATATTTTACTGTTGAACTCAACAACAATCCCTTCGCCTACTCTTTCAACTTTAGCACCCGGCACATCTTTTTTAATCTCTTCTGCCTGTTTATCCATTTTATTTCCAATGATGGCACCAACCGTTCCGCCAACTGCTGCACCAATAATAGTCCCCATTGTTTTATTGCCGGCTGCTTTGCCTATTACGGTACCAATGATGGCTCCGCCAGCACCGCCAATGATAGCACCTTTAGTGGCTTTTTTTGTTTCGTGACAGGAAATCAGCATTAATACTGTTACTGCGAAAGCCGGAACCCATACGTTAATCCGTTTCATAAACATTTATTTTGGGTGTAGCATTCTTTCAAATACCATACCATTACAATGAACAGGATGGTTTTTATCAAAATTAGAAACCAAAGCAGGCTCAAAAAACTGATGTTGAACAGCGTTTTTTATGAAACAAAACCATATCGGGTTTGTTGTATCTTCGTTCTCCTTTTTAATATGCGTAAATCACCCGCCAAAAAAAACAGCAATACAGTTGTGGCCGAAACAGTAAACACCAACCTGGAACAAATAGAAGTTTTTGGAGCAAGGGTGCACAACCTTAAGAATATTGATATTTCTATTCCCAAAAATAAACTGGTGGTGATAACCGGAATTAGTGGCAGTGGAAAATCTTCTCTTGCCTTTGATACCATTTATGCTGAAGGGCAACGCCGTTATATGGAAACCTTTGGAGCCTATGCCCGCCAGTTTGTAGGGGATATGGAAAGACCGGACGTGGATAAAATAACGGGACTTTCTCCTGTCATTTCCATTGAACAAAAAACCACTAATAAAAATCCACGCAGTACGGTGGGTACCGTTACGGAAGTATATGATTTTTTGCGTTTGCTTTTTGCCCGGATCGGAGAAGCGTATAGTTATAACACGGGCAAAAAAATGGTAAAGTGGAGCGAAGAAGAAATTGTACAGAATATATTTAAACGATTCCCGGGTAAGAAAATAACATTACTGGCGCCGTTGGTACGGGGAAGAAAAGGACATTACCGTGAATTGTTTGAAGACATGCGGAAGAAGGGTTATTTAAAAGTGCGGATTGACGGTGAAGTAAAAGACCTTGTGCCGAAGATGCAGGTTGACCGTTATAAAATTCATGATATAGAATTGGTGGTGGACCGGCTGAAGGCTGAAGATGATTTTAAGGTAAGAATAAGCCAGAGTGTACAGCAAACATTAAAGCTGGGAAAAGACCTGATGTTTTTATTGTTAAATGATGATGAAACCAAACCCGTTCAATACAGTAAATTACTGATGTGCGAAGATACCGGCATCAGTTATGAAGAACCATCGCCTAATGCCTTTTCGTTTAACTCTCCTTATGGTGCCTGTCCTACCTGTAAGGGTTTGGGTAATGTATATACGATCGATATGGACGAAGTGTTGCCCGATACATCGTTAAGTGTTAAAGAAGGTGGTATTGCTCCATTGGGTGAAGAAAGAAATGCGAGTGTTTTTCAGCAGGTCATTGCCTTTGCCAAAAAGAATAAAATAAAACTGGACATCCCCGTAAAAGAATTGCCCAAAGCACAACTGGATTTGTTGCTGTATGGTGATAAAGAAATAAGCGCCTCTTTAGAAGTAGATGCAGAAGATGAAACAGTACCGCAGGAATATACCGGGAGTTATGAAGGCATCATCCCCATGCTGAAGCGTTGGTTTATTTCCACGCACAGTACAGAAATGCTGCGGGAATGGGTACAGCAGTTCATGACATTAAAAACCTGTCATACCTGTGATGGGGCCAGATTAAAAAAAGAAAGTTTATGGTTCAGGGTGGATAACAGGAATATTGCGGAGCTAAGCAATATGAATTTAGATAATCTTGCTGCGTGGTTTGATGGCATTGAATTGCGACTGAACAATAAACAAACAGCGATAGCGAAAGATGTTTTGAAAGAGATACGAGAACGGTTACAATTTTTATTGAATGTTGGTTTAACCTATCTCACTCTTAACCGTCCTTCCAAAACATTGAGCGGTGGTGAATCACAACGAATACGATTAGCCACACAAATCGGCTCGCAGCTCCAGGGTATCACGTATATTTTGGATGAACCCAGTATCGGTTTGCATCAAAGAGATAATCACCGGTTGATAGAAGCCTTAAAAAATTTACGCAATATTGGAAACAGTGTACTGGTGGTGGAGCATGATAAAGATATAATGATGCATGCGGATCATTTAATTGATATTGGACCCAAAGCAGGTTTTCATGGCGGAAGGATTGTAGCAGAAGGATTACCTAAAGACCTGTTGAAATTAGATACGCTTACTTCTTCGTATTTAAACGGGCACAGAAGTATTGCTGTACCAAAAGAAAGAAGAAAGGGTAATGGAAAGTTTATTGAATTAAAAGGCGCCAAAGGAAATAATTTACGGGAGGTAAATGTGAAATTCCCATTGGGAAAAATGATCGTTGTTACGGGTGTGAGTGGCAGTGGTAAATCAACCCTGATCAATGAAACACTTTATCCTATATTAAGTCACCATGCTTTTGGCTCTAAAGGGGTGCCGATGGAATATAAATCCATTAAAGGGTTGGAGCATGTTGATAAAGTAATAGAAATTGATCAAAGCCCTATTGGGCGTACTCCAAGAAGCAACCCGGCCACTTACTGTGGTTTCTTTACAGATATACGTACTTTATTCGCATCGGTACCGGAAGCAAAGATCCGCGGATACAATGCCGGTCGTTTTTCCTTTAATGTAAAAAGCGGGAGGTGTGAAGTATGTGAAGGAGGTGGTATGCGGGTAATTGAGATGAATTTTCTTCCGGATGTTTATGTGCATTGTGAAAAATGCAATGGCAAACGATATAACCGGGAAACACTGGAAATACGTTACAAAGGAAAATCCATCAGTGATGTACTGGATATGACGGTGGAAGAAGCGGTGGAGTTTTTTCAAAACGTTCCTTATATATGGCGTAAAATAAAAGTACTGGAAGAAGTAGGATTGGGTTATATCACATTAGGTCAATCAGCTGTGACATTAAGTGGTGGTGAAGCACAACGGGTTAAACTTTCTACTGAATTATCTAAAAGAGATACCGGAAAGACTTTTTACATTTTAGATGAACCAACTACTGGTTTACATTTTGAAGATATACAACACCTGCTGGATGTATTAAACAAACTCGTAGAGCGAGGAAATACGGTTTTGGTCATTGAGCATAATTTAGATGTTATAAAAGTAGCCGATCATATCATTGATCTTGGTCCTGAAGGCGGAGACGGCGGAGGTAAAATATTATTTGAAGGAACGCCGGAAGACCTGGTAAAAGTGAAAGAAAGTTATACCGCTGTTTATTTAAAAGAAGAGCTTGCAGCCGTAAGCAATTAATTCATTTTACTGATTACATTATTTATTTTTTTGAGCAGGTACACTCTTTTATTTTCAAAATAATCGGGTGTCAGGGATTGGTTGTTACGAACCGGTTTAAGATCATACTCCGTAAAGATCTTAAACGATTTATCACTGAGGTTATTGATAAAATTATGTTTGTCTTTCAGCAGCAGCGATAAAAAGTAATAAGTGCTTTCAAAACCCTTAAACACCATATCCATTGCTTTACCACTGGTTTTAAGTTTAAAGGAATTATTTACGGTAGCACTCCATTTATCTGTTTCGGGGTTATAATACGATGCAGGATAATAAATAGGAAAATTTTTGAAGTCGGGTTTACTAAAGTCCTTAATACCATCCCAATTAGGCATCCCGATTAAATTAATATTGTATTTTTTTGATAGCCCGGCACAAACGGTGGCGAGTTTAACTGCAAAAGATTCATCCAGTGAAGCTGCAATAATGGTATTGATCCTGTTGCTGTCGAGCTGAGCCTGAAGAATATTTACAGTAAACGAATCAGGCAGCATTACGACCGGCATGTTCAGTAATGGTTTTCCGGAAATGGTCATATTCAACCTGGCAAACTGGTTAATGATCCTGTCGTCCGTAGGTGAGGCTTTTCTGAACAATACAAATTTGGAAGTGGGATATGTTTTAATGGCATAATTATAAATAGCACTGCAATGTGTATTCAGGGTGGCATTTAAAATAATGGTAAACGGATTATTGCTGATGCCACCATCATTAGGATAAGTGGCTGAAATAAACGGGATGTTTTTTGTCTTTGCAATATCGGCTAATTGTTTAAAGTCGTTTCCTGTTACAGAACCAACCATCATGTCAAGTGAATCAAAACTATTTTTTGCCAAAAGTGTATTAATGTTTTGTGCAGCAGATTTGATATCATAGATAAAAGCTTTTACCGGGTAACCCTGTGCATTGAACGTATCCAGTGCGATTTGTGCCCCTTCAGCAAAATCAAGCCCGGGTATTACCATTTTTGGCATTTGCTTATCATAACGGTATTGTGTGCCGTTAAAAACAGAATCAAGGTATAAAGAAGTAAAGATTCCAATGTGGAAAGATTTTACAGTAGTGCTGTCTGTTTGGGCAAAACAACAGGAACTGCTAATGAGCAGTAAAACAGCAATGATATATAGCAAACTTTTTTTCATAGCTCTTTTTCAGATAATGGATCTTATATAAATGAAATCCGGTTTAATAACATTAACGCTACAAATACCGCGGCAGCTTATTCCCATTCAATGGTTGCAGGTGGTTTACTGCTAATATCATATACCACCCTGTTAATTCCTTTTACATTATTAATAATGTCATTACTCACTTTAGCCAGGAATTCGTAAGGAAGATGAGCCCAGTCGGCTGTCATCCCATCCACTGAAGTTACTGCCCTGAGTGCAACCGTAAATTCATATGTTCTTTCATCGCCCATTACACCTACACTCTTTACGGGTAATAAGATGGCTCCTGCCTGCCAGATAGTTGCATACAATCCGCTTTTCTTCAGGTTATCTGTATATACCGCATCTGCTTCCTGCAATAATTGTACTTTCTCTTCAGTTACCTCACCTAAAATTCTAATCGCAAGTCCGGGTCCGGGAAAAGGATGCCGGTTGATCATATCTGCAGGAATACCTAATTCCAGTCCTACTTTTCTTACTTCATCTTTAAATAAATAACGTAAAGGCTCTACTAATTCGAGGTGCATTTTTTCCGGCAACCCACCCACATTGTGATGTGATTTGATGGTGGCTGAAGGGCCATGTACCGACACACTTTCTATTACATCGGGATAAATGGTACCCTGGCCAAGCATTTCAATACCATCCAGTTTGAGTGCTTCTTCATTAAACACATCAATAAACAAACCACCAATTATTTTTCGTTTGGTTTCGGGATCGGGATGACCGGATAGTTTGGTATAAAACTTTTCTTTTGCATCAATTCCCTTAACATTCAACCCAATTTCATTATAGGTTTTTAGTACCTGATCAAATTCGTTTTTGCGTAAGACACCGTTATCAACAAAAATTCCAAAGAGACGATCACCAATGGCTTTGTGAATTAACGTAGCTGCAACGGTTGAATCCACTCCGCCGCTTAATGCCATTATTACTTTACGGTTGCCAATTTGTTTTTTCAGGGCTTCAACGGTATCGCTGATAAAGTGTGCCGGTGTCCAGTCCTGCGTACAACCACATATATTGACTAAAAAGTTTTTAATTATTTTTCTTCCTTCTACCGAATGATAAACTTCCGGGTGAAACTGTATGCCAAACAAAGGGCAGGTGCCATTCTCCTTTTTTTTAAAGGCCGCAATGGGAATGTTTTCGGTGGTTGCCAGTAATTCAAAATCATCGGGCAGTTCCAGTATCGTATCCGCATGACTCATCCATACCTGTGCGTTATCCTGTACATCTTTCATGAGCACATTTTCTTTTTGCTGATGAAGATGTGCCCGGCCATATTCTCTTTTCTCTGATTTTTCAACCCGGCCGCCAAAAAGTTTTGCGGTTAACTGGGCGCCGTAACAAATACCGAGTACCGGTAATTTATTTACCATGGCAGCAATGTCAACGACCGGGGCATTAGGGTCGTTTACCGAAAAAGGGCTGCCGGATAAAATAATCCCTTTTAAATTTGAATCATACTCAAAAGACTTATGATAGGGAATTATTTCGCAAAAAACATTGGCTTCCCTTACGGCACGGGCAATCAACTGTGTAAACTGGGAACCAAAATCAAGAATGAGAATTTTTTCGGCCATAGTGCTGCGAAGGTAACAAACCCTGTATAATTTCTGCTGAGTAAAACAGGTACAAAAGGTAAATAAAACCGGTGGTGGGTAAAGAAGCGATGTATTTATTTTTTATCTTTGTTTTTCCAACGTTTAATCTTCCAGTACCGGCTTCCGGGCATATTTATTTTAATTAATTAATATTAATTGTCATGAGAAATTTATCAGCACTGGCTTTATTTGCTTCATTTATTATTTTTCAATCATCCTGTAAGGTTATTAACGGCAACCACGATGTGATTACTGAAACCCGGAGTATTGGAACGTTTACAAAAATACGGCTGAGTGGCTTTGCCAATGTACACCTTATGCAGGGTAAAACAGAAGATCTGAAGATATCGGGGGAAAGCAATATCATCAGCAGAATACGTACAAGAGTAGAAGGAGATGTACTTATTATTGATACCAGGAACCAATTTAATTTTAATACACACGAACCCGTTACTATTTATGTAGCAACACCTGATATTGAAAAAATATCTGTAAGTGGTGCCGGTGATCTGTACGGAGAAAATAAGTGGGAACTGGATAAAGGTGTAGAACTGCATACCAGCGGGGCCGGAAAAATAAAAGCAGAACTAAACAGTCCCGAAGTGGAAGTATCTGTTAGTGGTGCCGGTGATGTGATGCTGGCCGGGGAAACAAAAGATATGAAGGCGGATATATCCGGTGCCGGGAAAATAAAAGCAGAGAACCTTAAATCGGAAAATGCAGAGGTGGAAGTTAGTGGTGCCGGTGATGCCAATGTTTTTGCCAGTGTATTTTTAAAAGCAAGAGTTAGCGGTGCCGGGAAAATTAACTATTGGGGTAACCCGCAAAAAGTGGATAGTCATGAAAGCGGTGCCGGTGATATTAATAAGAAGTAGATATCTGATTCATACAAATAAAAAAAACCTGCTGTTACAGCAGGTTTTTTTTATTTGTATCAGTAGTATTATTTCTGAACAATAAATGATCTTGTTGTAATCCCTTTCTTAGTGATCAGTTTTACAAAATATCTTCCGTTAGTGAGATTGTTTGTTGAAAGACTGAAATTTTTAATTCCTGCATTAATATTTGTTGTACTAATAATCTTTCCGGTTAAATCAATTAGCTGTGCCTGCGCAGCTGTTGCAAATGATTCCTGTAATTGTATGCCAAGTGTATTGGTGGTTACAGGGTTAGGATAAAGTCGTACAAAATTATCCGGTACATTCAGGCTGGTTACACCGGTAGCACATTGCCAAATAGCGGCAACATATTCCGGGTGATCAATAAAGGGGTTCCGGTTGTTTTGAAAAGCATAAATACCGTTATTACGATCTACTTCTTTTTGGCTAACGGGGTCCTGGTTATGCCATTTGATCAACAGGTTTAATTCCCAATCATCCAATGCCGGGTATTTGGTACCATTTAAAATATTATCAGCGTTACCATTGGTTTGCCAGCCGCTTACTAAATTTTCGTAACGGGTAACCATATACAATGTTGATCTTGCCACATCACCTTTGTATTCATTGATGGGTTCAAATACGGTTCCGGAATAACCGGCTGTATTACTGCTGCCCAATTTACTACCGTTTAATGAAGTAATGCTGGCAGTACCTACTTCGCCATAGGGAAAATTGCTGTGATAACCATTTACTTTACCATCTGTTGGATAAATGTGAAAAGCATCCGATACCATTGGGGAGCTGCTATTGAACCATGATTGCGGGAAAGAATGCTCCCTGTTAAAACAGTCGCCTTCCTTTGAGTAGTTACCACATTCATTGGCTCCATAGGTAAACGTATAAGGATCGGGACCCGTTGGATTATCTGAATAAATATCCCATACTACATCGGCTGTATTGGCATCGTTTCTTTTTTTATCTGTTATTTGAAAAACATTGTATAACCCGGAATAAGATACTGCCGTAGTACCGCTGGATATGATAGTATATAAAGCCGTTTTTAATGCACCACAAGTTAGTCCGGCAGCAGCATTATAATAACCTGCCGGAATACCACTGTTTGTTGTGGCTTTGTTTCCTGTTAAAGCAGTTGTGTTATAGAAAGGCTCGCCGGAGCAATCTCCACTGGCAGCAAACACATAAATATAATAGGTTGTATTAGAAGATAAACCGGTTGCCGCAAAACTTAGGTCTGATGAATAACTTACCACCGTGCCACCACCTAAAGATTGTCCTGCAGTATAAGTTATGCCATTCACAGGATTACTGCTTAACGTTGCAGCACTGCTGATCACCGTTAAATACCGGTTAGCGCTGGCCGATGCTGTAAACGTTCCGCTAACACTATTTCCGGATGATGTTAAATTAAGCGCAGTTGGTGGAGCAGAAGGTGCCACACAGGGAGCCGGAGTTAATGTTGTGGTGAAAGCTGTTAATGGTGATGCTGTTAAATAATTAGGACCACCAATACAACTGTTGTTATTATAGGCATAAACAAAAAAGTAATACGTTGTATTTGCAGTTAAACCGGTTTCAGTAATATTTAAGGAGCTGCCCGAAGAAACAACCACTCCGCCGCCTACTATATCACCACCGCTATAATCGGTGCCGTCAACTGGCTGAGACGATAAAGAGGAAGCAGTACTTCTTATAACAACATATTCATCCGCTGCCGGAGAGGCCGCTGTAAAACTTCCCGTTACCCCGGTAACAGTTGGTGTTAAGCTGAGTGCGGTTGGCTGCGTCGTTGGCTCAGAACAAGGAGGATTATTATTACTTCCTGTCCAACTTATATTATCAATCACAATTCTTAACCCTGCGGTTACCTGCTTTATTTCAAGATTAAAAACTCCGTCCGCATTAAAGCCGTTTACTGTTGTTGTGGTTACTGTAGTAGTGGGGTTGATGGTTCCCACTAAATTACCATTGATCCTTATTTCAAGTACAGCGCCGCTACCGGTAAATGCCTGCTGATGTGTTAAGGTAATACTGCTGATTCCGTTGGGCATGTTGGAACAGGTAATGGCGCCATTACGAATGGCAATGGCCGGGTTACCCGTTACAATGGTCAAATCAGTTCTGGCATCTGTTGCCTGCCATCCTAAACCATTATCACCCGTCCAGTTACGGGTGAGGTATGAACTGTTGGAGGCAGGTATATTTGTAAAACTTTCAGTTCCCTGGGCAAACATTACAGTAACGGATAAAAACAGGGCACTTAAGAGGGTAAAAATCTTTAATCTCATCGGCAACGTTTTGGTATGTAGTGAATTGATAAAAATACAAAAACCCGCTTTTGATAAAGGCGGGTTTTCAGTAAAAGTTATTAAGATTCGGGGACTATTTTTTCAGGCTGTTTATTTTCTTAGCCAGCTTACGCTTTAAATTGGCGGCTTTGTTTTTATGGATAACGCCTTTTTTGGCTAATTTGTCAATCATGGACTCAACACCGGGTAATTGTTCGCTACCTTCCTTAGCTGCAGTAACGGTTCTCAGATCACGGATCGCATTACGGGTAGTTTTGCCGTAATAACGGTTCCTTTCGTTGCGCTTTGCTGCCTGACGCACATCTTTCTTGGTAGCTTTATGATTTGCCATACATTAAATTTAGGGTCGCAAAGGTAATGGCAGGAAGGGGAACTACCAAAATTTTGAGGATTTTATTACAAAAATGCTGCATAAAATTACTCCTGTTGAAGTGTGCGACGCCACTAAAGCCGGGCAGCATAATAAGGCTGGTAACATAATTCTAAAAATGACTGCTTAAACAGCTTGAAATCAGATGGTTTTTCACCGATATTTGCAGTCCATTCTATTAAAGTTTGCGCTTACATGAAAGATTTCCAATACATCACCAATTCTTCGCCGGCTTACATTGAAAGTTTATACCAGGAATTTGTAAACAATCCCGAAGGTGTTGACCCGGATTACCGTAAGTTTTTTGAGGGTTTTGATTTTGCCATTGCACAGGTAAAGCCTTCTAATGGGAAAGCGGCAGTTAGTTCTGCACCTGTAGCTGAAGGCATAGATTGGTTACGTGAAGTTAGAGCTTACCGGATGATATTAGGTTATCGTAACAAAGGCCATTTAATTGCCAAAACAAATCCTATCCGTAAACGCAAGGACCGTGGAGCTAATTTGGATTTAGGATTTTTTGGTTTTAGTGAGGAAGACCTGGACAAAAAATTTCACGCCGGGCAATTAATCGGATTAGGAACTACTACACTCCGTAATATTTTAAAACACCTCGAGCAATGTTATGCTTCACATGTAGGTATTGAATTCAAATACATCAGTGATCAAAAGAAAGTTGATTGGCTTACCAATGAAATAGAAAAAAAAATATTGGAGCCATTACCGCTAAATAAAAAGAAAAGGATATTAGAGAAGCTGAATGAAGGTGTAATGTTTGAAAAATTTTTACACACCAAATACATTGGTCAAAAACGTTTTTCATTAGAAGGTGGTGAAACAACTATTGCAGCTTTGGATGCCATCATCAACACCGCTGCTGAAAATAATGTGCAGGAAGTGGTGATGGGTATGGCGCACCGTGGACGATTGAATGTGTTAGCGAATATCATGGGTAAAACCTATGAACAAATTTTTAGTGAGTTTGAAGGTACCGCCAAGCTTGACCAAACGATGGGAAGTGGTGATGTAAAGTATCATATGGGTTATGGTAGTGAAGTGCCTACACCTGATGGTAAGATCATGCATTTGAAATTAATGCCGAATCCATCGCATTTAGAAGCAGTGGACCCGGTAGTGGTTGGTTTTTCCAGAGCGAAGGCCGATATCATGTATGCGAGTGAGTATGATAAAATATTGCCCATACTTATTCATGGTGATGCTTCTGTGGCCGGGCAAGGAATTGTATATGAAGTATTACAGATGTGTGATCTCGATGGTTACTTAACCGGAGGCACCATTCACTTTGTTATTAATAACCAGATTGGTTTTACTACTGATTTTGATGATGCCAGAAGCAGTGATTACTGTACTTCCTTAGCCGCTATGATTCATGCACCCGTATTGCATGTGAATGGTGATGATGCGGAAGCGGTGGTGAAATGTGTAGAGATCGCTACTAAATACCGCCAGGCATTTAACAGTGACGTGTTTATTGATATGGTATGTTATCGTCGCCACGGACATAATGAAGGGGATGATCCCAAGTTCACCCAACCACATTTGTATGCTTTGATCGATAAACATCCTAATCCCAGGGAAGTATATACTAATTTTTTATTGCAGAACGGAGAAGCAGATGCAAAGGAGCTGGCGAAAGAAATGGAAAAGAAATTCTGGGCCGATCTGCAGGAGCGTTTGGACGAAGTAAAGCAAAATCCATTGCCCTATACCTATCAACCAACCTATCAACCACCGGAGATTGCGTGGAAAAGTTTACGAAGGGCAACCAACGAAGATTTTGACAGATCACCTGTAACCAGCATCAGCGTAACGGATTTTAAAAAAGTGTTTGAAGCATTAATGAAATGGCCCGATGGGTTTCAACCATTGAAGAAAGTTGAAAAGATCATTCAGGATAAAGTGAAGTTGTATAACGAGGAAGCAAAGATTGACTGGGCTACGGGAGAGTTGTTAGCTTATGGAAGCTTATTGCTGGATGGAAAAGACGTTCGTATGAGCGGACAGGATGTTCGCAGGGGTACATTCTCTCATCGTCATGCAGTGTTGCGGGACGAAAATACCGACGAATCTTATAACCGGTTGAGCAGAATTGAAGCAGCCACTGGTCGGTTCAGAATATATAATTCATTATTGAGCGAATATGGTGTGCTGGGATTTGAATATGGTTATGCCATGGCTAATCCCAATGCACTGGTTTTATGGGAAGCACAGTTTGGTGATTTCAGCAATGGGGCACAAACAATGATTGACCAGTTCATTGCTGCCGGTGAGCAAAAGTGGAACCGTATGAATGGTATCACTATGTTGCTGCCGCATGGTTATGAAGGGCAGCCATTATACGATTAGAACAAATCTATCCATTGCCAATGAATCAATTGCTGGCTTTGTATGAAAAATACAGTGCTGCCACCTGGTTCTGGGTACAGGAAGAGCCATTGAATATGGGAGCCGCTTCTTTCCTGCAGATGAATATGAAGGGAATTAACTATGGTATTATCAGTCGTTCACCCAGTGCCGCTACAGCAACAGGCTATGCTAAAGTGCATAAAGTAGAACAGGAAGAAATTATTGATACAGCATTTAGTATTTAGCCCCCTAACCCACTGAAGGGGGAATATTGAAGCGAAGATTAATTGAGATAGGATAACCAGAAACCAAAAACAAGAAACCAGAAACAAGTTTTATGATTGATATAAAAGTTCCAACAGTAGGAGAGTCTATCAACGAAGTAACATTGTTGAAATGGACAAAGAAAGATGGCGATTATGTGGAGAGAGATGAAGTAATTGCTGAATTAGAAAGCGAGAAAGCAACTTTTGAAGTGAATGCTGAAAAAGCAGGTGTATTAAAAACTGCCGCTGTTGAAGGCGATACATTAAAGATTGGTGATGTGATGGCAAGCATTGATGAAACTGCTGATAAGCCTTTGGAGTCTGGAGTTAAGGGTCAGGAGTTAAAAGTTGAAACTAAGAAAGCAGAAACCCGGAACTGAATTATTCAGCCGCAACGATAAGAGTGAAAAGATGAGCAACCTGCGCAAAACAGTTAGCCGCAGATTGGTGGAAGCCAAGAATACCACAGCCATGCTCACTACATTTAATGAAGTGAACATGCAGCCCATCATGGACATTCGTACAAAGTATAAGGATAAATTTAAAGAAGTGCATGGAGTAAATCTTGGCTTCATGAGTTTCTTCACCAAGGCCTGTACCTATGCTTTACAGGAATGGCCTGCAGTAAATGCGTACATTGACGGCGAGAATATTCTCTATCATGATTACTGCGATATCTCCATTGCTGTTTCTGCTCCTAAAGGTTTAGTGGTTCCAGTAATCCGTAATGCAGAAAGTTTAAGCATGGCGGATATTGAAAAGAAAGTAGTGGAACTGGCAACTAAAGCAAGAGACAGTAAACTCAGCATGGAAGAGATGACCGGTGGAACCTTTACGATTACGAATGGCGGTGTGTTTGGTTCGTTAATGAGCACACCCATTATTAATATTCCACAATCTGCTATTTTAGGAATGCATAAGATTGAAGAAAGAGCAGTAGTGGAAAATAAACAAATTGTTATTCGTCCGATGATGTATGTAGCGCTGAGTTATGACCATCGCATTATTGACGGAAGGGAAAGTGTAAGCTTTTTGGTAAGAGTAAAAGAATTACTGGAGAACCCCGAATTATTATTGTTTGGTAAAGACCCGGTGAAGACGTTGTTGGAGGTTTAGCCCCTGCCCCTAAAGGGGTGTAAAAAAAAATTAGTTAGCGGTTGTGTCCTCACAACCGTTTTTTTCTTAATATTTTATAAATATCAACCACTGTAACAGAAACAATTATCAAGATATTAATAAACAATATAGCCGAAACAAAAAACATCTTTATTGTTTCATTACAGGAACAACCGCAGAGGAGCCATCGTTACCTGTTATTTTTAATTGATATACCCCTTTAGCAAAAGCGGCAATTTTTACCGGGAAAATATTTTTACCCATCAGTATAGAAAGCGGTTGTGTATACACTATTTGCCCCAGCATATTAAACACCTGCAAATTTGCTTTGGTTGGTTTGGTGGATTCAATGGCAACGGTTATCCATTCTATAAATGGATTGGGCCATACCTGTAAACTGTTTCTTCCATTGGGTAAATCAAAAATACCGGTTGCAAATTTATCGCTCAGCGTCCACCGGCTAAAGCTGGCAATAGTATTTGCTTCCACAAAATTAGAAGCAGCATTGCGGGTACTGAAACCGGCGTATGACCAGTTAATATTATCCGTGCTTTTCCAGGCAGATAAATTGGCTTCTGTTTTTCCATTGAGCTCTGCATCAAAATAATTGATGCGCAGGGTGGCGTTTAAACTGGTGTTAGTGGTTGGTGTAATATCATAATACCGTTGTATGCTGAAGTTGGGGGTAGCAACATCTGTTTGCGCTACATGACCACGCCTTATTGTTGTGCTTCCTAAATTTTGTGCAGATGTTATTACAGCCCCAAGGTTACCGGGATTAACAGATGCGGGGGCATTTAAAATTTTTATTGCCTGTATATAACCACCCGCAGCGCCAATTATCCTTGCGGTTTCAGATTCACCAATAAGGGAACCGGTGGTGCCCAGGTCAATATTATTATTATTTAAATCAACTAAGCCCGATTGAAAGCTGAGGTTTTGGCTGATGCTGATGGAACGCTGCAAAATAATTTTTGAAGAACCGGATAAAGCCACGTTTACATTAGTAAACAACGGCAGGGTGGTACCGCTTACCAAAACATTAGTTGTTCCGGTGAATGTAAAAATATTGTCTAAGGATGCACTGGTGGCATCATGCTTTAATCCAATATTATCCAGCACTACATAAGTGCCAGCACTACTTTTCCAGTTAATACCTGGGCCAATATGTAATTGTGCATTGCTAAAAAAAGCAATAAAGATGTAAGTGGATAGGGTAAATATTTTTTTCATATAGTTAAGTTGATATATGAATTATTTCTTTTCCAATGCTTCAATACGTCTGAGCAACATGTCAATTTGCTGTTGCTGTGTTTTGATCATTGTTTGTTGTTCCTGCACCGCTTTTACCAATGGCACAACAAACTCAGCATACCTTAGTCCATATAACTCTGTGGATTTTTTGGGAATATAAATGCCACTAAAATCGTATCCCGCGGTTTTAGCCGCCTGCTCTACTTCTTGCGCAATAAAGCCGGTGTACTTTATTTTTTCCCTGTCATATTTTTCAGGGAAATCGGGGGTTTCTTTATTACCTGTAATGGCGGCTATGGCTTTTACGCTTACATGATATGTAACAGGCCGGAGTTTTAAAATAAAGTCCAACCCCTTTACATCTTCTGCAATAGTATTTTTTATACGGGCATCCGACTGATTGGTAAACCCTACTGCTCCCCCGATAAACAAAGTGCTGGCGTTTCCTAATATTACTGTGTTGCTTGAACCGATTAAATAGCCGCCATTGCCTATCCCTATGCTATTATTTGAGTTAGGGTTTATATTACCCGAACCTAAACCTATTGCGATATTATTGCTTCCATCGCTGTTGTTAAAAAGGGCATTGGCGCCAACGGCAGTATTATTAAAGCCGGTGGTATTCTTATAAAGCGACTGCATTCCAAATGCCGTGTTATTATTAGCGGTATTAAAAAATAATGTATTAACCCCCATAGCAGTATTAGCTCCGCCGGTAGTATTTGTAGCGAGTGCTTGCCAGCCCACTGCCGTATTATAATTTCCTGTAGTATTAGAAAAAAGTGCCGAATTACCTGAAGCACTATTGAATTGTCCTGTATTATTAGAAAACAGACTATTAACCCCTGAAGCCGTATTTTTATTTCCGGTAGTATTGGAGTATAGTGCCTGCGTTCCGCTGGCTTCATTTTCTGCTCCGGTAGTATTGGAATATAGTGCCCTAAAACCCATGCCATTATTATAATCTCCGGTGGTATTGGAATAAACGGATTCATTTCCTGCGGCAGTATTATAACTTCCGGTAGTATTTGATGTGAGTGCATACACGCCATTGGCTGTATTATAGAAGCCGGTAGTGTTTGAATACATCGCATCTACGCCTGTTGCAGTATTCCAATACCCGGTTGTATTGCTGTATAAGACATTTGCTCCAACAGCCGTATTACTGCTGGCGGTGGTATTATTTGACAGTGCTGAAATACCAATTGCGGTGTTATAATCTCCAGTTGTATTTTTAAATAATGAGTTTATTCCTGATGCTGTATTAAACGAACCGGTAGTAGTGGCAAAAAGAGCATTTACCCCAGTTGCCGTATTTGAGCTTCCTGATGTATTGGTATAAAGCGAATAACCTCCATTAGCGGTATTATTACTGCCGATGATATTGTTAAAAAGTGCAAAACTCCCGTTAGCAGCATTATTATAACCTGTTTCATTAGCATAAAGAGCAGAAACCCCGCTGGCGATATTATTGTAACCGTCAGTATTACTAAAAAGTGCATAGGCTCCAAGAGCTGTATTTTTATAGCCGTTCAAATTATGAAAAAGTGTATAAGCTCCGTTAGCGGTGTTATAATAGGAATATTTGGTTGAGTAAAGAGCATTAACACCTGTAGCTGTATTATACCATCCGGAAATATTTGACCTGAGTGCTTGTGTACCGAAAGATGAATTTTCAGAACCCGTAGTATTAGAATCAAGTGCCAGAAGCCCAAAGGAAGTATTATAATTTCCGGTTGTATTTGCATAAAGTGCTTCCGTTCCTACGGCCGTATTCCAGTTCCCTCCCGTATTATTTTGTAATGCACGGGAACCGATGCCAACATTCTTAATGCCGGAAGTAATAGCAACACCAGCACTGTCTCCAATAAAATAATTTAGTGCTGTTGCATTTAGTTCTCCTGCCCATAAATTGTTTACTCTAAAGCGTAATGGTTGTGCATCCGTGGTACCTATAAAATTTGTGGTGGAGTTAGTTGCGCTGTTTCCATTAAGCAACCAGCCAGTTGCACCAGATGCAGATAAGTTACCCCATGCTGTGCCATTATAAAACCAAAAACTATTGGTATCCATATCAAACACCAATAAACCAGCAGCAGGTGTTGCAATAGCGATTCGCTGTGCTGAAGTCATCCTTGGTGGTAATATCCCTTTGGTGGTACTTTTTACATCAAGGATTGCACTGGCTTGTGCTGTTGTGCCATCGGTGTTAATAGCTACGCTTTGGGCAAACAAACTGGCAACACAAAATTGTAAAGCAGCAATAACCAATAACCGGGGAAAATTATTTTTCATGATGAAAATTTTATGACTAATGATTTTAATAA
>JACPOD010000007.1 GCA_016185185.1 Sphingobacteriales bacterium | reverse complement strand
TGCCGGAGCTTCGTTATCTGTCACAGTTACAGTAAACGTACAAGTGGGGTTACCACATGTATTGGTTGCTGTAATGGTAACAATTGTTACACCCACATTAAATATTGAACCACTACCTGTGCCATTACCTGAAGCTGTTGTAGCTCCGGTAAATTCATACGTAAGTACAGGGTCTGGTGTTCCGGTTGCGGCAGCCGTATAATTAACTACTGCACTGCATGAACCCTGAGTATTAAAGGCATTTTGATTTCCCGGACAGTTGGTAAAGGTTGGCGCTGCACATCCAAACTCATAAGCACCAATATCTGTATTTCCAACTCTTGCTACACCTAAAATATCTGTTGGAGGTGCACCTGCTGCAGTGCCGGTATTAATAGCCGGTGAGCCGCTTTGTAAACGCAAACCATCATCACCGGTAATCCACATATTATCAGGGCCATCCGGGTCTGCTGCGTTAACGAATAATGGGTCAACACCGAAGAGTGATGTGGTATTTGTATTAGCTGTTATGCCCCCGAAATTAATATTGAAAATATCTGCACCTGCAGAACCATTGTTACCTCTGAAAATGCAATTCATAATCTGAACCTGGTTTGCAGTAAAGAAATTTACAATATAGATTGCTCCACCCTCCCTAACAGATGTATTTCCATAAAATGTACAATTAATA
The DNA here is from genome assembly GCA_016185185.1 of Sphingobacteriales bacterium. GTDB lineage: Bacteria > Bacteroidota > Bacteroidia > Chitinophagales > Chitinophagaceae > AWTP1-9. The sequence continues at coordinate 21,666 of JACPOD010000007.1, read as the reverse complement.
AAGTTGGTAGGTCTGCCATTTACAACTACAGCACCACCAATTCCTCCTGTACTATTCTCTGAAAATACTACATTAGTATACACAGAAGTTTCATTGGCTGATGTACCTGTTATAACAGCACCGCCACCACCGCCGGGACTACCGTAATTATTATTTTTAGAAAAAACCACATTAGTCAAAATTGCCTTTCCATCATTATACAGTCCACCACCTCCATAGGCACTATTTTCTAAAAATATCATATTGGTAAGCGTTATAGTACCTCTATTATTATTAATACCACCTCCTGAGCCAAATGAAGCAGCAAACCCTTTAGTAATCGTCAGATTATTAATATTCACTGAAACATTGAGCGTATTAATATTAAATACGCGGCTGCTGTTATTTCCTGAAACGGATAGCAGATTCACTCCCGGCCCGTTAATGGTCAGGTTTTTATTAATCACAATTTCACCGGTAGTTAAAACAATGGTACCGGTAACACCTGAGAATGTAATGGTACTTCCGGGGCATGCTTCCAATACTGCCTGGCGCAAACTACCGGGGCCGGCATCATTACTATTGGTAACAACAGGATCTGTTACACAGGCTCCTGTTCCCTGTATGGCAAAATTATAAAGGGCTTCGTCGCAATCGTTATTGGTAATATTAACGGTAGTGGTTTTTAGTCCTGTTGATGTTGGTGCAAAAGTTACAGTAAAGGTTGCTGAACCTCCGCCCGGTATGGGTGAGGCAGGCGTTAATGTACCAAGGGTAAACAAGCCGGCATCTCCGCCAGATACAGTTATACCACTAACTGTTAAATCATCCGTACCGGTATTTTGTATGGTATAAGTGCGAACAAGATTGCTGCTGATAGTAACATTTCCAAAATCAGTATGGTCAGTGGCAGAAGGTGTAACATCACCATCAGCGATAGTGATACCGTTGCCCTGTACATTTATTTCACGGTTGATAACAGTTACTGTTACTTCAGCACAAGTAGTAGTATTACAGGTTCCGCTGTACCGAACATAATAAGTTGTGGTAGCATTAAGCGCAGGTGTAGTAAAGGCATCACCGGTAAATTCAAGGGTGCCCCCGCATGATCCGCTAAACCATTCTGTTACCGCCCCGGTTCCTTTTGTTCCGCCGGATACAGTTAGTGTAGTACTACCTCCGACACAAACTGTTTTTGTACCCGTTGCATCTGTTGGTGCAACAGAAGGCTGATTAACGGTAACTACCTGTGTTACTCCGCCAGTAGTTGCGGCACAGGGTGCCGTGGTATTTTCAATACGTACCCAATAGGTAGTGGTGCTGGTTGGTGATACCGTGAGGGTTGAGTTTGTTTCTCCCACTAACGGTGAGGTTCCAACTACTGCGCCTGTTCCCCACTGGTAATTGGCACCGGTGCCTAAAGTACCTCCCACAGCTGTTAATGTGTTTGAACCAGGATTACAATAAGGACTTGCTCCGGAAATACTGGTTGGTGCCACAGAAGGAATATATACTGTAAGCGAAGCATTATTAGAAGTTGCCACACCACAGGTATTTGTTGCCTGTACATTATAATTTGCCACGGCATCGCCTGGCTGAACATTTGTAAAGGTTAATGTATTGGTACCCTGTCCGGAAACAGTAGAGCCTGAAGCCTGAAGTCCATTAACCAAAGCGGTTGTTCCAATACGCCATACAATAGTTGGAGCAGGTGTGCCCGTTATTGTTGATGTGAATGAAACAGTACCCCCTGCACAACCTGTTTGATTGGAAGGGTTGGATACGGTTGGTATTGTATTTACAGTAATAGTTGCCCTTGCGGTTGCATCATTGTTAGGTATGTTGTCAACTTCTGTATTTACCGTTGCATTGCCTCCTGTTCCGTTGGAAGTAAAGGTAGCAGTTGCATTTCCGGATGCCTGAATTGATCCCTGCTGAGCAGAGAGACTTCCTAAAGTGGTTGGTCCCCATGTAACAGGTAAACCGATTAATGTAGAAAGGTTGGACACCGAAATTGCTTCACTGGCTGAGTTAGAAAGGAAGCTGGTGGTTACAGTAGTAGTATTACCTAAACCAGCCACTGTATTACAAATTGGATTAGGTGAAGCAGTAGTTTTTAACTGCAGCCATTTGGTAACTGTCATTGTACCACCGGCGGCTAATGCAGTTGCATCATTGGGTCCGGGTCCCGTATTCACTCCCCACCAGTTATTATCGGCATTAGTATTTGCAAAGTTGAGCGTTCCACCTGTTTGTGCCACAATGTTAGCCAATGGCGGGTAAGCTACATTGGCACTAGTATTACCTATAAACCGGTTGTACCGTAAAGTTAATATGCCATTGGTGTTAATAACCGCACCGCCATGCCCTGTGTTATTTAATACCTGGTTGTTTATAAAAGTATTTTTTTCTACCAAATAAGTTCCTCCATTACCACCGCCTGTAGTACTAAGTGCGCCACCATCGCCACCGGTATTGGCCCCAACCGGGCCTGTTTGGTTACCAGAAAAAGTACAACCGGTTATTGTAGCTGTACCCCCCTGCGAATTGTAACTCACTGCACCGCCGGCGCCACCGCATTTATTATTTAAAAAAATACAATTGGTAATTGTAAGGCTGTGACTATTGAGACTTGAACTTGCAGAAATAGCGCCGCCATTACCTATCTGCTGGTTAAAATTGGAAATAGTAACATTAATAAGAGTTGTTGAAGCACCTGCACCACCGGCAATGATAGCACCTCCACCACCTGAATAAGGTGTAACGCCCGGTCCGGTAAAATTTAAAGTTATATTCTGCAAAAGAAAAGTTACCGCACCGGTTCCGGTACTAAAAACACGGTTGTCAGTAGTTTGATTAACAGTAAGCAGGTTCATACCAGGGCCATTAATGGTAATATTATTTCCAAAGGCCGCATTACCTACCGTTATCTGACCGAGTGTAAGATTAATAACGGTAATAGAGGCAGGAATAGTTATAATATGTGTTCCTGCAATTTGTGTAGAAGCCTCCAGGGCAGAGCGTAATGTGATTTGCCCACCAGCATCAAGCGCTGAAGAAGTTGGCGTTACAGCATGCGTATCGCCATTTGAAGTGAGCGTATAGTTTTGCGCAAATGACCGTAAAGAAAAACCTGTAGTTAAAATAAAAAAAATAAAAATGAATGACAGATTTTTTTGAAAAGCAGATTTATCTGTTTTGTTTTTGTAAATGTAAAGCATACAAAGCTGTTTAGTGCGGTGATGAATAGTAATGGTTCTTTATACTGGCAAAATGATTATCAAAGGATCGGATCAAAACCTTAAGTAATATATTAATTTCTTTTTATGATCTTGGTGGAAATACCCCCTGCAAAGCAATACAAAAATTTAAAGTGAGATACGGCATTAAATTATTATGAGGTAAACTTCCGCCTGTAATACCGGAAGCATCCGGGTTCATGGTTGCATTTGGTGTTCCGTCTTTATACCAAAACAAATCCCTGTCAGCCCCCGGCCCTGATGATACATTATTGGCCGGTGTGGGTGAAATACCATCACCATTATTGGCCTTCATAGTATGATTATGACTGGGTATTCCCGTTATGAGTAAGAAAAATTCTTATTTCTGCTACAAATGGATCTGCCATGTTATTTTAATTAATTCGTTTATTTAATCAGGTTTGTGAGGGAAATATTCCCTGCAGGGCAATACAAAAATTGAGCGTTAAAAATGGTTGCATATTTAAGTGGGCCTGGCTGCCACCTGTTGGCAATATGGTACCCGAATCCATACTTGCATTAGCAGTTTGATGAAAGCCGGCGAATGAACCACCACTTGCCCAATGGGTAGTTGCAGTAGGATACTGCTGATCAGCCGTTGCATTGATTGTATTGACAAAATGTGTATGTGCCGGCAACTCAGAGACAGATAAAGTATGTGCCTGTTCACCGGCACGTTCGCCAAGTGTATGGCCATTGCCCACATGAATGGGTACCCGTGCCCGTAAATCGGGTAACGCAAAATTTACCCTTCCATCGCCACCATAAGTTGTACCCAATAATGAAAACAATGCCTGATTCTGGTTAATGGGCAATAACTGGCCATTACATAATGCCCATCCTTTTGGTGGAAAATTGAAAGACATAATTCTTATTTCAGCTAAAAACGGTTCGGCCATTGTATAAAAATTTTTAATTAGATAATTGTTTGTTTAGTCCATGTTTCATTCTCAGGTCTGCGACGGAAAAATTCCAAAGAGTGAAATAATAAACTCCACACAGAGATAAGGCTGAAAATTAGTATGCGGCTGACTTCCGCCTGTTGGCGCTAAAGTATTTGCTGCTAAATTGATATTCGCACTACCAGTGGCTGAATATTGTAAAAGTGATGGTTGTGCCGCCCAAAAATTATTAGCGGGGTCCGTGCTGGTACCATTACCGGAATTGGCCTGTGGCACATGTGAATGTGAAGGGATTTGCTGAACAGTTAATGTAACTTCTTCCACACCGCCTGTTTCAGCCAATATAAAACTATTACCCTGGTGTACGGGTACCCGGCCGCGTAAATCGGGTAATCCGAAAGTTTCTTGCCCATCACCGCCATAAGTAGTGCCTATGAGTTGAAAAAGGGTTTCATTTTCCGAAATGGGTAATAACTGTCCATCACAAAACATCCATCCTGCCGGGGCAAAATTTCCGGCAAACATCCTGATTTCGCCAACGTAGGGTTGCGCCATAAACAATTAGTTATTGGTTAAAAAAACTGCCCTTACAATTACTTATAAGGACTGCAAAAAATACAGAATAATTTTTAAGTAATCAGCAGCAAAATATACCTGAATATTGGAGCGGGTGGATTAATTGAAATAACAGAGGTAATTAGAAGTGCTTTACAGGTCAGATTAAAAAATGAATATAAATCTAAAATTAAATTATCAATTTCAGCAAAATATTTTCATTAAATTTTTTCATAAATCCAAAAATCGTAAATCTACGTGTAGCGATAACAGTTAATAACAGAGATAAGTGTTGGTCCAGCCAGACACAACACCAACTGGTGGGTTGCTGACAAAGTTTTTCCATTCCTGAATAATGTTATTAGCAGCTACCCATTCCGTTTCTGTTGAATTTTTATTGACAGAAACTTTTACAACCGGCGGCACGTACCAATGCGTTTGTTTATCTAAAGAAATTTCTCCCCTGGGAGTATCAATGGCATTGTTTATTAATAGTTCAACAAGGTTGCTGCCATTTCGGGGGTTGATGGCTGACTCAATTACCTTTTGCAAAATCATCGATGCTTCCCATCCCAATAATGAAAAAATGGAAGCGGCTTTGCCTGTTTCATTTAAAATAGTTTGTGTGAAAACTGAATTGGCTTTATTATTAAGTGTTTCGGTCCAGGGCATATATCCTTCAACAGAAAACTTACAATCCTCTTTTAAAATTTCCAGTGCTTTGGGCTGAAGCATCATGGGGCTAACAAAAAGTTGCAACTGCCTTGCCCCAGCATAATCATTCAGCATTTTATAAACCATACGGGCGGGCAACTCATCGTAAATACAAAGTAATTTATTTGTATCGTTACCGGTTTTTAAAAAGCTGATGAGTTCGTTAACATGAAAGCCTTCGTTATAAGCCTGGTTATTTACATAGTTAAATTTAATTTGCCCGCCCTGTAAATTAAAACTGTTCACCATCATGGCGCTGTGCAGGTAACCGCAATCGTAAAAACTCGTGGCCATTAATGCCTGTGGCTTATTTTCATTAGCAGCAAGTTTACCGGTAAGCCAGCATAAAAAAGCATGGTTTAAATTAAGATGAATGATATTGGGCGATGGTTCCCAGCTTTGCGGGTAATCAGCGCCTGGGTTAACAATGATAACCAGTTTGCCCGAAACTTCCAGCAAAGATTTTACTAATGTAAATATCTTCTGGTCAATATACAGGACCAGTATATCTGCCCCACCTGTCATTAATAATTTTTCAATTTTTTCCTTTACTTCTTTATCCACCCCGCCATAGCCGGCATTTTCTGTTGTAATGGTAAATGAGGATGATATACCGGATAGTTTGAAAAATGTTTTTATGCCATCCATAAACTCAAGGCCGATGGAAGGATGGGCTGCGGACCGGGGATAAAGAACGCCAATATTCATAAAGCAGGCTGGTTGAAAATTGAAAGATGATTATGCTTGCTGAAAATACAAACAAAAGAATTTAATGTGTGGGTATTATTATTAAAAAAAGGTTATGCGTAACCTTATTTCAAAAATAATTTTTTACTTCTGAAAAAAAAAATCGTAACATTATACCTGCTTACTGATATCCTGATACATCTTACCTCCATAATTTTATTTTACTTTTTGCAACTGCAAAACCAAGACTTAAAAAATTATTTTTTATGAATAACAGGAGAGATTTTTTAGTAAAAGGTTCTTTGGCTGCCACTGCCATGTTTGTTTTAAAACCAATGGAAACTTTTGCTGCTGAAGTTCCCGGGTTTGATTTATTTGGCCACACCGATAACAAACTTGTTTTTTTACATACCAACCAATTGAATGCTTATGGCGATTACCAGGTTGTTCAAAAAATTAAAACCATTAAAAACGAAAACACCAACTCCATCCTGCTGAAAGCATGCAGCAATAATGTGGATGATAAAGACCTGCTTCATTATGATGCCACCATTGCTGATTCCACTGCCGCTACTATAAATGGTGATTATAAAATTTTACAAAAGGGAAATATTAAAACAGGCATCATCAGTGCCCTGCCCGGGGAAAATAATGTAATTGAAAAAGTAAACTGTTTCGCGGCTTATCTTAAAAAACAAAAAAAATGTGACATAGTAGTTTGTCTTTCACAACTTGGCTATAAAAATAATACTGCTGCCGATGATATTACCCTGGCAGAACAATCCACTCACATTGATATTATTATTGGCGGGCATGCTGAAAATTATCACGCCCTGCCCGTAATAGCATTAAACAATCAGCAGGCCGAAGTGATCATCCATGCAGCGGGTGACAATAGTTTTGGTTACGGCAAAATTGACATGGATTTTGATGCAAAGGGAAGAAAGAAACAAGTGAGTTTTGCTGCGTGTTAAGTTTTCTTCTTACTTATATTTTACCGGCCTTTTACCGGTTTTCTTTCCATATAAAAATGGTCGCCATTATTTTTTATTATTTCAAACCCCAAACGCCGGTAAAGTTTTAAAGCCGGGTTATGGGGCAATACATGCAGCGATAATTTTTTTTGAACCGACCCGGCTTTGGCAATCAGTTGCTGCATAACGATGGTGCCGGTTCCTTTTCCTCTTGATGAAGTAAGTAAACTGATATCTAAAATATGAATGGTATCATTTGTTTCCCAAGTTATCAGTCTGCCAACTTCCTTTTTTTTGCAAACAATAATTTGATAAATAGCGCCGGGGTATTTTTTTTTATAATCTGTCAGTTGTGCTATGGACTGCATTACAATAAATGCCTGTTTCTGCAGTTCGGTCCAGTTAGTTAATGCCAGTTCCGCCTCTCTTGTGGAGCGATAAACAGCTTCAATGAACAATGTATCTTTTTCTTCAACCGGCCGCAGGTGAATCATGGGATGAATTTAAAAAATAAAAGCAGATAAAAGATTATTGTTGCAGTTATCTTAATTTTTTCAACAATCAAAATAAAGCCTTCCTGTTGCCGTTATCATTCCGCTTAAAATATTGCTTTTGAAAAAATACCTGTTGTTCTTATTGTTTTTTTTGTTGAGTTTTCTTTCCAACGCCCAGATGATCACCGGCATTTGGCGGGGAAAAGTGAGCGGCGACGGTGGCATATTAAAATCTTCGTACAAATTAGAATTGAAATTGGTACAGAAGGGCGACAGTCTTACCGGCACATCGTACTATTATGCTTCGCCTAACAACTATTATCGTTTTAAAGTAAAAGGATATTTTGATACTGAAAATAACACCGTTATCTGGCAGGATGAAGAGATGATTGAATATTCCAGCAACAATAAGTTGTTTACACCCAATGATGATGCAATGGTTACAGAAGCTGATTTTAATTGCCCCGGTGGTGGTAAGATGATGCTCGATGGAAAATCGAAAAAGAAAGAGGAAAACAAAACATTTAATCTTCATTTAGATAAAGTGGAGGGAACAAATTTTAAAGACGAATGGGATTGGCTGATTGAAAACTACACTGCCGGAGCCAATGACCCAGTGATCATTGACAGCATCTGCAATATTGCATCTGCCCCTGTGGCTGAATCAAATAATGAAGCAGTTATTCTTCCTCCAAAAACAGAAGAAAATAAAGGTGTTGTAAAGGAAATGCCAGCTCTTAAAAAACACGAGCCAGTAAAGAAAGAACCAAAAAAAGAAATTGCCACTGTAATTTCTCCGGCAAAAAAGGATACTACACCAGTGTTAACGATTGAAGAAAAATTTCAGAAGCGGCAAAAGACTATTGCAACTGAAATTCCCTTGGCCGGCGACTCCATTGAATTACGTTTTTATGATAATGCAGAAATTGACGGGGATTCAATTTCACTTTTCTTAAACGACGAACTTATTTTTCAACATATCAAACTTACCGGCGATGCGTATAGTATCAAATTAGCAGTGAGTGATCTGACTGACAATAATGAACTGACAATGGTAGCAGAAAATTTAGGCGCTATCCCGCCCAACACATCCTATATGCTGGCCATTGTAAACAATAAACGATATGAAGCGGTGCTGACCAGTACTGAGAATAGCAGTGCAGTAATACGGTTCAAAAAAAGTGTGCCGTAATTATTCACCTTCTTTAACGGTATATTTTTTAACTCCCCTTATGCCAACTTCCTCATCGAGCACATAAACCATTTTATAATCCATAAACTTACCTTTCTCATCCAAAAATCCAACCATCACTGTTTTATCATAAAACCCTTTTTTTAATGCAGGCCTTGGTAAATATCCGAGGTTGGGGTAACGGATTTTCTGGTCATAATCGATCGCCTTGTAATTTGTCCGGAGTGTATAAACAAAAGTGGAATCTGTTTCAAATAACTGTACTTTAAAAACCCAGTCTTTATTTAATACATCAGGTACTTTTTCTGAATAATCAGCAACAGGGTTTTTGTTTACCGTTTCTCTTTTTAAGTCAATGGTTTTGTTTTCTGCTGAGTTACAAGAAATAAATAAAATGACGGTTACTACAAAAAGGAATTGTTTCATGCTGCGAAAATAATGAATGAAAGGAAATGAAGCGCAGCAGAGTGAGCGGGAAGAGTGAGCCACTCCTTAGAGTGGTTCACTCTGTGCGCAGGAAATGAGGATGCAAATTGGTAAACTTGATACAATCTTTGCACAGCCTAAAAAAATAACTACTCCCCATTCAATTCATGTCCATAATAAAATTGCGATTGATTGATATGCGTTTCAATAAACCTTACCCGGCCGCCAAACCAGTTGAGTACATAATCACGTTGAATAAATGTGGGAGATGTATTTAAAATAATTTGATAAGATGACCAATCATAAACAGTAAAATCTTTTACAAACCCGTGTTTCAGCGGATTGGCATGAATATAAATTACCAGTTGGGTGAAATGTGCATCATCTTTAACTGTGATGCGTTTAAACGGAGTTTCAAACAAATGCCCTTTTCTTTTATACATATTATTAAAAGAACGGGTGTAGGAAACAAAGAAGCTGTTAAATTGCCTAACCACTAATTCATCCACAGTTAAATCTTCACCTTTAATAAACCTGCTTTGCAGGATAGTCTTTTCTTCATCCGGGATAAGTAAAATATTTTGCCGAATGACAGTTGCTGGTTTTACTTTTATCAGCCAGTGGGCATGATTGTCCAATAAGCAGTAGGCATAAGTATCCATATAATTGCCGAGGAAACTTTGATACTTATTTAAAGAGAAGATTTTGTTTTTATCGTCCCTAAACAGCGATTTTTCATTAATGCTTTTACAGGTGATATGATAAAAGCGTTCTTCTTCCAGCGTGGCGAGTAAATGATCAGGTATGGCCATTTGTGAATTTATAAAAACTTATGCAATTCGTATGTACTGGCATCTTTTCCCTGCGCACAGAGTGAACCAATCTAAGGAGTGGCTCACTCTCCTGCGCTATACCACCACGTTCACCATCCTGTTTTTTACATAAATTATTTTCTTAGGAGGTTTTCCTTCGAGCCATTTTTGTACTACTTCGTTGGCGAGTACAATTTGTTCCACTTCGGGTTGTGTGGCTTCTAATGAAATATTAATATTCGTTCTTACTTTACCGTTGATGCTGATGGGATATTCTTTGGATGATTCCACCAAATAACTTTTTTCAATAACAGGATATGCAGCATCCAGTATTGTTCCGGCATTACCGAGTAAACTCCATAATTCTTCGCTAATATGCGGTGCATAAGGAACTAAGGCTATCAGCATTTTTTCCAGCACTTCTTTTTTGTGACATTTTATATCACTCAGCTCATTCACCAAAATCATAAACCCACTAACGCCGGTGTTGAACGAAAAACGTTCCGTATCTTCTTCAATCTTTTTTAATCCTTTGTATAATGCTTTCCATTCTGCATCGGTTGCGGCCTCTCCCCCCGCCCTCTCCAAAGGAGAGGGAGCAGTAGTCGTCCATATTGGCCCTTTCACTTCATCAAAAAACAAACGCCATAGTTTTTTAAGGAAGCGGTGTACGCCTTCAATTCCTTTGGTATCCCATGGTTTACTCATCTCTACCGGGCCAAGGAACATTTCGTACATGCGGAAAGTATCGGCACCATACCTGTTTACTAAATCATCGGGATTAACTGTGTTGAATTTGGATTTACTCATTTTTTCAACTTCACTTCCACAGAGATACTTTTCATCTTCCTTAATAAAAACAGCATCAACATATTCACCATTACGCCATTTTTTAAACTCTTCAATATTTAATTCATAACCATCAACGATGTTTACATCTACGTGTAAAGGTGTAATGATAAATCCAGTAATGCCATCTTTCTCTTTATATTCAGGTATAATAGGAAAAACCTCTTGTATTAATTTATGTAACCCTTGTCCATCAATTAAGTTTTCATTCCACTTTTGATATATACCATGCGAAATAAATATCTGTTTTGAATCAAATATTTCAAGAGGAAATACTGTTGTCGCAACTTTTACCCGATACACAAACCTGCTACTCCCCTGTATCATCCCCTGGTTCACTAATCTTTTATACGGTTCATCATGTCCTATCATTCCCAAATCATAAAGAACTTTCGTCCACATACGGCTGTATAATAAATGTCCCACGGCATGTTCGGTACCGCCAATGTATAAATCCACCTGGTTCCAGTAATCACTTACTGTACGATCGCAAAATGTTTTGTCGTTATGCGGGTCCATATAACGCAGGAAATACCAGCTGCTGCCGGCATAACCGGGCATGGTAGAAGTTTCTCTTCTTCCATTGGAAACAGTTACCCAATCCGTTAAATTAGCCAATGGTCCTTCCCCACTGGGGCCGGGTCCATATTTATCTACATGCGGCAGTTCTAATGGAAGTTCTGCTGCATCCAACGGCAATGCAATACCATCGCTCCAGATAATGGGAAAAGGTTCACCCCAGTAACGTTGCCTGCTGAATCCGGCATCCCTCATTTTATAATTTACCTTTCTTTTTCCAATACCCAGTTCTTCTATTTTAGTTATCGCCACATCAATGGCATCTTTCATCAGCATACCATTTAAGAAACCGCTGTTTTGCAAAATGGCTTCTTTGGTGGCATTGGCTTCTTTACCATTAAAATGTTCGCCAATAATATTAGTGATAGGGATATTAAAATGATTGGCGAATGCAAAGTCACGTTCATCACCGCAGGGCACGGCCATAATAGCACCGGTACCATAACCTGCCAGTACATATTCTGCAATCCAGATGGGGATTTCTCTTCCATCAAAAGGATTTACTGCATAGGCACCGGTAAAGCAGCCGGTGATTTGTTTTACTTCCGATTGCCTTTCCCTGTCGCTGCGGCTTTTTACATACTGTAAATATTTTTCTATTCCCGCTTTTTGTTCTGTGGTGGTTATTTGTTCTACCAAATCATGTTCGGGGGCAAGCACCATAAAATCGACACCAAAAATGGTATCGGGCCTGGTGGTATATACCCTCAATTTTTTATCCTTTCCCTTTATAGCAAAATCCATTTCTGCACCGGATGATTTTCCAATCCAGTTGCGCTGCATCTCTTTCATGCTGTCACTAAAGTCAACCGTTTCTAATCCTTCCAGCAAACGTTCGGCATAAGCGGTAATGCGTAAATACCATTGCCGCATCTTTCTTTTTTCTACCGGGTGACCGCCACGTTCGCTCACACCATTTACCACTTCATCATTAGCCAGCACCGTTCCCAATGCTTCGCACCAGTTTACTTCACCGTACGAACTGAATGCAAGGCGATAGTCCATCAATATGCTTTGCCTGGTTGCTTCATCAAACGATTTCCATTCAGAAGCTGTAAAAGAGTTGACAGTTGACAGTTGACAGTTGACAGTTCCATTATTCTCAAATTCCTTAACTAATTCAGCTATCGGCTCCGCTTTCTGCGTTGAGCGGTTATAATAACTGTTGTATAATTTTAAAAATATCCATTGCGTCCATTTGTAATAGTTTGGGTCGCTGGTCTGCACTTCTCTTTCCCAATCGTAACAAAAACCAATTTTATCTAACTGGCTTTTAAAAGTGGCTATATTCTTTTTTGTTGTTTCTGCCGGGTGCTGTCCCGTTTCTAAGGCATATTGCTCGGCAGGCAAACCAAAACTATCGAAGCCCATTGGGTGCAACACATTAAAACCTTTCAGTCTTTTGTAACGGGCATAAATATCACTGGCAATATATCCGAGCGGATGACCCACATGCAATCCTGCCCCGCTGGGATATGGAAACATATCCAATACATAATACTTGGGCTTTGTGGATTCATTAGATACTTTATATACCTTATTTACCTTCCAGGCATCCTGCCATTTCTTTTCAATATCCCTGAATTTGTATTCCATACCCTAAATCCCTAAAGGGACTTTTTATTGCGTTGTTTAAGAAAGTTGTTTTTAATATACTAAGCTCTTGAATAATTATTAAGCTTCTGTTGTGTCACTCACTTGTACTGCATCAATCCTATGCATCTTTTTTGGAACCACGGAGTCACAGAGAACAGGAAGTATCTCGGAGTTGCTCTGTGTTACACTGAGGCATTGTGTCTCTGTGGTTCAAATTTCTGCTGCTTACTGAACAGAAAGTACAAGTGTGCGACGCAAGGGACGATGATAAGAATTGTGAAAGAAGACTTAAAAAATCTTTTCTTCTGCATTCCTCCGCATGCTGCAAAAATATATCTGTTATTCAATCGTTAGATGGGGCACAAAAATAAGGAAACGAGGCGTAAAACCTTTATTTTTGCCCGCATCCAAATCATTTTACTCAACCCGCTAAGCAGTAATTAATAAAGCATGACACAATTCGGAAAATCCTCCAATCAAAAAGGGAAACCCTCCTACTTCATGGCTATTTTGGGCGTAACCATTGTGCTCCTTTTTGTGGGTATTTTTGGCTGGCTCATTTTAAACGCCAGTAAGTATACGGAGAAGCTGAAAGAAAATGTAGAAATGCAGGTGTACCTGCGCAGCAATATCAAGCAAAAAGAAATTGATTCTTTAAAAAATTATATTGCGGCACAACCCTATACAAGGGCCATTGAATATATTGATAAAGAAACAGCCCGTAAAAAATGGCAGAGCAGTGGTGAAGAAGAGTTTAATACTGTATTGGGTGATGAAAACCCCCTACCCGCCTCCATTAACTTTAATTTAAAAAGTGAGTACGTGGTTAGAGATACGATGGAAAAAATAAAAGCCGATATCCTTCGTCATGAAATATATGTACAAAGTGTAAACTACCCTGCGCAGCTGGTGGAGAAAATGGGGCCGGTTTTAAAATGGATCCTCGGTATTTTAATTGCTTTTTCCGTAGTGTTCCTGGTTTCTTCCATCGTACTTATTGATAACACCGTTAAACTGGCAATGTACAGTAACCGTTTTCTTATAAAAACAATGCAAATGGTGGGTGCCACAAGAGACTTTATAACCAAGCCCATTAATATAAGAGCAGTTATTAATGGAGCCATCTCTGCTTCTATTGCAGTGGTATTGTTGTTTGGGATCATTGTAACCATAGAACGGTTGTTTCCTGAACTTACAGACCTGAGAGATAACGGCAGGCTGGTCTTATTGTTTTTACTCATCATTGTGTTAGGTATAGGTATTTCCGTTTTCAGTACCCATCGCAGTGTTATCAAATATTTGAAGATGAAACTGGATGACCTTTATTAGAGCCGGAAAGACAAAAAGTGCGAAAGACCGGAAGATGATTAACATTAATGAAACTTTCTTTCTGACTTGCCGACTTTCCCGACTTACGGACTTTTATTTATATTGCATCTCATAAAAAATTAAACTATGACACCAGAGAAAAAACAGGACACCCTTTTTACCAAAGACAATTATTTGTGGATGGCGATTGGCGGAGTGGTAATGCTGGTGGGTTTGTTCCTGATGATGGGGGGTAAAAGTGCGGACCCTAATGTGTTTAACAAAGAAGAAATTTACAGTGCCCAACGTATTACTGTAGCTCCAATATTGATTGTATTAGGCTTATTAATTGAAATCTATGCCATCATGAAAAAACCAAAACAATAAATCACCTCGTTTTTAAATCCCGAAAGGCGATGATGTTTTTCATCGCTTTTTTATTGTCTGACGTCCCCGTCTGACAATAAAAAATTTAAAACTGGTTAAACGGGGACATCAGACCGGGTTCATCTTCGTCAACTGTTCAGGCCGCCTTAAGCGTCCCGACCGAAAGTATTATCTTAGCCGCCAATAAAAATTATACATGGATTTAATTCAAAGCATCATAATAGCAATAGTGGAAGGGTTAACAGAATTTCTGCCTATTTCTTCTACCGGGCATATGATCATTACAGAACGTTTATTGGGTGTTGAATCAAATGAATTTACCAGGCTCTTTACGGTGGCTATTCAACTGGGTGCCATTTTAGCTGTAGTTGTTTTATATTTTAAAAAATTTATGGCATTTAAAGACTGGAAGTTTTATGCAAAGCTTTTGGTAGCAGTTATTCCTGCACTGGCGTTTGGAAAGTTGTTTGCAGATAAAATTGATGCATTACTGGAAAGTCCGCTAACAGTGGCCATAACTATGTTGCTTGGTGGTATTGTATTATTATTCATTGATAATGCTTTTAAGAACCCTTCCATAGAAGAAGAACCAAAAATAACATACAGTAAAGCGCTGATGATTGGTTTATGGCAATGTATTGCTATGATACCGGGTGTAAGCCGCAGTGCAGCATCTATTATTGGAGGTATGCAGCAAAAACTCACCAGGAAATTAGCGGCAGAATTTTCTTTCTTCCTGGCAGTACCAACCATGGCGGCAGCTACGGGTTATAAATTATTAAAAGGGTATAAAACATTTACAGGCGAACACATCACTTTACTGGCAGTTGGAAATATCGTTGCTTTTATTGTAGCCCTGCTGGCAATAAAATTTTTCATTGGGTATTTACAAAAGCATGGTTTTCGCATATTTGGCTGGTACCGTATTATTGCAGGAATTATTTTGTTAGTACTTCTTTATACCGGTTACCTGAAATAACATCTTTGGTTTTTATTGTTTATTTTCCCGTTTCAACCAACCGCTTATGCAAACAGCGTCAAAAAAAGTTATTAACGGCTGGGCCATGTTCGACTGGGCTAACAGCGTTTATAATCTCGTAATTACGTCCACCATTTTTCCTGCGTATTATGAGGCATTAACGACCGAGAGAAAAGAAGGTGATGTGGCCTATGTACATTTCTTAGGCAGGGAATTTGTAAATACTTCCTTATATAATTACACCCTGGCCTTTGCCTTAATGATTGTAGCCATTATGCTGCCACTCTTAACTTCCATTGCTGATTTCAAAGGCAACAAAAAAAGTTTCATGGCATTCTTTTTTACGCTGGGAAGTCTTGCCTGCGGAGGTTTATATTTTTTTAAAGATGCCGCTACTTTATGGATCGGGATTGTTTGTATGATCGTAGCCTGTATCTGTTTTTGGAGCAGTTATGTATTTAGTAATTCTTTTTTACCCGAGATCGCAGCCCCGGAAGACAGGGACAGGGTTAGTGCAAAAGGTTTTGCTTATGGATATGTGGGGAGTGTTATACTTCAGGTGATTTGTTTTGTTTTTGTAATGAAGAATGATTGGTTTGGCATTACCGAGGGGGAAGGCTCAAGAATTTCATTTGTTGCTGTATGTGTATGGTGGCTGGGATTTGGTTATTTTTCTTTGTCAAGGTTACCCAAACCATTAGCAGCAGGAAGTAATGGTTCGCAGAATAATTTTCTTACAAATGGATACCGGGAGCTGGCCAAAGTGTGGAACCAGTTAAAAACAATGTCGTTATTAAAACGGTTCCTTGGTTCATTCTTCTTTTACAATATGGGTGTACAAACGGTAATGCTGGCTGCAACTTTATATGGTAAAAGTGAGTTGGAAATACCGGTTGTTAATTTAATCATTGCCATACTGCTTATTCAATTGGTTGCGATACCGGGGGCCTTTGCCATTAGTAAACTCTCCGGTAAAATCGGAAATTTTAAAGCATTGATGATAGTAATTTTATTTTGGGCTCTCTTATGTGTTGCTGCTTATTTCGTACCCAAACATGATATCGTGTTATTTTATGTATTGGGTGCTTGCGTGGGTTTTGTAATGGGGGGTATTCAATCTCTTAGTCGCAGTACCTACAGCAAATTAATGCCCGAAACAAAAGATACGGCGTCTTTCTTCAGTTTTTATGATGTTACGGAGAAAATAGCTGTTGTAATTGGTATGCTGAGCTTTGGTTACATCACAGAGTTAACGGGCTCGCAAAGAGCCTCTGTACTTGCTTTAGCAACCTTCTTTGTAATTGGTTTATTAATTTTATATACTGCTTTAAAGAAACAGCAGGCTACAGCTAAATGAAACTTTATTCTATCAATACGGGTTATTTTAAATTAGATGGCGGCGCTATGTTTGGCGTGGTGCCTAAAAGCATCTGGAACAAACTAAACCCGGCAGATGAAAATAATTTATGCAGCTGGGCTTTGCGTTGTATGCTTATTAAAGAAGGAAATAAATTAATATTAGTTGATAATGGTAATGGTACCAAACAGGATGCAAAATTCTGGAGCCATTATTATTTGCATGGAGATGATACCCTCGATAAATCATTGGCAAAATATGGTTTTACACCTGATGATATAACCGATGTTATTTTAACACATTTACATTTTGATCATTGCGGTGGTTCCATAAAAAATGAAGATGGAAAATTAGTTCCTGCTTTTAAAAATGCTACTTACTGGAGCAATGAGAAGCATTGGAACTGGGCAGTATATCCGAACGAAAGAGAGAAAGCTTCTTTTCTCAAAGAAAACATAATACCCATCCAGGAAAGCGGTCAGTTGAAATTCCAGGATACCAATACAAATCAATCATCTATCCTTCCTGAAATTACTTTTAAATATGTTAGCGGACATACAGAAGCCATGATGATACCGCATATTATTTACAACGGAAGAACAGTGGTTTTTATGGCTGATCTATTACCGGCAGCTGCACATATCCCCATACCGTATGTAATGGGTTATGATATGTTTCCCTTAACCACTATGCAGGAAAAGAAAGCCTTTTTAAAAGAAGCACTGGAAAATAATTATGTCCTCTTTTTTGAACATGACCCAAAAATTGAATGTTGCACCTTACAACAAACAGAAAGAGGAATTCGAATGAAGGAGAGTTTCAGGTTAGATGAGTTGAAATAGGAGTTGAAAAATAATTTCATCATTATCTTACTTTCAACAATGAACTTAACGGGTATTTTAATCCTTTATACCCCATCATATCTACTTTTACACTACCTACACTAATGGGGCTTTCAATACGAAGGGGAATATGATTGGGATCATCGCTCACCCACACGGTCATCTTTTCGCCACCTTCAAATATGGTTCCTTTTATCAGTAAGGGTTTAAATTTAATAGCATTGAATTTACCATACTTGGTTTTAATTTTTTCCTTACCAAGGTATTTTATGTACATGTTATAAACCTCATCATCAATATACATATCAAAATTTATTTTATCCCCGGATTTATAACTGTTAAAATCAATATTGCGGGCATAATATATAGCACTCAATACATCCTGAATACAATTGGGCACTTTAAATGTGCCCTTGGTAGAAGTGGCTGTATTTGCTTTTTGATTAAAGGATACATTCTCATATTTCTTGTATCCGCCTTCGGAAATATTACGGATAAATTTTACGGGTTGCAAAGTTGCAGTGTCAATATAAGATTCATACGTATCCCTTACTTTAAAAAATTTATCAAAGAAAGAATTGGTTTCACCATAGCCATAAAGATGATAAACCGGTTTACCGTTAAACCGTTCCAACGTGGTGGTAAAACTGGCTTCCCCTCCATTTACAAACACCCCGGCCAATGTATAATAAACGAAGAAGTTTATCTTTTCGCCATCCTGGAAAGCATTGTTACGGATTCCGCAAAAATCATCCCCCGCATGTAATGACAAGGTTAAGCCCATGAGTAAACAAATTGCCCCTGCTCTTATTTTCTTCATCGGTTCGAAAATATTTTAACTCCTAAAATTAATAAACTGCCAATTAAAGCCGGCACCACCAAATTTACAACCCATATCCCCAATGTACAGGAAATTATACCTGCATAATTGCTGCTAAAATTTTGCAGTAAAAAAATGGAAACTTTTCCTCTTATTCCCAGCTCTGCCAGCGCAAAGGTTGGGATAATTGCCAGTAATAAAAACAGCACACTCACAATCCAAAATCCCTGCAACCAATATATGTTAACGCCAAAAACATCAAATAATAACAAATACTGTGTTACAAAAACAATGTACCGGAACAAAGAGAGGCTGAGCAAGCGGATCAAAGCACTTGTTTTAAACCCATCCAGTACTTTTAAGTATTCTATTACTTTGTTTTTTCCCGGCAACTTTTCCAGCCACCGAATCATCCATGACAAACGGAAATAGAAAAGAACTATTGCCACTGTAACCAATAATACCCCATATACAATAATGTTGATCCATAATCCAGACAAGGGATGGGTAGATGCAGTTGTACTTAAAATGTTAAGGTTTTTTAAATACAGGAGTCCTGTAAATCCCGTTACCAGTGTTATGATTAACTGACTTATGCTGCCGAGCATTGCCAGCGAAATAACCCTAATACGGTTTCCCATTTTTATATGCAAAACCCTGCCTCCGTATTCACCAATACGGTTGGGGGTAGTAATAGCAAAAGCCACACCACTTAAAACTGAACCAAAAGCCTGAAAGATGGAGAGGGCTTGCACTTGTTTGACTAATAACTGCCATTTTCTTGCCTCTATGCCCCAGTTTAGCAGCATAAAAATAATTACTACCCATAATTTCCAGGATTGCTGACCTGTAAACGAACTTTTTATTTGCTCCAAAGCATTGGGTAAATCTTTTTGTGATTGTAATTGGTGATAAATAGATACAGATAACCACAGGAAGAGTACAGGGCCTAAAACATAATTGAGGAATATTTTGATATTTTTGTTCAGACAGTATAAAGTTGCTCAAATTTAATTCCGCATTGCAAAGAAACAGCAAAATAATTTTAGGTATTGATCCGGGCACTTTGCTTATGGGTTATGGTATTATTAAAGTTACTGGTACAAAGCTTTCGCTGGTAGAGATGGATGTACTCAAATTGTCCTCAAAAAAAGATAACCATGAACGTTTACAACTGATACATGAAAAGGTTTGCCAGATTATTAAACTACATAAGCCCGATCTTTTTGCCATAGAAGCGCCGTTCTTTGGAAAAAACGTACAGAGTATGCTCAAACTTGGAAGGGCACAGGGGGTAGCTATCGCAGCTGCCATAGCGGCTGGTTTAACAGTAACAGAATATTCACCTAAAAAAGTAAAACAGTCCATAACAGGCAATGGTAATGCAGATAAAGAACAGGTGTATAAAATGCTACAGCGCATTTTAATATTTAAAGAAACTCCCCGGTATTATGATGCTACCGATGCATTAGCCGTAGCTGTTTGCCATCATTTTCAGCATGCATCTCCCATTGCGGGAAAAACAAAAAAATCAAACGGCTGGGAAGACTTCATCAAAAACAATCCCGGAAGAATTAAATAGTGGCCAGGTTTTTATAAAATATAAAATCAGCAACGATTATTTCATTTCTCTTACATGAACTGCAAAGAGAAATAAGAGTACCATTGGCAGTAACCACCAATACGTCCAAACACCAAAAATAATTGGTATAACCTGGAAACCTGAAGCAGCAATCATATATACAATAAACCCCCATTTTTCCATTGACCACATTCCGGATGCACCGGTTATTGCAATAATGATAAATAATACGATAAAGGGCGAAAACAAGGTGCCATTGGCATGAAAGGCGCCGGCAAATGTTTGCACAATCATATAAATACCTGCAATAAAAACAAGAGAACAAAGCAAGGTGATTAGTGGTGGTCTGGAAACTTGTTGGTTTTCACTCATAGATATTCTTTATAATTTCGAAAGTATTTTTTCCTGTACATTTTTAAAATCTTCGGCTGATAATTTTAATTTGGCCCGGGTAAAATTTAAATCGTCTGCTGAATTTATGGGAACAAGGTGCATATGTGCATGTGGTACTTCCAGCCCAACAACACTAATACCGCACCGGTTGCAATCAAAAGCTTTTTCAATAGCATGAGCTATCGGTTTTGCAAAAGTCATCATTTCTCCCAGATAATCAACGGGCAAGTCAAAATACTTATCTACTTCTATTTTAGGTACAACCAGTGTATGTCCTTCTACCAAAGGAAAAATATCCAGAAAAGCATAGAATTTATCATTCTCAGCGATTTTATAACTGGGTATTTCACCTGCAATTATTTTAGAAAATATCGTCATACGGTGTAACCGGGTTTATTTAAACCATAAATATCAGGCAGTAATCTCTTCTATTTGAAATTTTATAACTCCCGCGGGTGCTTGTACCTCTGCAATTTCACCTACCTGCTTTCCCATTACCCCTTTGCCTATTGGAGAGCTGATAGATATTTTACCAGCTTTTAAATCCGCTTCCTTTTCAGAAACGATCTGGTATATCACCGACTTTTTAGTGGCGAGGTTCGTCAGTTTTACTTTGGTAAGAATACTCACCTTGCTCAGATCAAGGTTAGCCGCATCCAATATCCGTGCATTAGCAATATCACTTTCAAGCTTGCGTATATGAGCTTCTAAAATTCCCTGTGCTTCTTTGGCAGCATCATACTCAGCATTCTCTTTTAGATCACCTTTTTCTCTTGCTTCGGCAATTGCTTTTGAGGCTGCAGGACGTTGCACTGCTTTCATATGCTGCAATTCAGCCTTCATCTGCTCAAGTGTATCTTTACTTACATATAAAATGTCACTCATAATCTCATTTCTTTATAGTAAACAGAAAAAAATAACAACGCCTCAGATGGGCTGAAGCGTTGCATTGTTTATTCAGCAAAAATATAAAAAGTCC
>JACPOD010000069.1 GCA_016185185.1 Sphingobacteriales bacterium | reverse complement strand
TACATCTAACCCTTCTTTGGTTCCCTGTATACCGGCAAATTTTTCTGCATAGCTGTACCATGGCGCAATATCATCGTAACGAACAGGCCAGTCAGTACCTATTCCTTCTTTAGCATTGGCTTCAAAATCCCATTTATTAAACCGATAGGATTGACGACCCCATAATAATGAACGGCCACCTAAAATATATCCACGGAACCAATCATAACGTTTGACCTCTGTATAAGGATTGTCTTTATCATTGGCCCAGGGACTCCAGTTATCATCCGCCATCGATTCTCGCAATGGATAATCTCTTTTTAAATGCGGATAATCATTGATCTCCTGCTGGGTGCGGCTATTGCGATGAGGGAAATCCCAAACTTCTTTGGCAGTGTTTTTATAATCCTTGATGTGTTCAATGTTTTTACCACGTTCCAGCAGCAAAACTTTCAGACCTTTCTCTGTTAATTCCTTAGCAGCCCAACCGCCACTAATACCGGAACCAACTACAATAGCATCGAATGTGTTGTTATCAGGCATATAGCATTAAATGTTTGAAAAATATAATTGGTTTCAATGTAGATGAATTACTAATTGCTTTATTTGATATTAATCAAATTAACATCACACATCACATCTCCTGATTGCATCTTTTAATGCAGCAATCTTTTCTTTGTTATCCTTTCCGGTTGACATGAATTCTTGTGCCACATATCCTTTGTGTCCTACTTCAACAATGGCCTGCATAATGGCAGGGTAATACAACTCCTGCGATTCATTGATCTCGTGCCTGCCCGGCACACCAGCAGTATGATAATGGCCAAAGTACTGGTGATTATCGCGGATGGTGCGTATCACATCCCCTTCATTGATCTGCATATGATAGATATCATACAACAGTTTGAAATTTTCAGAGCCGAGACGCTTACATAATTCAACTCCCCAGGCACTTTTATCGCACATATAATCCTTATGATCCACTTTGCTGTTGAATAGCTCCATTTGAACTGTAACACCGTTCTTTTCTGCTAAAGGAAGAATCTTTTGTAACCCTTCCACACAGTTTTTTAATCCGGTTTCATCATCCATACCATTACGGTTGCCACTAAAGCAAATAAGATTTTTATAACCGGCTTTATTCATTAAAGGAATAACATCGAGGTATTCTTTTATTAACCCTTCGTGATATTCTTTATGATTGAAACCTTTGGTAAGACTTACATCACCGGCGATATAGCACATGGAAGCATATAGTCCATGCTTTTGTAAGGTTTCCCACTCCTGTGGCTTTACCAGGTCAATGGCGCCGAAGCCAATTTCTTTTACTACCAAACATAACTCTTCCAGCGAAAGAAAATTATAGGTCCAGTAACAAACGGAGTGATTGATATTACCTTTCAACTTGAGTTTTTTTTCAAAAAAGATTTCGTCCAGCTCCTTTTCTTTAAAAGAAGATAATCCTCCCAAAGCAAGTGAACCGAGAGCAACCTGTTTTAATAATTTACGGCGTGATGTACTCATTTTTTATAGCAAGCCTCAAGTTAAGACTGTTTGAAAAAAAATTTTGTTAAGCCCCTGCTGATTTCTTTTTGTCCTTGAACAATACAAAGAAGATTAGTAATACTAATGCTGCAATACCCGCAGGTATAATCCATATCATTTTCCAGTCTGCAACTTTATCCACTGTATAATGTTGGGTTATTTGTCCGGCCACCCAAAAACCAATCAACATACCTATACCATAAGTAGCAAGGGTGATCATTCCCTGAGCCGCAGAACGAATTTGTTCACCAGCTTTTTCATCAGTATATATTTGTCCTGATACAAAAAAGAAATCATAACAAACACCATGCAAAGCTATACCCGTTAACAACATAAAACTCAAACTTCCAGAATCACCAAAAGCAAAAAGGGTGTAACGAACAGCCCAGGCAAGCATCCCTACTAATATAGTTTTCTTAAACCCGAACTTTTTAAAGAACAATGGTAATGCAAGCAAGAATAATACTTCAGATATCTGGCCGATTGTCATTTTACCCGTTGGATTTTCTAAACCAATACTGGTAAGAAAAGGGTGGGTATTTTGATAATAAAATGCGAGTGGAATACATATGAGTATAGAAGAAACAAAGAAGATTGCAAAGTTTTTATCTTTAAGCAACTTCAATGCATCAAACCCCAATATTTTACCGATGCTGATCTTTTCACCAGCTTTTATTTTTGGTGGTGTTTTAGGTAAAGTGAAACTAAACAGCCCTAACACCAGAGAGGCTATCCCCGATAGTAAAAATGTATTTTTGAGCATTCCTTTAGCCGCATTAGTTTCAGAATCCCATTTAAAAATATAACTGATAGATAAACCGGCTATAATCCAGCCAACAGTCCCAAATAACCGGATACTTGAAAATTCTTTTTCAGGATTTTTAATTTGATTAAATGATACAGAGTTAACCAGTGCCAGCGTAGGCATGTATATGATCATATACGCCAGTGTATAAGGATAAAACACAGCTACATTTTCAGATTTATACATCATATACATTAATGCTGCACCTAAAAGATGTAATACCCCCAGTATTTTTTCTGCATTGATATACCTGTCGGCTATCAATCCTACCACGAATGGCGCAATGATAGCCCCCCATGATTGTGTAGAAAATACTTTTCCGCTGTCAGGACCAGAGGCAGCAAAATTCTTTTCTAAAAATGTACCTAACGTTACAAACCATCCGCCCCAAATAAAAAATTCTAAAAACATCATTACTGATAACTGCAGACGTGTAGCAAGCTTCATGTTGAGTTGGTTTTGTTGTTTATTAAGCAATCAGTTAAAAAACCTTTATTAAAACGGATAAGGGAAAGAGTGAGGGTAAATTTAGGTGAATAAAAGATTATTGGGCAAATGATGAATGATATTTTTTTAACCGAAATCGTTGCTTTTTTACCCACCCGGAAAAATTAAACTTAATGTGTATTAAAACTATCGCATGTTCGCTAAAAAAATAGTTGTCTTACAAAGTTTTTGTTCGCTGATAATTGTTATAGTTATAAATTTATCTCCGCTTCACTTGTTAAATCGTTTTATGGGAGATATTCAAATTAAAATTCAGCCAAAAAATTATGATGCCGTTATTGTAGGATCAGGTGCCGGAGGAGGTATGGCAGCCTATGTTTTGGCAAAAGCAGGATTAAAAGTTTGTGTTCTGGAAGCTGGTCCTAATTATGACCCGGCAATAGATTCCAATCAATTAAAAGCTCCCTGGGAATCTCCACGCAGAGGAGCCAGTACAAAATTTAGACCCTTTGGTGATTTTGATGGTTGTTACTGGGGCTGGAGTATTGATGGGGAACCCTACACACATGCAGAAGGGGATAAATGGGAATGGTGGCGGGCACGGATGCTTGGCGGAAGAACCAATCATTGGGGAAGAATATCACTTCGTTTTGGTCCCAAAGATTTCAAAAGAAAAAGTATTGATGGGTTGGGCGATGACTGGCCGATAGGGTATGAAGATGTAAAGCCATACTATGATAAGATAGATACATTGCTTGGTGTGTTTGGCAGCAATGAAGGATTGGAAAATGATCCCGATGGAATTTTTCTTCCTCCACCCAAACCCCGTTTGCATGAACTGATGATTAAAAAAGCAGCTACGGGAATTGGTATTCCCGTTATTCCTTCCCGGTTATCTATTCTCACCAAAAAAATAAATGATGAACGTGGCGCTTGTTTCTTTTGCAAGCAATGCGGCCGCAGCTGTAAAGTGTATGGCGATTTCTCCTCCTCATCCTGTTTAATAAAACCTGCTGTTAAAACAGGTAATACAGATGTTGTTCCCAATGCCATGGCAAGGGAAGTACTAACTAATAAAGAAGGATTGGCAACAGGTGTTTCGTATGTGAATAAAGATGATATGCAGGAATACCAGGTAAATGGTAAAATAGTAATTCTTGCCGCCAGCGCTTGCGAAAGTGCAAGGTTAATGCTTAACTCAAAATCTCAACGCCATCCAAACGGGATTGGCAACAGCAGTAATGTAGTGGGAAAATATTTACATGATTCCACTGGTGCTGCACTGGGAGGTGTATTACCAGATTTATTTGACAGAAAAAGATATAACGAAGATGGCGTAGGCGGAATGCATGTATATACTCCATGGTGGGGCGATAATAAAAAACTAGATTTTCCAAGAGGTTATCATATTGAATACTGGGGTGGATTTGACCAGCCAGCTTATGGGTTTGGCGGTGGCATTGAAAACTTAAATGGTAAATACGCCGTGCATGGCAAAACAAAAGAAGCAGGTGGTTATGGTAAATCATTAAAAGAAGATTACCGTTTCTTTTACGGCGCCAATGTAGGTATGGCAGGCAGAGGTGAAGGTATTGCCAGGGCGGATAATTATTGCGAAATAGATCCGGAAGTGGTTGACAAATATGGTATCCCTGTATTGCGCTTTAATACCAAATGGAGCGATTATGAAATAAAACAGGCTAAACACATGAAGGAAACGTTTAAAGAGATCATGCATGAAATGGGAGCTGTAATTATCTGGGGCGGAGATGATGGTCCGGAA
The DNA here is from genome assembly GCA_016185185.1 of Sphingobacteriales bacterium. Taxonomy (GTDB): domain Bacteria; phylum Bacteroidota; class Bacteroidia; order Chitinophagales; family Chitinophagaceae; genus AWTP1-9. Next base: position 41,862 of record JACPOD010000069.1, on the reverse strand, counting down.
AATAATTATGGCCTCGCTAACCCAGGTAATATCATACATGAAGCAGGAACTGTAAGAATGGGAAACGATCCTAAAACATCGGCACTTAACAAATGGAGCCAGGCACATGATTGTAAAAATCTTTTCTGTGTGGATGGTGGCCAGTTTGTAAGCCAGGCAGATAAAAATATTACCTGGACGATATTGGCATTGAGTATGCGGGCAAGTGAACATATTGTGGAGGAGTTAAAAAAACAAAACCTGTAAGAACTATGATGAATGTTAAATGATAAATTTTGAATGTATTATTTAAAAAATCATTTAACATACAAAATTCATCATTTAAAATAATTAATTATGGACAGAAGACAATCATTAAAAACAATCGCATTAGGAACTCTTTCTGCCGGGTTAATTGTAGAGGCCTGCAAAACAGAGGATAAAAAAGCTACGACGGGCCCAATAGCGAATGGTATTAACCGGATGCCGGAAGAAAAAGAATATGAAGAGAGTTTAATAAATGCCAAAAAGTTTTTTACCGAGGCAGAAATGGCTACCATTACTTTATTAGCTGATATTATAATTCCTAAAGATGAAGTAAGCGGCAGTGCCAGCGATGCAAAAGTGCCAGACTTTATAGAGTTTATAGTAAAAGATATGCCCGAACACCAAACACCCATGCGTGGCGGGTTAAGGTGGCTGGACTTAAAGTGTTTAACCCTTTATGGTAAACCATTTTCAGGTTGCACTTCGCAACAACAACTGGAGATGGTGGATGCCATTGCCTATCCCAACAAAGCTAAACCAGAGAATAAACAAGGTGTTGCCTTTTTTAATTTAATGCGAAACCTTACAGCTACAGGTTTTTATTCTACTGAAATGGGATGGAAAGATGTAGGTTATATGGGAAATGTTCCCAACCAATGGAATGGCGTGCCTGACGATGTACTGAAACAATACAAACTTGCTTATACAGAAAAAGAACTGAAAGAATGTATCAGCTTTGATAACAAATTGTAAAATGCTTCCTATAATTTATTAATAACCCGATTGCTAATGTCAAATTCAGAAAAGAAATCAACAACAACTGAGGTAAAAGAATCAGGTGCTGGTCTTTCCCGAAGAAATTTTATTAAGACAGGCTCCCTCGCTGCAGGATTTTATATTGTTCCCCGTCATGTGTTGGGAAGGGGATTTATTGCACCCAGCGATAAATTAAACATTGCCGGTATAGGCGCCGGAGGTAAAGGACAAAGTGATATGGCTGAATTCGCTAAAAGTCCTAAAGTAAACATCGTTGCCATGTGCGACGTGGATGACAGGCAGGCAGTAAAATCAAGAACAAGTTTTCCCAAAGCGAATTATTATAAAGACTTCAGAAAACTCTTAGAAAAAGAAAAAAATAATATTGATGCTGTTTCTGTTTCCACTCCGGATAATACACATTGCATAGCTGCTTTAATGGCAATGGAAATGGGCAAACATGTTTATGTACAAAAACCATTAACCCATGATATTTATGAGGCCAGGCAACTAACCGAAGCGGCTATTAAATATAAAGTGGTTACACAAATGGGTAACCAGGGTGCCAGTGGTGATGGGGTACGTCAGATGCAGGAATGGTATAATGCAGGATTTATTGGAGAGGCACATACTATTTATGTATGGACCAATCGCCCCGTGTGGCCACAAGGTTTTGGAAAACCAAAACAAACTGCACCCGTACCTGCTGAATTAGATTGGAACTTATGGTTGGGCCCCGCCCAATGGGAAGAATACCGGGAAGGTTTTGCGCCATTTAACTGGCGTGGTTACTGGAGTTTTGGCACCGGAGCGTTGGGTGATATGGGTTGCCATTTAATTGACCCTGCTTTTAAAACAGTTGGGCTGGGTTATCCCAGCGAAGTTGAATGCAGCGTGGCGGCTATTTATGAAAAAATGTGGAATGCTTCTTATTATCCTGAAAGTTGCCCTGCTGCATCAACAGTAACTTTAAAGTTTCCTGCAAACAATAAGAGGAAGGAAGTAGTTATGCACTGGATGGATGGCGGAATCAGACCAGCCCGTCCGGAAGAATTATTACCTGACGAAACAATGGGTGATGATGATGGAAGCGGTGGCGTAATTATAGAAGGAACAAAAGGAAAGATGATGTGCGGAACATATGGTAGTGATCCAAAACTATTACCTACTGCAAGCATGCAAACAATAAAAATTCCTCAAACCATAAAGAGGGTTCCCGAGGGACATTATGTGCAATGGGTAAATGCTTGTATAGCCGGGTATGGTAATGCACAATTGAGTTCTTCTTTTGATTATGCTGGTCCGTTAACAGAAGCAATACTAATGGGTAATCTTGCTTTACGAAGCTGGAATATTAAAAGCGCTGATGGAAAATCATATCCCGGAAGAAAAAAATTGTTATGGGATGCTAAGAATATGAAGATCACCAATTTTGATGAAGCGAACCAATTTGTGAAAAGAGAGTACAGGACGGGATGGTAAAACCCTCTGCCTCCTTAAAGGGAGAACTTAGTTAGTTACTATTTACCTGATTGCTTACTTATAAATAAACGTAAGACTAAATTATTTTATAACAATTAAATACTCCCTTTAGGGATGGGGCTTATGAACAGAAAACTCAGAATGGCAATGATTGGTGGTGGTAAAGACGCTTTTATTGGCGCAGTACACCGCCTGGCCATGAATATGGACGGACAAGTTGAATTAGTAGCTGGTGCATTAAGTGTGAACCCGGATATTGCAGTTGATTCAGGTAAATCATTGTTTTTACCGGAAGACAGAATTTATACGGATTACAAAGTGTTGTTAGAAAAAGAAGCGGCTATGCCGGCTGACAAGCGCATTGACTTTGTAAGTATCGTTACGCCCAACTTTGTTCACTTTGATCCTGCGATAAAAGCTTTGGAAAAAGGATTCAATGTAGTAATAGAAAAGCCCATCACTTTTACCATTGATGAAGCAAAACAATTAAAAGAAAAACTACAGGAAACAGGATTGACTTTACTGCTTTGTCATACTTATACTGGCTACCCTATGGTAAAACAGGCAAAGCAATTAATAAAGAGCGGCCTGTTAGGAAAAGTTAGAAAGGTATATGTTGAATATCCGCAGGGTTGGTTAAGCACTTATGCAGAAGGAAGCGGCAATGCACAAGCCAGCTGGCGTACCGATCCTAAACGCAGTGGTAAAGCTGGTGCTATGGGAGATATAGGAACACATGCTTTCAACTTAGCGGAATATGTTACCGGTTTACAGGTTACATATTTATCATCTAATTTAAATGTGATTGTTGAAGGAAGAATGCTTGATGATGATGGAGCTGCATTCCTGAAATTCAATAATGGTGCAACAGGTGTGCTGATGGCAACTCAAATTGCTGCCGGTGAAGAAAACAATATTAAGATTAGAGTATATGGTGAAAAAGGTGGATTGGAATGGAAACAGGAAGATGCCAATTCATTAATTGTAAAATGGTTGGATAAACCTGCTGAAATATATCGCACCGGAGCTGGTTACAATAGTTCATTTGCTGCACACAATACAAGGGTACCAGCCGGTCATCCTGAAGGTTATTTGGAAGCGTTTGCTAACTTATACCGCAACTTTAGTTTAACAGTAAGAGCAAAAATAAATGGCGAACAACCAAAAGAAGAATGGCTTGATTTTCCTTCTGTGGAAGAAGGTATAAGAGGCATGGCATTTATCAATAACGTAGTAGCCTCTTCGCAGAGTAATGATAAGTGGACAGCGTTTACCCTAAATCCCTAAAGGGACTTTGCTGATGTAATTCTGTTCAACTATTATAATAAAACTCAACTGCTGAAAACTTATTCAACAGTTCATTTAATAACAAAAGCAAAAAAGCCCCTTTAGGGGTTTGGGGTATGACAACAATTAAAGGACCTGCAATCTTCTTAGCACAGTTTATGGGTGATCAACCGCCCTTCAATAGTTTAGATACTATTTGTCAGTGGGCTGCTTCCTTAGGTTTTAAAGCAGTGCAAATTCCTACATGGGTTATGGCACACCTTTCATCCATGGCCGCAAAGACCAGAAGGATTGGTGGAAGAAGGATTTAAAGAACTGGCCAAACGTTGGACACCCATCTTAAATTACTTTGATGAATGTGGCGTGGATGTGTGTTATGAAATTCATCCCGGTGAAGATTTGTTTGATGGTATTACGTATGAAATGTTTCTGGAGAAAGTAAACAATCATCCAAGAGCTTGTTTGTTATACGACCCATCTCACTTTGTACTACAACAGCTGGATTATATTCAATACATTGATTTCTATCATCAGCGCATTAAAGCATTTCATGTAAAAGATGCGGAGTTTAACTCAACCGGTAAACAGGGAACTTTTGGTGGTTATCAAAGCTGGGCTAACCGGGCCGGACGTTATCGTTCACCCGGCGACGGACAGGTTGATTTTAAAACCATCTTCAGCAAATTGACTCAGTACGATTATAAAGGCTGGGCAGTAATGGAATGGGAATGCTGCATCAAACATCCCGAAGACGGAGCAAGAGAGGGTGCTGCCTTTATTGCCAACCATATCATTCGTGTAACAGACAAAGCATTTGATGATTTTGCCGGTACTGCACCTAATGAAAAACTCAACCGCAGTATCCTTGGACTTGACTAATTTTATATTTTAGAACCAAATAATAATTCATTATGAAGAAGATTTTTATCGTTATCTGCGCATCAGCTTTATTATTCTCCTGTGGTGGCGGAGATAAGACAGAGAAAAAAAACGCAGCTGTTCCTGCAAGTAAAGATGCTGCCGCCAGCACCAATCCTTTAGAAGATAAAGCCATTGAAATTGTGGGGAAATCTGATTGCACAACCTGTCACAAAATTAATGAAGCCAGTACCGGGCCCGCCTGGAAAGATGTAGCAAAGAAATATGAAAATACAGATGCCAATATAAAAATGCTGGTATCAAAAGTGATCAAAGGTGGCCAGGGTAATTGGGGAACTGTACCAATGACAGCACATCCCAATTTATCAGAAGAAGATGTAACAACTATCGTGAAGTACATCTTTACGTTAAAATAATAACTAATACTTTTAAAATGAAAATGACATTTTTGGCAGCCGGTGCCATATTACTGTTTGCATGCAACTCTGGTAATGATACTTCAACAGAGAAAAAAGATTCCACCGCTGTAACCAGTGAAACTGCAGCAGCAGCAGATACCGGATGGATCTCTTTATTCGATGGTAAAACAACTAACGGATGGCATGCTTACGGAAAATCAGCTGCAGGTAAAGCCTGGAAGATTGCCGATGGCGCCATCTATCTTGATACCACTAATAAAAAACAATGGCAGACAGATGATGGTGGTGATATGGTTACCAATGATGAATATGAAAACTTTCACTTTAAAGTAGAATGGAAGATTGCTCCCAAAGGTAATAGTGGTTTAATCTTTTTGATTCATGAAGACACAGCCAAATACCAATATGTCTGGAAGACTGGTCCTGAAATGCAGGTACTGGATAACGATGGCCATGATGATGGAAAAATTCCAAAACACCGTGCAGGTGATTTATATGATCTCATCAGTTGCAGTAAAGAAACAGTAAAGCCTGTTGGCGAATGGAACCTGGCGGAGATTATTGTAAATAATGGCAAGCTTGATTTAATGCTGAACGGAACAACAGTTGTATCTACCACTTTGTGGGATGACAGCTGGAAGAAATTAATAGCCGGCAGCAAGTTTAAAGAAATGCCCGATTTTGGAACCTACAAAAAAGGGCATATTGCTTTGCAGGATCATGGTAATGCCGTTTGGTACCGCAACATAATGATCAAAAAACTCTAACTGGTTTAATAAGTATTTGAATAAAAAACCATTCGTCAGTTGACGGATGGTTTTTTACTTTTGATATATGATTGCATTGAACGATGAATATTTTATGCGGATGGCATTGAAGGAAGCAGAAAGAGCTTTTGAGGAAGAGGAGATTCCAATTGGTGCTGTGGTGGTGATGAATCAAAAGAGTATTGCCCGTGGATACAATCAAACAGAAAGATTAAAGGATCCCACGGCACATGCAGAAATGATTGCACTTACTTCGGCATTTAATTTTTTAGGTGCTAAATATTTACCCGACGCTACCTTATATGTTACTGTTGAGCCATGCCTTATGTGTACCGGTGCTTTATACTGGAGCAAAATAAGCAGGATTGTTTGGGGAGCTGATGATGAAAAGAATGGTCACAAACATATTACCAAAGAAGAATGGCCCTTTCACCCCAAAACAGAAATTGTCTCCGGTATTTTGGCCGAAGACTGTGCACAGCTAATGAAAGATTTCTTTAAGAACAAACGCTGAGGTTTCGAAATCAGAAACATTTACCTCGTCTTAACTAATGTTAAACAAAGCCTTCCTAAATTTGTTGTTCTATTTAAACAATCAGAAACAATAATAAACTTTAATACTATGGCATTTACATTACCTGCGCTTCCATATGCACACAATGCACTGGAACCGCACATTGACACAAGGACCATGGAAATACATCATGGCAAACATCACCAGGCATATGTTGACAATTTAAATAAAGCCATTGCCGGCACTCCTAACGAAGGCAAAACTTTGGAAGAATTAGTGAAAGTAGCCGGTTCTATTTCACCTGCTGTTCGTAACAATGGTGGTGGTCACTGGAATCATACTTTCTTCTGGGAAAGCATGGCGCCAAATGCTGGCGGTACCCCTTCAGGAAAATTAGCGGATGCTATCAATGCTGCTTTCGGTTCTTTTGATGCATTCAAAGAAAAATTTGCTGCAGCTGGCATCACAAGATTTGGAAGCGGCTGGGCCTGGTTACTGGTTAAAGATGGCAAGCTCGAAATTTCTTCCACACCTAACCAGGATAATCCATTAATGGATGTGGCAGAAGTAAAGGGTACTCCAATATTAGGCGTGGATGTGTGGGAACATGCTTATTACCTGCATTATCAAAACCGCCGGGCAGATTATTTAGCTGCTTTCTGGAATGTAGTGAACTGGAATAAAGTAGCGGAGCGTTTTGAAAAAGCTTAATTAAATAAGTGAATAAAAAAGCCGGTCGCCTGACCGGCTTTTTTATTTAAGAGTCCTGCTTAATTTTGAATATGCACGAAACACTGCTGAAAAATATTGCCTCCTTCATTGAACTTACAGATGAAGAAAAAGAATATTTTCTTTCCATTCTCAGACCAAAGAAATTAAGAAAGCGGCAATACCATGTGCAGGCTGGCGATATGTGCCGTTATGAAACATACGTTGTGAAAGGATGTTTACGGCAGTACTATGTAGATGATGAAGGAATAGAACATACCGTTTCATTTGCTATAGAAGACTGGTGGACCAGCGATATGTATGGATTGATAACCGGTAACCCTTCTTTAACCAATATTGAAGCAATAGAAGATTCTGAATTATTACTGATTGAAAAAAATGATTTTGATAAACTGGTATTAGCTGTTCCGAAGTTTGAACGGCTCTTCCGCATAAAATTGCAGCGGGCATTTGTAGCCCATCAGCGGCGCATTGTTGAAAACATGAGCATGCCTGCCGATCAGCGATACTTAAATTTCACAGAGCAGTATCCTTCTTTAGAACAACGTCTTCCGCTTAAACTCATTGCTTCCTATTTAGGTATTACTCCAGAATCACTCAGCCGCATCCGCAGGCAATTAGTTAAAGGGAAATAGTTACTTAACATACATCAAGGTTTTTTCTTACCACAGCTCATTGGAAACAGTAAGGTATTGACAGCAATTTTGTGTTATCAAAAAACAAAAAACTATGCAAACAATTAAAGAAAAGATCAATCACCTTAACCAGTTAATCCTTGAAGGAAAAGCAATAGATGGCTTTGAATTATATTATGATGATGAAGTGGTGATGCAGGAAAATGAGTTAGCACCAACTAGAGGTAAAACTGCTAACCGTGAAAGAGAATTAAATTTCTTTGGAAGTATTACCGAATTCCGGGGCGCAAAGGCACTGGATGTGGCAATAGGTGAAAATGTATCTTATGTAAAATGGCATTTTGATTATACGCACAAAGATTGGGGTACACGTAACTACACACAGGTATCTGTACAGCACTGGAAAGATGGTAAGATTGTGAAGGAACAATTTTTCTATGGCAATTAATCTTTGCCGGTACAAGAAATAGCGAGGGCATCTTCACTATTTCTTTTTCTTCTTTTTCCAGCAATCATTTAAATGATCGTCTGCCATGCCACTGGCTTGCATAAAAGCATAACAAATTGTTGAACCAACAAATTTGAAACCTCTCTTCAGCAGATCTTTACTCATCACATCGGAGATCGGGGTTTTAGCAACAACTTCTCCCATTGATCTTACATTATTAATAATGGGTTTACCGCCAACAAACTGCCAGATGTATTTATCAAAACTTCCAAACTCTTTTTGTATTTGCAGGTAAGCCTGGGCATTCGTAACAAATGCATTTACTTTTAACCGGTTTCGCACAATACCTTCGTTCTGTAAAAGCTTTTCAATTTTAGCAGCAGTGTATTTTGCCATCTTCTTTGCATCAAACCCGTCAAATGCTTTACGGTAATTTTCCCTTTTGGATAAAATAGTGTACCAGCTCAGACCTGCCTGTGCGCCTTCCAGGCATAATAACTCAAACAATTGCTGATCATCGTGCAATGGTGTTCCCCATTCTTCATCATGATACTTCATATACAACTCATCTTTCAAACACCAGTGACATCTTATTTTTTCTTTGCTCATATCTTTTATTTAACTAACCGAAATATGATAAAAAATAATGAATATCTGACAAGGAATAATCAACATCGAAGTTTTTTTCCGTCATTCGGTGTTACTTATTCTTTATTCAATATTCTAATGATGGGTTTTACGGTACCGGATCATATCCATGTCCGCCCCATGGATGACAACGGCTGATTCTTTTCAGCGTTAACCAAAAACCCTTGAATACGCCATACTTTTTAAACGCTTCTATTCCGTATTGTGAGCAGGTAGGTGTATATCTGCAACTTGGACCAAGCCATGGAGAAATGACCCATTGGTATAATTTTATCAGGGCGATAAACGGTAAACTAAGTATGCGGGGTATTATTTTCATCAACCAGCTTTATCAACTTTTTTAAAATTACAGCTACTTTCTCTTTTACAAAACTATATTCAACAATTTCCTTCCCGGTGTATATAAAAAAAATATTCAGGGTAATATTTTTTTTAATTACCCTTTCTTTCAATTCATTTTTCTGTACCCGCCACGCCTCTCTTGATAATCGTTTTATTTTATTACGGTCAACAGCCTTTTTAAAATTTCTGTTACTTACGCCGATACCGAATTGAAGAACGTTGGCAGTGGGCAGCTGGCAGTGGGCAATACGATAAAATACTTTGTATGGGAATACAGCAAAACTTTTTCCTTCTTTAAAGAGTTGCTCAATTTGCTTGCGGCTTTTGAGCCGTTCATTTTTTCCTAAAGTAAATTGTTTTGCCATCGAAGAGTTATTCGATCTGTTAACCATTAAAAAAATAGCCCTGAAATAAATTCAGGGCTATAAATATAGTAAGCCTTTTATTCCTTTTCAGGAAACGTCTTATTTCGCTCCTCTTTCGTCAGAAACAGATAGTTTATGACGTCCTTTCTTACGACGGCTTGATAATACCTTTCGGCCATTAGCCGTTTCCATACGTTTACGGAAACCGTGAGTTGTTTTACGACGACGCTTGGAAGGCTGATATGTACGTTTTTGTGCCATGATTCAAATTTTTTCCTTTTACAAAATCCCCGTGGAGAAACGGGCTTTACAATTTTCAAGGGGAACACCACTTCCCATTGTTTGTGAAAGGACGGCAAAGGTAGGGTTTGAACCCGATATTTCAGACGATAAAAGCGATAATTTTTGAGTACGGGCTGTGGTTTCCCATAGCATCTGTCTTGCCTTCAAATCATCCAGTGAATGATTCGCAATCTTTTCATCGCCTGTGCATCTATTGGGCTTCTAAATCAACATGTTTGGAGCTAACACCTGTTCCGTAAAAGAGAGTGGCGTGGTTATCAAAATCCTCCGTTGAGTCGGTGGTATAAAAGCATTGCTGACCATTTTTGCTGATCTGCTGTTCCATTTCCTGGTGACGTTGCAGGTAATTTACCAAACTAATGGCCACAATTTCTCCCTGAGATAATATGGTCATATCAGCCGGGGAGTATTCTTTAATCTTCTCCTGTATCAAAGGATAATGGGTACAGGCTAGTAATATGGTATCAATAAGGGGAGACTGTTGCAATAAGTCATGAATATATTTCTTTACAAAAAAATCAGCTCCTTTGCTGTGATGTTCATTACTCTCAATTAAAGGCACCCACATGGGGCAGGCTTGCTGAAACACTTTTACCCCGGGGAAAAACTTTTCTATTTCAATTGGATAAGATCCTGAAATCACTGTTCCATTTGTTGCCAGTATCCCTACTTGTTTGCTGTTAGAATAGTTGCCAATTACTTCTGTAGTTGGTCGTATCACTCCCAATACTCTTTTTGTATGGTCAATCTTTGCCAGGTCGTTTTGCTGGATGGTTCTTAATGCTTTTGCTGAAGCCGTATTGCAGGCAAGAATTACTAAGGGACAATTTTGTTTAAAGAACCATTGAACACTTTGTAAAGTATATCGATAAACCGTTTCAAAAGAACGTGGTCCATAAGGGGCTCTTGCATTATCACCTAAGTAAATATAATCGTACCCGGGTAACCGTTTTACAATTTCCTTCATTACAGTAAGACCACCGTATCCTGAATCAAATATTCCTATAGGCCTATTATTGTTCATTGTTAAGTAAAAATAAAAAAGTCACTCTACGTGTGAGCGACTTTTTACATTCGTTTAAAAATATATTAGTTTGGTTTTGTAACGGCTGCCTTAGGCACATCTGCTACACCAAGTTTCTTTTTTACTAATCCAAGTAAGTCATCCGTATCCGGATAAGAAATTAACGACTCCTTACTTAACACGTAAGTATATCCATTTGCTTTGGCTACTTCTTTAATAGTATGAACGGCTTTTTCAACAATAGGCTGCATTAAAGTATTTCTTTTCTCTGTCAGCATATTTTGATAATTCTGCTGGAAGTTTTGTAACTCTGTTCCTAGTTTTTCTAATTCGGTTTCTTTTGCCTGGCGCATAGCAGGAGAAAGTTTCACCGAATCTTTCCGGAAAGAACTGTCTTTTGCTATATATTCTTTCAATGTTTCAGAATAATTGATTTGAAGGGAACTGTCATAAGAAGCCAAATCGCCCTGCACTTTTTTAACCTCGGGCATTACAGATAAAACTTCGTCAACGCTTATATAGCCAATTTTGTTTTGAGCGTTTGTATTGCTGCTGAAAACCATCAGGGCCATAACCGTCATTACCAGCGTAGTAACCTTTTTCATTGTTGTTGAGTATTTGATTTATTTTTTAAGTTGTTTATTGTGTTTGATTAGTTGCTGTGAAAATTCCCTTTCACAGTACTTTAACTTATTTTGTTACCTCCAATCTTTTTAAGATATCGTCACTCTTATCCAGTTTGGGGTCGGCAAAGATAACGGTAATTCCCTCACTTTTGTCCAATACAAAATCAAAAGATCTTTCCGTTGCCATTTTTTGTACAGCGTTGTAAACCTTGTCCTGTATAGGTCTTATCAGCTCCTGGCGTTTTCTGAACAGATCTCCCTCAAAACCAAAGCGTTTCTTTTGAAGATCACGCAGCTCTTTTTCTTTATTGTAGATTTCATCTTCTCTTTTCTTTTTTAATTCATCGCTCAGCATCACCTGCTCTGCTTCAAAATTTTTGTACATTTTTTCCAGTTCGGCACTTTTCTGGTCTATTTCTTTTTGCCACAAATCACTTATATCATCCAGTTTTTTCTGGGCATCTTTATACTCAGGTAATTTTTCCAAAATATATTTTGAGTCAATAATAGCATAGCGCTGGGCCGATGCGGTTAAAGAAACAAGACACATTGAGAAAGCAACAAAAAGAATTTTTTTCATACACTTTATTTAAAATAATGAAATAATTTTTTATTCGGGTTCAAAACCTAACATAAAGGTAAAGCTGGCGGCGTCTTTAATTTTTCCGCCGGGTCTTAATCTGTCAAGGCCAACGCCGTAATCAAATCCAAGTAATCCAAACATAGGCAGGAAGAAACGCATACCCACACCCACACTACGGCGTAATTTAAATGGATTATAGTCTTTAAAGTCGTACCAACCATTGGCTGCTTCAAAAAAAGTAAGTCCATAAATAGTACTGCTGGGGTTTGTGCTAAACGGATAACGTAATTCCAGCGTATACTTATTAAACATAGTGAAATACTTGTTGGTGCTTGTTTGATCCTGTGAGTTAACCCTTGGATCGGAATTGTCGTAAACAGGATAACCACGGTGTGCAATAATATCGTATCCTATAATACCAAAAGTGTTTTGAATACCTGCGTTACCCACCTGAAAACGTTCAAACGGTGATATGTTGAGGAAATTACTGTATTTACCAATGAAGCCAAATTTAGCAGCAGCTTTTAAAACAAATTGCCTGTTTTTTTCTGCCCCCATTGGCTTACCGATAGGCACATACCATTCTCCATTAAATCTCCACTTATGATATTCCACCCATTTGTAAGATTCAGCTAAGTCTGTATATTTTTCTCTTGGCCTGAACCAGGAATAAGGTGGGGTAAATTGCACACTCAAACTAAAGTTAGAACCGCTTCTTGGAAAGATGGGCTGGTCAACCGACGCCCTTGATAATGCCAGGCGGAAACTAATATTATTAAACAATCCATTATCCGAAGGCAATTGCTGAAAGGCATTATAATTTCTTAACTTATAGCTGGTGTAGTTAACGGCATATACTAAACTAAAATAGTCATCCGGCCATTTTAATTGCTTACCCAATGAAATACCAATATTCTGTGATTTAAGATATGAAGTATCCCCCGCTGCTTTATTAAATCTTCCGGTTAGATAATTATAAGAGTTTGTGTATTTGGTATTAAAATAATTAATACTGAAAGAATTTCTTTTTTTGCCACCTAACCATGGCTCTGTAAATGAGAAATTATAAGAACGGAATGCACGGCCATTTGATTGAACACGCAAACTAAGTTTTTGGCCATCGCCGGTGGGCAATGGATCCCATGCCGATTTTTTCCAGATGTTCTTTACAGAAAAGTTGTTAAACGAAACACCCAGGGTTCCTGTTAAGCCAATACCTCCGCCCCATCCGGCAGAAAGTTCTAACTGATCGGCTGATTTTTCTTCAACAGTATATTTAATATCTACCGTTCCTGTTTCCGGATGCGGGTCAAAGTTCATTCCCAGTTTTTCCTGGTTAAAATAACCAAGGTTAACGATCTCTCTTTGAGAACGGATTAGATCAGTACGGCTGAATTTTTCTCCGGGTATCGTTCTTAATTCACGTCGAATAACGTGTTCTTTTGTTTTATCGTTTCCTTCAATTGTTACTTTATCAATAGTGGCCTGCGGGCCTTCCTGTATTCTTATTTCGTAATCAATCGTATCATTATAAACTGAAGTCTCAATTGGATTAGCCTGGAAAAAAAGGTAACCATCATCCTGGTATAAAGAGCCAACATCGCCGCCTTCTCCAGCACCTCCTTTACCTAACCGTTTATTTAATGTTTCAAGATTATAAATATCTCCTTTATTTATTCCTAAAACCAATCCCAGTATAGAATCCTTATACTTTGTATTTCCCTTCCAGCTTATGTTGCCAAAATAATATTTTCTTCCTTCTGTTACACTAATATCAACATTCAGGTTTCCTTTCTTTGTGATATGGGAAGTATCGCTGACAATTACAGCATCCCTGTAACCAAGAGAGTTATAGTATTCGAGAATTTTTTCTTTGTCCTCTTCATACTTTTTCCGGTTAAATTTTGCGGAGCTGAAGAGTTTGAAACGAAACCAGGGGTCAAGAAATTGCTTTGTTTTGCTTAAGGAAAGAAAACCATTGTTTTTAAGATACTCTTTAAAAGTGATCCTGGAATTACTTCCATAAATCGGTTTTTCTTCTACAGGTTTTAAAGAAAGGCGACTCATTTCTTTAGTGCCTTTCATTTGTTTTTTCAACTTAAGTGCTGATACGTTTTCGTTGCCAGAAAAATAAATATCCCCAATTTTTACTTTTTTCCCTTTGTTGATATTAAACGTAAGTATTGATAATCCCACTCCAGTACCATCAATTGTTTCCAACACATCAACATTTACCTGTTGATAGCCTTTATCAGCATAATACTTCTTAATATTTTCAATGGCTGTTCTTCTCCTGTTCTCAGTAATTACCTGGCTTTTTGCAATACCAACCTTGCCTTCCAAATCTTCTGCTTCCCCTTTTCTAATTCCCTTAAAAAAAATATTGGAAAGCCTTGGTCTTTCCTGTACATTAAACTCAACATAAATAACGGAACCTTCCAGTTTGGTAATGTATATCTCTACGTTATTAAAAAGGTTTTGTTTCCATAAGTTGGTGATAGCTTTGCTGAAATTATCACCACCGGGAATTACCACTTCATCACCAACCGCCATACCGGAAATTGAAATAATAAGTGCTTCGTCATAAAAACGATTTCCATTGATTTTAATACCACCAATGGTATATTTTTTGGGAACTTTTACATTATAAATATTCAGCAATCCGGGATCAACAGATGTTGGCGCCGATGTATCGGATGACTGTTGCGCAAATCCACTCCCCACTGATAAAAAAGTAAGAAAAGCAATCAATAAGCGTTTATAGAACTGTTGCATTGGTTTTTTATTCGTTGGCAAATTAACGGGTATTATCAAAACTCTATGTTAAAATAAATTTCTTTGAAACTATTGTAAAATCAGGGGTTTCAGGCAATTCCGGATTCATGTTTTAGTTGCTCCCCTGTTTTTCCAAACCTTCTTTCCCGATGCTGGAAATCAAGGATTGCTTCATACAAATTTTCTTTCCTGAAATCGGGCCACCGCACTTGTGTAAAATACAATTCAGCATAAGCCAGTTGATACAGGAGAAAATTACTGATCCTGTACTCCCCACTGGTTCGTATCATCAATTCCGGATCTGGGAATTCCTTTGTTGCCAGGTAATCTTTTATAGAGTCCTGATCAATTTCAAAAGGTTCTAATTTACCCGCCTTTACATCTGCTGCAATACTTTTTATTGCATTTACAATTTCCCAGCGGCTGCTGTAACTTAACGCCATAATGAGGTTTAACCCTGTATTATAACTGGTTTCATCCAGCGCTTCTTTCAGTTCATTTCTGGCATATTCCGGCAGCATATTCATATCGCCAATAACATGCAGCTTAATATTGTTTTTATTAAGCGTTGATACTTCTTTGCGGATGGTATCAACCAATAACTCCATCAGGCCGGTTACTTCTTCAATAGGCCGGTCCCAGTTTTCAGTTGAAAACGCATAGAGCGTTAAATATTCAACCCCCAGTTCAGCACAGCCCTCTACAATATTGCGTACACTTTCCACCCCATGAAAATGCCCAAAGAGACGGTCCTGCCCCTTTTCTTTTGCCCAGCGACCATTCCCATCCATAATGATGGCAATATGCCTGGGGAGTTTTCCGGTATCAACCTTATCTCTCAAACTCATGCATGTATTCAATTTAAAAGCCATTCGTTATTCATCGAATGACTTTTTATTAGGGAGGGCAAAGGTACAAAAATATAGGCAAGGCGGCCATTTCAATTAAATAAAAAACCCTCCTTTTGGGGAGGGTTTTTATAAATAACATTTAATTTAGAGAATTGTATATGTTTTATTTCTTTCGTCAACGGTAATGGTATAAGAGCCAGAAACTCCCACACTTAAATTAGAGCCATCTCTGCTAATGGTTCCAGCACTTCCACCGTAGTTGAAATCCCAGCCTTCTGCAGAAACGAATTTAAATTCTCCCGCAGGTAAATTGATGGTTTTTTTCCAAACACCGTTGCCCTGGTAATCCATGGATGGTGCAGTAGATGCGTCCCATCCCTGGAAAGCACCAACTATGCGCAGGTCAGAATAAACAAAGTACTTGATATTATTTTTATCACTGCCATCCCAAATTACTCTGCGGAAGCCGTCTGCTCCAAAAGCAGGGAAGTTACCAGCATTTATCTGCATAACAGAACCGCTGGCACCACCGCTATAGCTCTTGTTATTATAGATATCTACGGCGCCACCGTTCCAGTCGTTGTTATCGATCATTTTCCATTCTTGTCCACCAATAAAATCGTTCATGCCCATAAATTTATCTCTGCCGATATAGGTCATTTGCGAATTTGGATCGGTAAAAGTAGTGGCCGGTGACCAGTTATTGCCCGGTACCGCACCACCAACAAATCCCATACGGCCCGGGCGGATATCATATTTTAAATTCACCCTGTCAACACTAATTCTGTAAACACCCGTTACAGGGGCTACGAAATTATTACCGTTTGCTACTAAATCGCCTGTTCCCATAACAGTATTATTGGAGAATCCCCAGTTGGTATCCCATGCACGACCCTGTGTGATTTTAAATTCTTCACCGGCATTGAGAAAAGCATATGTCCAGTAAAGTGTATTAACAGCCCCGTTTCTTACATCACGAATCAATTCAGGAGCAGTTGGAGGATCCCAGTTATTACCTAGTCCCTGTGATGCCTGGTAACCTCCGGGCATATATAGTTTTATTTCTCTTACAACATAAAAACTATTAGAGTTACTGGCTGTTAACGTAAACAAACCTGAAACAGCTTTCACTGTCCATCTTAGTTTATTGATCTGAGAAACGTCTGTATATCCTGCAGCAACTAAGGCAGCACTAAAATCTTTGTAGCTGATACGACGGAACGTATCTAAGCTACTGTTGTTAGAAGGTAATGTGAACTTGATATTGGTAAAATCAGGAGCAATAACATTACCGCCAGCATCAAATTTTTCTTCGGTGAAAAGGATTGTATATTTTGTTGGATTCACTGTTGGCCTTGCTGAACTTGATTTTTGCCAGTTAAAAAACAATGAATCGGTAGTTGATGAAGGTGAAATATTATTTACGGTTGTAGAAGAAGCCGGATTAATGATGGAGAATGGCGTAACACCATCCCTGTTATATACAATTGATAACGTAAATACATCCTGGCTGCGGGTTGCGTTTTTACCATCTTCTGCCACAACAGACCAAAGCATATCAAAGGGATAAACGTCTGTTTGTGGAATTGGGAATCCTGCTTTTTCCATAGCCGCTTTAATACTGCCATAGGTCAACGAAAGTTGTGTAGCCGTTCCGTTAGCGTCAGCAGGAATAGATAATGCAGGTGCATCAATATTTCCCCCGGCCGTTTTTCCAACTGCTACCCAGCGGTATGTAATAGTAGCTCCTGTTTTGGATGAAGCCGACGACCATTTTACGATAACCGGGGTATTCGCTAACGCCGGGTTTATTGAAATTGCAGTGCCGGAGAAAGGTTGCAGAAGCCTCAAACCTGTTGCATTAATAGCCGGATCTTTAGCAAGCTGAAAAGGATCCTTACGGCAACCAGCAACTAAGATTAATAGAATTATAAATAAAAAATTAAGCTTTCTCATTTGACAAATTTTTCAGATGATTGTTAGGGTTTATAATTTAGTTACTTTGAAAGTATAATTTCCGGCATCTGTTAAATCAAGTTCTATCTTGTATTTACCATCTGCTGCCAGCTTTAGGTTGGCTGCATTAAAATCCAGAATGCCATCACTATCCTTATCACCATAATTTATATCCCATTTATCATTTGCCCTGAATTTATAATCACCCGCTTTAAAATCACCGGTAACAGACCAAATACCTGTGTTTTGATCCAATGTCATGTTAACATCAGTTGACCAGTCATAAGGAGGAATTGAGGAGCCAATAATCCCCCATTCTGTACGTGTAGCTGTCCAGGTTTTGTTTTTTAAATCGCATTTAAGCCAGTAATAACCTGAGGTGGCAACTTTAATGTTGTTTCCGGGTGATTGTATTATACCCGTTGTACCATCTCCGTTATCCCCGAATATTCCATTATTCCAGTTAGGGGCATCTGTAAATTTAAATTCATTATTGTCTATTGAGAAGTATACATACCCTTCATAAAATTTATCATTCGAGGCGTTAAATGCGGCAATTTTTTTTGCTTTATCTGGGGCCCATCCCTGGTAATTTCCGGGAACATACAAAGAAGGATATTCAACCTTAACCAAATAAGGAGTGATCGTTAAAGTTACTACATTAGAATATTGCGGGGCCACAGTACTCACTCCTGTAATTTCTGACTTTACCCGTACTAATACTTGTGAAGCACTTCCGGCAGGAAAGCCTGATAATAATAAGAGTTTATTTAAATCTCCCGTAGTATAAGATTTTTTCCTTTCTGTTCCTATGTTTTCTGATTTCACCGGTGAAGCAAAAGTTCCGCCTGCTTTATCAAACTGTAGTGTATAACTACTTCCTGCTGGATATCCGTATTGTACGGCATCCCATGCAAAAATGATTGATTCAGCCGAAGCTTTAGCGGGATCCAAAACCAATGTGGTGCTTGAAACCGACAGTGATTGTGTTTTCCCGTTTTCAAGGTAAACCTTGTTCTCTTCTTTTTTACAAGACCACATTATAAGTGGTGCAAGGCTGATAAAGAAAAGTTTGTTAAACCATGTTTTCATACAAAAAAATTTAAAAATTTATTGATTTCGATTTTCATTTTTCAAATATTAGTATCCGGTATTTTGAACCAAGTTAGTATTGGAAGAAACATCAGACGCAGGAATTGGATAAATCGTTCTGAATGATTCCACCCCACGTCCACTGGCTACTCCGCCTTTCCATGGCCACAAATAACTGCTTTCAACAAATTTCTTGTAGCGGATCAGGTCTGTCCTTCTAAAACCTTCCCAATATAATTCTCTTCCTCTCTCGTCAAGAATAAAATCCTTAGTTAACTGGCCGGACGTTATTGTGGCGGCACTGGCTCTTGTTCTTAATTCATTAATATAGCTGAGTGCTGTAGCCGCATCTCCACCGCCACTATTTAAAAATGCTTCAGCATAGATTAAATACATTTCGGCTAAACGAAAAACGGGGAAGTCAACATCAGAGAAATTTATACTTTGTCCGTTAGTACCATCTTTTTTTACATTTCTATATTTAGTTACTGCATAGCCTTGTACAAATTGAGTTTGATCTGCGATGTCTACATTTTGACCTGATGTATAAAATTGAGCTCTCTTATCAGCAGTCCCATTTGCATCAGGAAACAGGTTAACTAACCCTTTTGTTGCACGTACGCCGCCCCAACCTCCATCAAGACCATATTGCGCTGCATTCATTGAACCCCCAACTGCTGCATGGGTTAGAAATGTTGTTCCTCCGTAGCCTTGTGTTTTTAATCCGTCGTAGTTAATTGTAAAAATAAACTCTGAACCAGATGCACCTGCAAACACATTATTGTCGGCCAGCATTAACTGAGTATAGGCAGCGGGATCAACGGGAGAACCCTTCCAAAGATTATACCCACCGTTAGTGATAACATCTTTTGCATAGGTTAGTGCATCAGCATATCTTGCAGAGCCTGTGTAAGTTTGTGCATTTAAATACATGCGTGCCAGCAAAGCTTTTGCAGCAAACCGGTTAGCCCTTCCATATTCATTAGTAACCGGTAAAGATGTTTCTAATGTTTTTAATTGGGTTTCTACATATGTAAACAAATCTGCTCTTTTTATTTGCTTGGGCAGATCAGAACCTATTTTATTGTCTTCAGTTACAAAAGGGGGATTCGCAAATAAATCCATTGCAACCCAATATTGGAATGCACGGAGGAATTTTGCTTCGTTTCTGTATCCTCTGATTGCGTCTGCATCCGCACCACTTATGCCGCGTTTGCCCAGGTTATCGTCAGATGATTGATTAATAAAGTCGTTACAAATAGTGACCTGATAAAACATACGGTAATACAATCCTTGTAAAAAAGGATTATTTGAGGACCAGTTCATGTTGTGAAAGTCCTGGATACCTGCATCACCCCATGCTATTACTGCTTCATCCGTACTTAGCTCCTGCGCTTTCCAGAAAAGCCGGAGGAAATCACTGAATCCCTCATCAATACCCTGAACGTCACCATTTCCCGCAGGGCCTGAGTTACCGGTTAAGGCTAAGCTTCCATACAGTTTTGCAAATGCTTTCTTATAACCATCAGGTGTACTATAAACTGTTTCGGATGTTATATCGTTCTTCGGAAATAAATCCAGTTTTTTAGTACAGGAGGCTATCAGCAAAGTGAAAATGCTGACACTAAAAATTGGTTTTAAAAAACTTTTCATATTAAATAGTTTAATCGGCTTTTTATAATTAAAAATCAATATTCGCTGTTAACACAAACACTCTTGGTCTTGGATAAAAAGTATTATCAATTCCTCCACCTATTTCGGGATCCACCCCTTTATACTTTGTTATTACAAATACATTTTGTGCATTTGCCCCTATTCGCAGATTTGCTTTATTGTTAAATACTTTACCAACATTGTACCCAATGTTAATGTTATCCATACGAAGGAAAGAGGCATTTTGTATAAAATAGTCTGACAGGAAAAATTTATCGCCACTTCCGGTGAAATTTGAATTAAGAAAATCTGCTGAACCATTATTAATGTAATTAAGAGGATTTAAAATGTTTCTGGAAGTTCCTGTGCTGGATGCGACATTGTTGTACAGGTAATTATCAAGACTTGCCCGCATTACAAAACCAATACTAAAGTTCTTATAAGTAACAGAACTGCTTAAGCCCATTAAAACTCTTGGGTCAACTCCCATATACTGATAGAGATCGTCGTTATTAATAATACCATCACCATTTTTGTCTACAAAAGCTCCTTCAACTGGTTTATCGTTTTTATCATAAACTTGCTTAAATACATAAAAAGCACCCCGGTTGTATCCAACAGAGTTGATAAGAATTGTATTTCCTACGCCGCCGGAAATACCACCATATTTATTTCCGGGATAAGTTGGGTCCTGTGAGATAGTAAGTTTAGTGATTTTGTTTTCATTGTAAGTAAAGTTGAAATCTAAATCCCAAGAAAGGTCTTTGCGTTTGATGGGCTCTGTGTTTATTGTAACTTCCACACCTTTATTTTCCATATTACCAACGTTGGCAACAATGGTATTAGAAAAATTTGTACCGGCTGGTTGTGCAATAAGGTTTAATAATCTTGTAGTAAACTTTTTGTAAACTTCTATGCTTCCCGAGATTCTGTTGTTTGCAAAACCGTAATCCAATGCGGCATTTAACGTTTCTGTTTGCTCCCATTTACGGTCGGCATAATAACCACCGGGTCTATAAAGCTGATAAAAATTAGAGCCAAACTGGTATTGTGCTGATAAATTACTCAGGCTATAATAAGATATGTAATCATATAAACCGATGCCATCCTGCTGACCCGTTACACCATATCCCAATCTTAATCTTAAATCAGATAATGGTTTAAAATCTCTCAGGAATGATTCGTCTTTTATTTTCCATGATGTAGCAATTGAAGGGAATGTTCCCCATCTATTGTCTTTGCTAAATCTGGAAGATCCGTCACGGCGTAATGTAAAAGTTAATAAATACCGGTTTTTAAATCCGTAATTTAAGCGGCCATAAAATGAAATCAATCTGTTCCGGAATTCGTCTGTTGCAAATATAGGATCAGAATTTTTTCTTTTAGCACCATTTGCAAAATAATCGGCGTAATTATAATTTGTTGTAAGGAAATCCTGATAAGAATAGCCTGCCATAAAATCAATACGACTGCTTATTGGTTTAATGTCTTTAACATAGTTCAGATAAAACTCAAGTAAAGTATTTTGTTTCTTTTGCTTGTATTTATTATTAACACCGCTGCTTAATTTACCAGTCTCATCAACACCTCGCTGATAACTGGAGGCCGAACTATCAGAAACGTATACAGTACCTTCGCCCTGAAGAATGTCGTAACCTAAATTTAGGTTGGCCCTCAGGTCTGGAAGGAAATGAAGTTTATAATCTAATTGCAGATTACCAATGCTGCGGTACACAGTACTCCTGTCGTCTCTTTGCAATAGGATACCTAAAGGATTTCTTGGTGCTAATGAACGTAATCCAGAAACAGAGTTTGGATCAAGCCATTCATAGTATCCTCCAAAACGGGTACTTTTTGAATAAACCTCTTGGGTAGGATCAAATGTTACAGCTGAACCTATCGCTCCCTCATTGGCAAATTTGTTTTTATTCATTGCACCTTTAACATTCAGGTCAATCTTCAGGTGATTATTAAATAATCTTGGGCCAATATTAAAACCAGCAGAATACCGTTTAACGTTACCATTTTTTAAAATGCCATCCTGATTTAAAAAACCAATAGATGCCCGATATGGCATATTCTTTAAAGAACCGGAAACGCTCAGGTTATTGTCCTGTGAGTATGCGGTTCTGTAAATTTTATCCTGCCAATCAGTATTTGCCGATCCCAATAATTGCTTTTGAGCTGTAGTTCCATTTGCATTTACAAAAGCACGAACTTCGTCTGCAGATAAAACATCTACTTTTTTTGAAATCTGCGACATGGAAACTTGTGTACTAAAATTAAATACAGGTTTGCCTTTCTTTCCTTTTTTTGTAGTTATGATAATAACTCCATTTGATGCCCTTGATCCATAAATTGCAGCAGCAGATGCATCTTTTAAAATATTAAAAGATTCGATATCGTTAGGATTTATAAGTGCTAATGCATTAGCAGATCCGGAAATACCACCATTATCTAATGGAACACCATCAATAACTATTAAAGGATCATTACTTGCGTTGAGTGAAGCACCTCCCCTAATACGAATCGTACTTCCGGCTCCCGGTGCACCTCCGTTAGAAGTAATTTGAACTCCGGCTACTTTGCCAATTATTAATTGTTCTGGTGTTGTGATAATACCTTTCACAAAGTCTTTTGATGAAATGGCAACCACAGAGCCGGTTAAATCTTTCTTTTTGGCAGTACCATATCCAATCACCACTACTTCATTAAGGTTACCACCGGTGGCAATTAAGGAAATATTTATTTGTGAAGAACTTGCCACATCAATTTCCTGTTTTGCAAAACCAACAGAGGTAACTACAATTACTGTAATGCCTGAAGGCATTTTAATTCTGAATGTTCCATCAGAACTTGTTGTGGTACCTGTTTTACTTCCTTTGGGAACAATACTTGCGCCTATAACAGGGGATCCATCTTTTGAATCTGTTACTTTTCCGGTAACAATTTTATCCTGTGCATACAGACCCCGGCATGATATTAAAATCACCAGCAATGGCAACGCTGCCAGTTGCATAAAACGTTTGAGAGTCATAATCAGTAGTTTATTTTTTGGTTTGAGAACTAACGAATTTAATGCGTTAAAAAAACTTATGTTTTTTGTTTAATCTTTTTTTGTGAAGTCATTTGTATTTATAAAACCTGTTTAAAAAAAGCGATACCAATATTCGAAAATATCCATTCATCTATTTTATACAAATGATTTTCAGTTTATTAAAAGATGACTTTTATCATGTTATCTTTTATTTATGACAATTTTTGTACTATTACTGCTGCACCACAAATTTTTCTATCCTAACCTTGTTATTAACACTTACCCTTATCAAATAATTTCCCGGATTTAATCTTGCGGATGCAAAGTTATTTGCTGTTAAAGTAAATCGTTGTAACCCTTTTAATTGAAACCCTTTATTTATTGTTCCGATTGTTTGTCCTGTTATATTCATAACCGTAATAGCAACTTTACCGCTTTCCGGCAACTCATATTCTACGGTTGAACTTTGCTGTACCGGGTTAGGATAAACTGAAAGTCTGAAATCTTTATTCGATAAAATAACATCCCGAACTGAAGTAACAATACCTCCTGCAACAACTCTGTCCAGATATACATAATATTCCCCGGGTTGCAGATTGATATTTTGTGCCACACCCGTGGCAGTAAAAGAATCTCCGGTTAAATAACTATACCAGGAGCCTGCCGAAGGAAATGTAACCGAAATTGTTTGTGCCGTAACATTAAAATTGGCCACGACAACTACTTTTAAATCGGTATGATTTAAAACGATTACTTTGCTTAAAGTATTTCCCAGGCTGGAGGTGGCACCATTTAAACTATTAGAATTAAACGCATTGGGAAACTGTAATCTTAATTTGTTAAGCGCTGCATAAACACTGTATAATTTTTTCCTGGCAGTAATGTTACTGTAGTTGTAATAATTCCAGCCAACAGGCTTAGGATCTAATTTGCAATTATCAGTGCCATACGGTTGAGGTATGGTGCCATTTTCGCACATAAAAATCGACTTATCGTATCCTATTTCCTCAAATTGCCAGATCATTTTTGGCCCTGGTATCATCAACAAAATAGCCGCTTTAGCTTCCTCTCTTTGAATGGCCGTAGCTGTATCTTTTACATTATAGCCACCTGCCCCGCTACCAAAAGTAACATTCTTATACATTGTTCTTTCTTCATCCTGACTTTCGGTGTAACCTACCAGATGCGGTTTATCATTGAGAAAAGGATCATTCCAATAACTTCTGTTTTGCCAATACATCCTGCTAATGTCGGAGCTGGTTGAATAACCCATTGTATTCTGGTTGTACTGATCGGTCATTTTTCCCCAAAGCATCATTCCACGTTTTGCAAGTTCTGCTTCTTCATCATCATTACCCAGGTGTTCGAGAATGCAATAGGCTCCGGGAGAAACAGATTGTATGGAGTCATAATAACGTTGCCAAATATTTACTCTCGACTGGTCAAATGCATTCCAGCCACTAACCGTTGATGAAACAGTTTGTGTAAATCCTTTCGATAAATCCCAACGGAACCCATCAATCTTATATTCTGTTAACCAGTATCTGATAAACCTGGCCACATGATATTTGGTTGAATCCGATTCATGGTTAAAATCGTTGAATACATTAAACGGATGCGTTGCGGTTGGGTTGAGCCAGGGGTTTTTGGAAGCTGGTCTGTTATTGGCCCCATCCCAATACAATTGTGCCAGCGGACTTAATCCTGTTGCATGATTAAGTACAGCGTCCATTATTACAGCAATCCCTCTTTTATGTGCCTCGTCAATAAATTTTTTAAAGTTATCTTTTGTACCATATGCTTTATCCAAAGCAAAAAAGTAAACGGGATTATATCCCCAGCTGTTGTTTCCTTCAAACTCATTGAACGGCATGAGTTCTATTGCATTTACGCCGAGGTTTTGCAGGTAGTTTAAAGTGTCTGTCAGGGTTTGATAGTTCTGGGTTGCAATAAAATCTCTCATTAATAATTCATAAATGATGAGATTTTTTTTATTGGGTCTAGTGTAACCAGATGCGGTCCATGTGTATGCAGATGCCCCGGGTTTTAGTACACTCACTATACCCGTTGTTTTACCTGTTGGATAAGGTGTTGGATTTGGATAAGTAGTTGAGGATATGTACTGATCGTTATTAGGGTCCAATATTTTCTCACTATACGGATCCCCAATGCGCAATGCTCCATTTACGAAGTACTGAAATCCATATTCCTGCCCCGGGGTTAATTTCCCTACGCCCAACCAGTATCTTTTACCATCCGGAGTAATATTCATTTGATAAGCCGACAGTTCTGTCCAGTTATTGAAGTCACCTATTACTGATACCCGGGATTTACCCGGTGCCAATAAAACCAATACAACCGAATCGTTTGTTATATAATTAATGCCGTCTTTTACATTGGCAGGGAGTAATGCCTGGTTAGCCGGCGGAGCTACAAAAAAGTTTATCGTATCTCTTATGGTATTAACTCCCACCGTTGCTTCTGCAATGATTTGTTGTGTTCCTGAAGTAATGATATTATTGCTTGTACCCGAAACAGCTGTTGCTCCCGTTGCTGTTTGAAAAGAACTTCCGTTAAATTTTAAATTCAAATCAGCACTTTGTGATGCTACTGCTGATACCGCTACGCTATCACCAATTACTTTAGTAATAGGTTCCACGAAAGGGATATATCTTGGTTCCCTAAGCGGGTTGGTGAGTCTTACCGCAAGCTGGCCCGAAGGATAAACGGGGATGTACATATCGCTGCCATCACTGTTAGCCTGCTTTAGCGTTCCGGTTCCATTTCTAAAAAGAACATTAACTGTTTTTATTGTTTCACCAACAGGAACATTAAAAAAGGTGCGGATATTATTAATGGTGTATTGATATTTATTGTTTCCCAGAAAAGTTGCCCGGTAAGTTGCATTTGTAGTAGCCCACGCTGTAACAACATATTTCCAGTCATTGGGACCAGTACTCAGGTTTGTTAAAACACCAAGGTGCATATATACATCTGTAGTATTGGCGTAATCTTTTAAACCAGCATTACCCTTGGTGGCATCCATTGTAATTACCAGGGTACTATTATCATTTGGAAAATCCGGGGTAAAAGAAAGGAGTTGGGAGTGTCCCCAAAAATACAAAAGCACAGCAGAGAGCAAGAGTGTTAATCTTTTCATTTTGCAATCGGTAATTTTTTCCCTTTACAGGTCAAAAACTTGTTTTGGTAATACCCGGATTGATAAAAGCATTTTTGCTTTTTCCACAAACGTTTGCACCCATAGCATACGCCAGTGTCCGGAAATGCAAAGCTATACCGCCTTACAGGTCACTAGTTGAACTATAATTCCAATTTATAACACAATATTGCCAACTTTGTTTACCTTAGTTGATCAAAAAATTTTTGCCTTAAAGTGAAAGCGGAGCTTGAAAAAATTGTCCCCGGAGAGGGTAAACCCATACTGGTAGCTTACCGGATGAGCCTTCCATACCTGGAATTTTACTGGCACCATCACCCGGAATACGAACTTACTTATAAGATCAATATAACGGGAAAGAGAATTGTTGGTGATAGTTACGAACAATTTAACCCCGGGGACCTTGTTTTAATTGGGCCAGACTTGCCACATACCTGGGTTACAGACAGAAAAATTAAGAATAAACAAAATTGTGAATTTGTTGTCATTCAGTTTTCGGGTTCACTATTTAATAGCTTGTCGGGTTTAAATGATTTTGAAAGCATAAAAAGGCTTTTACAGAATTGTAAACATGGGCTTGCTTTTAAAAACAGCGTACCATTTAAAGAGGCCATTCTTTCGCTTCCAACCAAGTCGGGGGTAGAAAAGATTACAGATTTTCTTTTATTACTGGGCCAGTTATCCAAACAAAAAGGAAGGAGACTGGCGTCTGCGGAATATGATATTTCGCAAGCCAAAAACCAGGAATACAGAATTAATAAAGTTTGCAGTTACCTGGAACAAAATTTTTCAAAACCCATCAGGATATCTGATGCTGCCGCTATCGTTAATATTTCTTCCAGTGGATTTTGTAAGTTTTTCAAAAGGGCAACCGGTAAAACATTTTCCGACTACCTGAACGATATCAGAATAGGTTATTCCTGCTATCAGCTCATTGAAACAGATAAACAAATTTCAGCTATTGCCCGAAGCGCAGGGTTTGAATCTGTAACGTATTTTAACCGGGTTTTTATGCGAAAAAAAAATACAACCCCCAGGGAATTCAGAAATGAAGTAGCCTGATTATTTTGAATACACTATTTCACCATTACAAATTGTTTTAATGACTTTGGCTTTCAGAATTTGATCAGCAGATACCGTCATAATATTGGTATCTAATATGACCAGGTCCGCAAACTTTCCAGCTTTTATGGTCCCCTTTTCTTTTTCTTCAAAATTGCTGTATGCAGCCCAAAGGGTCATACCTTTTAAAGTTTCCTCTCTTGTCAAAGCATTAACCATTTGATATCCCCCGTCAGGAAAGCCTTTTTTATCTTTTCGTGCAACAGCTGCATAAAAAGTATTTATTGGATTAATGTCCTCTACCGGGAAATCAGTACCCAGTGGAATCATATTATTTTGTAATAAAAGTTGTTTATATGCATAGGCCCCTTTTTCTCTCTCTTTACCGAGCCTTTCTGCAGCCCAATACATATCTGAAGTTGCATGGGTGGGTTGTACCGATGGCAGAATACTATTCTCTCCAAATAATTTAAAATCATTTTCATTTATTACCTGTGCATGCTCTACCCTCCATCTCCTGTCGTTTTTTCCTTTTAAATAGTTTGCATATATATTTAATATCATCCGGCTACCCGAGTCCCCAATTGCATGGGTACACATTTGAAAATTATGGCTGTAAATAATATTGGCCACCGAATCAAAATGTTCTTTGTTGCTGAGCAAAAAACCATAATGTCCGGGTTTATCCGAATAAGGTTGCAGTAAACAGGCCCCTCTTGAACCTAAAGCCCCGTCCGCATAAACTTTAAAAGAACATACATTGAGGCGTTCTGTTTTTATTTTTCCCCTCTTAAAAAGATATTCATAATTCTTTTTGGCATCACTCAGCATCACATATAATCTCATTTTTAAATCTCCCCTTTTTTGCAAACTGTCAATGAAATCAACAGCTTCGTATTCTAAACCACAGTCGTCAATAGTGGTTAATCCTGCTGCAAAGCAATTTTGTTGCGCTTTTTGTAATGCGTGTGCTACCTGCGATGCAGATGCAGGTGGAATACTTTTTGTTACAAGTTCAACAGCATTATCAATTAAAATTCCCGTAAGCTTTCCTCCTTTTATTTCAACCTCACCACCTGTTAACCTGTCTCCTGCTTTTACGTCGGCAATATCTAATGCTTTTTGATTGGCAATGGCTGCATGTCCATCTACTCTTGTTAGTATTACAGGTCTGTCCGCAAACAACTCGTCCAGTTTTTCTTTTGAAGGGAACTCCTTTACAGGCCAGTCATTTTGATCCCATCCTCTTCCTATTAGCCAACCTTCTTTATTTTCTTCACCGAATTTTTTGAGTTTATCTAAAATTGCTTCCCAACTTTCCGTTCCAACCAAATCACACTCCTGTAAACCCATTCCATATTCATAAAAATGAGCATGGGCATCAATAAAGCCCGGAAAGACAGGGCTCCCTTTCAGGTCAATCATTTCTTCTGCTGAATATTTACCAAGGATGGCATCGTTACTGCCTACATCCTGCACCTTACCATCTTTTATAGCAATTGCCTGAGCTATTGTAAACTTTTCGTCTGCGGTGTATACTACCCCATGATAAAGAATCTTATCCACCTTTATTTTTTTTGTACAGGAAATTATTCCTGTCCAAAAGAAAAGCAATAAAAAGAACAGCCATCTGTATTTACGCATAAAATATGTTTTTAAACCAGTTATTAAAAATACACTGATAAATCTTTTTATTGCATTAAATCAAAGTATAACTTTATTCTCCGCAATCTTTTACTATGTACAACAAGGAACAAAGCAACCTTTTACAAAAAACAACAGAACGGCTACTTCTTCATATAAAAGACAGCAGGTATGAAACAAACCACCTGGAAGCGTTAAGAGATTCTTTACGTTTTCATGAATACCGTTATTATATCTTAAACGACCCCCTGATTTCTGATTACGAATACGATCAGCTCTATAAAGCATTGGAAAAAATTGAAACAGACAATCCCTCTTTAATAACTACCGACTCTCCAACACAAAGAGTGGCTAAAGGCTTAACAAAGGATTTTCCTGCCGTACAGCATTTGGTACCTATGTTATCCCTTGAAAACTCTTACAATGCTGATGATTTAACCGACTGGGACAGAAAAGCAAGAGAGCTTACCGGGTTTTCTGAAATTGAATATTGTGTGGAGCCAAAATTTGATGGCGCCAGTATTTCACTTATTTATGAAAACGATTTGTTAAGTCGTGGTGCCACCAGGGGGGATGGTGTACAGGGAGATGAAATAACCACCAATATCAAACAAATACGCTCTGTTCCTTTATCTGCAAAATTCTCTGAATTTGGAATACAGCAAATTGAAATTCGCGGGGAAGTGTTGATGACCAAAAAGAATTTTAAAAAATACAATGATTCATTGGCAGAACAAAACCTGCCTCCTTTAGCTAACCCCCGTAATGCCGCCGCCGGTACCTTACGAATTAAAGATCCAAGAGAAGTTTCGAGGAGAAACCTCGAAGCTTTTCTTTATCATGTAAGTTACTATACAAAAGTTGACAGTTCGCAGATGACGGATGACAGAAAACCAAAAATCAAACAGTCATCTGTCAACAGTCATCTGTCAACTCACAGCGGTTCTTTAGAAATGCTTTGGCAATTAGGTTTTCGCAGTCCTAATAAAGAGAAGAAAGTTTTTAAAGGGATTAACGATGTAATAAAATACTGTCATGCCTTTGAGGAAGAAAGGGATAACCTTCCGTATGAAGTGGACGGGATGGTGATTAAAGTTAATGATATAGCATTGCAGGATAAAATGGGAATGACGTCTCATCACCCCCGATGGGCTATCGCTTTTAAATTTAAAGCAAGACAGGCTACAAGTAAACTCCGTACGGTTGAATACCAGGTTGGCCGAACCGGCGCCGTTACTCCAGTTGCTAAAATTGATCCGGTTCCAATTGGTGGGGTAACTGTTAGCAGTATATCCCTGCATAATGCAGATTTTATTGAAGAAAAAGATATACGTATTGGCGATACTGTTTTAGTGGAACGGGCAGGGGATGTAATTCCCTACATTGTAAAATCATTACCAGATGTGCGAGCCGGGCATGAAAAGAAAATTCATTTTCCGCAACGTTGCCCGGTATGTGGTTATACATTAGAAAAACCTGAAGGAGAAGCGGTGTGGAGATGCAACAATTCCCTTAAATGCGAAGCCCAGGTAGTAGAGCGTATTATACATTTTACCAGTAAAGATGCAATGGATATAAGGGGGCTGGGTGATGCAATTGTCAGAAAATTTTATGAACTGGGTATTTTAAAAGATGTGCCCGGCATTTATCAGTTGCCGTACGAAAAAATAAAAGGCCTGGAAGGGTTTGGTGAAAAATCAATGAACAATATGCTGCAGGCTATAGAACACTCAAAACAACAACCACTTTACCGGCTAATCTATGCACTGGGTATCCGTTATATTGGGGAAACAACAGCTAAAACACTGGCCAATGCAGCAGAACATTTACTTGATTTTAAAAAATATTCATTAGAACAATTGCAAAACCTGGAAGATGTAGGACCCAAAGTTGCCGGAAGTATCTATGAGTTTTTCAGCAATAAAGAAAATATCCAAATGCTGGAAAAACTCGAATCGCTGGGGCTGCAGTTAAAGAACAATAAAAAAGAAATGGCGGTTGATGGCAATCTTTCCGGGCAAACATTTTTATTTACCGGTACACTTGCTAAACTTAAAAGAAGTGAAGCAGAAGCAATTGCAGAAAAGAAGGGGGGTAAGATATTAGGAGGCGTTAGCAGTAAATTAAACTATCTTGTAGTGGGCGAAGATGCAGGATCGAAACTGGAAAAGGCTAAAAAAATTAACACGGTAAAAATCATATCAGAAGACGAATTTTTGAAAATGACGGGCGAATAATTAATAATATGAATTACCAAATAGGTTTTGTAATTTTATAAACACTCCAAATTTTATCCTCATGATCAAAAAAATAGCCGGAGAAATATGGAGGCCATTACAGTTTCCCGGCTGGAAACAACTTCGAAAAAGATATGCAGTATCCAGCAAAGGACGTGCTGCAAGTTTTGACGATACTATTTATAAGGATGGAAAATTATTAAATGGTTCTTTAACGACCGGTTACCGTACACTCAACCTGCACAGGCCAGGCAACAATGGCACCATCTATATTCACCGGGAAGTTGCCAAATTGTTCTGCAAAAAGAAATCTTCCAAATACAAGTATGTAATTCATCTGAATCATAAAAAACTGGACAACAGCGCCAAAAACCTTCAATGGGCTACATTGGAAGAAATGGCCGCTCATCAGCAAAACAGCCCTTCAAAAATTGCCTATAAAGAAAAACAAAAATTAAGAGCCGCAACCAGTAAAGGCCTTAAACTTACCCCTTCCCAGGTAAAGACCATAAAAAAGATCATTGGCAACACAAAGAGAAAGATCACTTACAAACAACTGGCAAAAAAATACAAGGTAAGCGAAATGACATTGTACAGGATTCGCAGTGGCGAAAACTGGAGCCTGGTAAAATAATCAACCATACATTCATTTTAATTTTAAAGGAAAAGTAATTTCGCTTTTCCTTTTTAGTTTCATTTTTAAACAACAACACTATGTTACAGGCACCCACATTAAAATTTTTAAAAGACCTGAATAAAAACAATAACAAAACCTGGTTTGAAAAAAATAAAAATAATTATGCTTTAGCCAAAGAAGATGTAGAAAACACGGTTACTAAGATTCTTAAGGGATTTGATAAGATTGATAAAGAAGTGGCCGAATTGAATGCAAAGAATTGCCTGTTTAGAATTTACCGGGATGTGCGTTTTTCCAAGGATAAAACTCCTTATAAAAACAATATGGGTGCATGGATGAACAGGGGCGGGAAAAAAGTAAATTCAGCCGGTTATTATTTTCATTGTGAGCCGGGAAAAAGTTTTTTAGCCGGCGGGTATTATATGCCTATGCCCCCTGAGTTAAATAAAATACGCCAGGAGATTGATTACAACTTTGACGAATGGAAAAAGATCATTTCTTCAAAACAATTTAAAAAACAGTTTACTGCTGGTGTAGATGGAATAGAAATACTCTCCCGTCCGCCCAAAGGATATGATGAGAATAATCCTGCTATCGAATTTTTAAAAATGAAAAATTTTGTAGTCCGGCATCCGCTTACGGATAAAGAATTACTATCGCCAGCTTTGATAAAGGAAGTTTTAAAAACGTATGAAGCCATGAAGCCTTTTGTCGATTTCCTTAACAGGGCAGTATCAGGATAAAATAAAATCTGGCATTTCAAAGACATTCCAGTTAATTAGGAAATATTTCATTTAAAACTCCGTTAAATACCCTGGCTTCCTGCCCCAGGGCATAGTGATTGCCTTTGTTTATGAAAAACGTACCGTTATGAAAAAAAATTTACCCCTGAGCTTTTTGGCATTACTTATTTTGTTTTTCTTTTTCTGTGCCTGTAGCAGAAAAAATTACGCATCTTCTTATTTCGATCAGCAAACTACTACCCATAAAATAATAGCAGTTGTACCTGCCGAAATTATTTTTACAGGAAAACAACCCAAAAACATTAGCCAACAGCAAATTGACAGTATTGAAGAAGAAGAAAGCAAATCATTCCAGCTTTCTTTGCAAAACAGTATTCTTCAACATGCCAATTCAAGGAGATATTATATGAGAGTAAACATTCAGGATATCAGTACAACCTTATCTCTGATGGAAAAAATAATATATCCATCCGCGACTCCTGGAGCAAGGATGCAAAAGAGCTGGCAAAAATTTTAAATGTGGATGCTGTTGTGCGGATGCAAATTACCAAGCAGCGTTATATGAGTGATTATGCTTCCTATGGTGTTAATGTTGCCGAAAGGATTTTATGGAACACCGGTATTGAAGGCAAAATACCGGTACCAAACAATGCTTCAAAAACCAATGATATTTATGTTACCTGTAACCTGCTTAGTAATGATGTAACGTTATGGAACGATTATTACAAACGGAGCAGCAATTGGAATGTGGCAGCTAATGTTGTAATAGATAATATTACGGATCACTTTGGAGAAAATTTCCCGTATAAAACAAGAAGGTAGATAATTGGATCAGTAAACAAAAGCCGGGTTTTTCTAACCCGGCTTTTGTTTTTTTATACTATTTACAGCATCCCCTGAGCTGCTAAATATTCAGCTATTTGTACAGCATTGGTTGCGGCACCTTTGCGAAGGTTGTCGCTAACAATCCACATGTTCAATGTATAGGGTTGTGTTTCATCTCTTCTTATTCTCCCCACAAACACTGCGTCTTTTTCATGAGCATCCATGGGCATGGGGTATTGCTGATTGGCAGGATCATCAACTACTATAACACCCGGTGCTGCCTGCAACAATGATCTTACTTCATTCAGATCAAAATCGTTGGTGAATTCTACATTTACACTTTCACTATGCCCACCAACTACCGGGATACGAACTGTAGTAGCCGTTACCCGGATGGAATCATCCTGCATAATTTTTTTGGTCTCGTTTACCATTTTCATTTCCTCTTTGGTATAACCATTTTCTAAAAAAACATCTATTTGAGGGATGACATTCAGGTCTATTGGATATTTGTATGCCATTGGATAATCATCACCAGCCCCTTTGATGGCCTTATTTCTTTCACCCATAAGCTGATCCACTGCTTTTACACCCGTACCGGTAACACTTTGATAAGTGCTCACTACAATTCTTTCAATATTATATTTTTTATGCAATGGTTGTAATGCCACCACCATTTGTATAGTTGAACAATTTGGGTTTGCAATAATTTTATCTTCTCTTGTCAACACTTCAGCATTCACTTCCGGCACCACTAATTTTTTGGTTGGGTCCATACGCCAGGCACTGGAATTATCTATTACAGTTATTCCTGCCGCTGCAAATTTGGGTGCCCATTCCAATGAAGTACTTCCTCCGGCAGAAAAAATAGCCACATTTGGTTTGGCAGCAATAGCATCTGTCATACTTACCACTTTATATTTCTTTCCTTTAAAATCCACTTCTTTACCTACCGATTTTTCGGAGGCCACCGGAATTAATTCAGTTACTGAAAAATTTCTTTCCGCTAATACCTGTAACATTTTGGTTCCTACCAACCCGGTGGCACCTACTACTGCAACTTTCATTTGAAGCCCTCCAACTCCCTAAAGGGAATGTTTTTAATGATTAATAAAATATGTTTCTTCCCTGATATTTATTTTAGCCCCTTCAGGGGTTGGGGCAAAAAATAAGGCCTTCCCGTTTTAGGAAGGCCTGTCAAGCTTTTATATGATAACATACAGAACGCTGCAAACCTTCCTCAGGAATGTTTTTTTGTGCGTTTAGTATGTTTATTTTGTTTCATTTACGGGCCGAAGATAGTTACAAAAAATATTTGAGCCAAATAACTACTGCGCATATTATTTATTTTATAACTAACCCCTGTTAGGGGTGAAATTTATTTTATTATCTTTAGCCGGTTATGAAAATAAAGGGATTAAAACTAACAAGCTTATGTATTTTATTATGCTGTGTCTTTACTGTAAAAGCACAGTTAAATGAAAACTTTAATGATGGTGATTATACTGCTAATCCTGCCTGGAACACATCAGCGGTTTCACCTGGTGGCGATTGGATTATAAACACCTCACAGCAACTCCAAAGCAATGACACCGTTGCTAACTCGTCGTTTTACATTAGTACCATCAATACATTAGCCACCTCCGTTCAATGGGAATTTTATTCACAAATAACTTTTAACCCTTCTTCTGCAAATTATATTGATGTTTACCTGATTGCCTCAGCAAGTGATATTACTGCAACAGGTACTACCGGTTTTTTTGTCAGAATTGGAAATACTACTGATGAAATCTCTTTGTATAGAAAGGATGCTGGCGGAGTTATAACAAAAATCATTGACGGTGCGGATGGCATTTTAAACACAAGCAGTAATACCATGAAGATTAAAGTGGTTCGGGATGCTGCGAACAATTGGACTTTATTCCGTGATTTAAGTGGTACCGGTAACAGTTACAGTAGCGAGGGCTCTGTTACAGATGCTAATTATGTTACTTCTGCTTTTTTTGGAATACTAATTAAGCAAAGTACTAAAGCAAGTTTTGCCCAAAGACATTTCTTTGATGATATCGTTATCAGTAATTATGTTCCCGATATAACGCCTCCGGCACTGGTGTCTGCATCAGCAATATCCTCAACTGCAGTAGATGTATTGTTTAATGAGACTGTTGATGCTACTACCGCTCAAACAGTTACCAATTATTCCGCCAGCAATGGATTGGGGAATCCTGTTAGTGCAATAAGAGATGCTTCTAATACTTCTTTGGTGCATTTGAGTTTTAGTACTACTATTCCTAATGGTGTTAACTGTACCTTAACGGTGAATGGCGTACAGGATATTGCAGGTAATGCTATCAGCAATGGTACAGCAAGCTTTAGTTTTTATACTCCACAACAATATGATGTGGTTATTGATGAGTTAATTGCTGACCCCGCTCCCCAGGTTGGTTTACCCAATGCTGAGTGGATCGAATTAAAAAATACTTCTGGCTTTCCAATTAATTTATCTGGTTGGAAAATTGGTGATGCCAGTGGTATCATCGGACCCTTACCCAACTATATTTTAAAACCAGATAGTTTTGTTATTGTTTGTACCGGCAGTGCTGTTCCTGCTTTATCGGTTTTTGGCAAAACAATATCTGTAACCAGTTTCCCTTCATTAGATAATACAGGTGAAACACTTTCCTTGTTATCCGGTGATGGCACTGTAATTCATGCTGTAGCATATTCTGATAGTTGGTACCAAAACCCAATAAAAAAAGATGGCGGATGGACGCTGGAAATGATCGATACTAAAAATCCCTGCACCGGTTCAGGCAATTGGAAAGAAAGCAATGATGCCAGTGGTGGCACTCCCGGAAGAAAGAATTCTGTGGATGGAAATAATAAAGACGCAACGGCCCCGGGTGTTTTAAGAGCATACGCCAGCAATGCCACTACTATTGTTTTACTTTTTGATGAACCCTTAAATAATGCGAAAGCAGCCGTTACCACCAGCTATAGTATTAGTGATGGGATAGGTACTCCTGTCAGTGCCTTACCGGTAGCACCATTGTTCGACAGGGTAATTCTTTCCCTGAATACTTCTTTACAAACAAATAAAGTGTATACTATAACGGTTAGTGGTGTTACTGATTGCGGCAACAACACAATCGGCACAAAAAACAACACAAGAGTTGGACTGGCATCTGCAAGCGATAGTTTAGATGCTGTTGTAAATGAAATTTTATTTAATCCAAAAAGTGGTGGTTATGATTATGTGGAATTATATAACAGAAGCAATAAAATCCTTGACTTTAACCAGCTTTATTTAGCCAATCGTAATTCTGCTGCACAGATAGCAAACCTGAAACAAATAAGTACGGAAACCTTGCTCTTCTTTCCCGGAGATTATATTGTGATAACCGAAAGTACGGATTGGGTTAAAAACAATTATCTCGTTAAGAACCCGGAAAATTTCATTGAATTATCTTCTTTGCCAAGCTATAATGATGATTCCAGCAACGTGGTAATATATAACATCAATGGAAAAATTGTGGATGAATTTGCTTACAGTGATAAATGGCATTTTGCCCTGATTAATAATACAGAAGGGGTAGCGCTGGAAAGAATAGATTACAACGGAAAAACACAAACAAAAGAAAACTGGCATTCTGCTGCAACCATTGCTGGTTACGGAACACCTACTTACCAGAACTCACAGTTTCGAATTGATCAGCAGGTGCAGGGAGAAATTAAATTAACCCCCGATGTTTTTTCGCCCGACAATGATGGCTTTGATGATTTCCTTACAATCAATTACCAGTTCCCTGAAAGAGGTTATGTGGCCAACATCACCATTTTTGATGCCAGTGGCAGGCCCATACGTGTATTACAAAAAAATGCATTGTGCACCACCAGTGGTTATTTCCGCTGGGACGGATTAAACGATAAACTGCAAAAAGTTCCTGTAGGTATTTATGTAGTATATACCGAAATTTTTAACCTGCAGGGAAAAGCAAAGAAGTTTAAAAATACAACGGTAGTAGCCAGGAAGTTTTAATTCTTCTGCTTATATCATTAACTTTTTAAAACAAATAAGGGAAGCAAATGCTTCCCTTATTTGTATCTATAACTGTAGTAAAAAAATTTACTCAAAACTAATTTCAAAACTTACCAGCTGTACAAATTCCTTTATTCTTTCCTCAATATCTTCTTTGTTAACTTCTTTTAAACGGGTGGGACCAAATTTTTCAACACAAAAACTCGCCATGGCCGAACCAACGATGATGGCCGTTTTCATATTTTCAAAACTAATGTCCTTTGTTTTGGCAATATGGCCCATAAAACCGCCGGCAAAAGTATCTCCGGCACCTGTTGGATCAAATACATCTTCTAATGGAAGAGCTGGTGCATAAAAAACTTCATTTTTATGAAAAAGCAGCGCTCCGTGTTCCCCTTTTTTTACGATCAGGTATTTAGGTCCCATTTTTAAAATTTCTTTTGCCGCTTTTACTAAGGAAAACTGGGCACTCAATTGTCTTGCTTCGCTGTCATTAATAATTAATACGTCCACCATTTTAAGCAAACGTTCCAGGTCGGGCATAGCAATATCCATCCACAAGTTCATGGTGTCCATTGCTATAAGTTTTGGCCTTACCTTCATTTGTTCAATGATACTTATCTGTATATGTGGCGAAACATTTCCCAGCATTAAGAACTCGGCATTTTGAAAAGCTTCCGGAACCTTTGGATTAAAATCTTCCAGCACATTTAAATCGGTCACCAGTGTATTTCTTCCATTCATATCCATATGGTAACGGCCACTCCAAAAGAAAGACTTTTTATTTGGGACTATTTCTACCCCGTCCAGCATCACACCACGGCTTTTTAATTCCTCCATTTCCTCTGTGGGAAAATCATAACCAACAATTGAAATTTGTTGCACGGGAGTTACAAAATTCGCAGCTGAATACGCTACATAAATAGCAGAACCGCCAACAATCTTATCCGTTTTACCAAAGGGTGTTTCAATAGCATCAAAAGCCATTGTTCCAACAGAGATCAGGGACATATTAAATTTTTTTAAAACGCAGCAAAGGTAAGGGAATTCAATATTGGCATTTGGCTTAAATAAGTTTTTAGAAAGCTGTTTATTAATTAAATTTGCTTCATGGCAAAGATTAAATCTGGACAAAACGTTACGAAAAAAGATACCATTGTAGCTACGGCTGCTGCTCTCTTCCGTGAAAAAGGATATGCAGCTTCTTCTATGCGTGACCTTGCTGATAAAGTAGGCGTGGAGGCTGCCAGTTTATACAAT
Organism: Sphingobacteriales bacterium; assembly: GCA_016185185.1. Classification (GTDB taxonomy): domain Bacteria; phylum Bacteroidota; class Bacteroidia; order Chitinophagales; family Chitinophagaceae; genus AWTP1-9. Next base: position 2,820 of record JACPOD010000069.1, on the reverse strand, counting down.
CACATCAAGTCCAAGAGTGAAATACTGCAGGATATCTGTTTTACGGTAGCCAACCGTTTTATTAATCACCTGGAAAAAGTAGAAAGCAGCAATGTTTCTGCCATAGAAAAAATAGAAACGATCCTGCGCTTTCATATTCACCAAATGATCCATAATTACGAAGAAGTTTATGTAAGTGACAGGGAGTGGAAACATTTAGAAGATCCTTACCTCTCTAATTTTCAAACAACCCGCCGCACTTACCGCAAGCGGCTTGCCTCGATCATTGAAGAAGGGATAAAAAGTAAAGAAATTAAAAATATAGATGCTCCCACTGCTGTCCTCATCATGCTTCATGCTGTTGCAGGTATTGAAAGCTGGCACCGCAGCACTCAAAAAATTGATGCAGATGAGTTAGAAAAGAACATGGTACTTATTATGGTAGAAGGGTTGAAGAAGTAAATTTTTATGTCCATTCATTTTCACCGGCTTGCTGTTAAAGAAATAAAAAAAGAAACAGCTGATTGTGTTTCGGTTTCTTTTTATATTCCTGAATATCTAAAAAAGAATTTTTCCTTTACACAGGGGCAGAACCTTACTATGCGTACCATTATTAATGGCGAGGAAGTGAGACGCAGTTATTCTATCTGCAGTTCTCCATTGGAAGAGGAGGTACGTGTTGCAATTAAAAAATTAGAAGGAGGTCTTTTTTCTACTTATGCCAACGAACAATTGAACAAAGGTGATGTAGTGGAAGTAATGGAGCCTTCCGGAAAATTTAATACGCCACTTGATCCTTTACAAAAAAAACATTACCTCGCATTTGCTGCCGGCAGTGGTATTACTCCTGTTATCTCTCTTATTAAAACAACTTTGTTAACTGAACCATTAAGCAGTTTTACACTGATATATGGGAACCGTTCCAGAAGCTCGATTATATTTTTTGAAGAACTGGAAGGTTTAAAAAATAAATTCATTGACAGGTTTAACCTGGTTCATATTCTTAGCCGTGAACGAACAGATTCTGCATTAAATTTTGGGAGACTTACTACGGGCAAGCTAAAAGAACTGGAAAAACTCTTTGACTATAAATCGGTAGATGAATATTTTATTTGTGGCCCCCAAGAAATGATCTTTTGCATAAAAGATTATTTAGAGCAAACCGGCATTGATAAAAAGAAAATACATTTTGAGTTATTTACCTCTTCCGGGAAAAAACAAATTGTTGGATCCAGCCAGTTGAGCGTTCAAACTGGTACACAAAGTAACATCACTATTAAAGCAGACGGACGAAGTATTGAGTTTAAGCTTCCGCTCAATTCAGATGCTACCATTTTGGATGCTGCACTAAAACAGGGAGCCGATCTGCCTTATGCCTGTAAAGGTGGTATGTGCTGTACCTGCAAAGCCAAACTGGAACAGGGCGAAGTCACCATGGATGTCCATTGGGGACTTGAAGAAGATGAAATAGAAAAAGGATTTATTCTTACCTGCCAGTCACATCCAAAATCCGAAACTATCGTTCTTGATTTCGACATCAAATGATCCTTTTTTTATAAATACCATCTTTAGGGTATAAATTCTAATTTCCCAACCGGTTACTTTTACTTTTTACAGGTTCTGACTCTTTCGCCATAAATAGGTACTCAACAACGCTACAGCAGATCAGATAAGAATTCATTAATCATTAAACTATTACCCCGCTTTTTGTGCGGGGTTTTTTGTTTTTAATGTAAATAACGTATAAACAATTTTGCCAAACACCCGTTAGTTTTAATTAAATTGCAACTTTAATTTTATCCCCTTATGTCCATTAAGGATTTTGAAAATTTATTTCAGGAGAAAATCGACAACGAAATAAAAATTGAACCCAAAGACTGGATGCCTGATGCGTATAGAAAAACAAACATCCGGCAAATCAGTCAGCATGCACATAGTGAAATTGTGGGCATGTTGCCCGAAGGAAATTGGATAAGTCGTGCCCCATCTTTAAAACGCAAAGCTATCCTGCTTGCTAAAGTGCAGGATGAAGCCGGTCATGGTTTGTATTTGTATAGTGCCGCAGAAACGCTTGGCGTTTGGCCCCAAAGACAGCGAAAGCACCAACAGCGACCAGAGCATGAAATGGAAAATAAAAAGAAAAAGTAACGATGAGTTACGCCAGAATTTTATTGATATGATTGCTGAACAGATAAAAACACTCGGCATGAAATTGCCGGATGATAAATTAAAATGGAACGAAGAAAGAAAGCATTATGATTTTGGTGAAATTAACTGGGATGAATTCTGGAATGTGGTAAAAGGTAATGGCCCTTGTAATAAACAGCGCCTTCAGGCAAGAAAGGATGCATGGGAAAAAGGGGCTTGGGTGAGAGAAGCAGCGGCAGCACATGCGGAGAAGAGGAAACCCCAAACCACTAATGGGGCTTTAGAAGCAGCATGATTAAATAACAAATCTCAATTATGAAAATTCAAATAAAAAAATTTTACTACGGTGACATTCCTGATACTAATTCGGGTAACGATGTAAAAAAAGAAACTTCTAATATTCCCCCTTCAGGGGGCAAGGGGGCTGATTGGCCTTTGTGGGAAGTGTTCATCCGCAGCAAACAGGGATTAGATCATAAACACGTAGGAAGCCTGCATGCAGCCGATGCACAAATGGCTATTGAAAATGCCCGTGATGTTTATACCCGAAGAATGGAAGGCGTAAGCATTTGGGTAGTAGAAAGTAAATACATCACCGCCAGCAACCCGGATGAAGCAGGTGAATTGTATGAACCGGCTGAAGATAAAATTTACCGGCATCCCACTTTTTATCAATTACCAGATGAAGTAAAC
>JACPOD010000068.1 GCA_016185185.1 Sphingobacteriales bacterium | reverse complement strand
GGCACATCATCTACCTGTACTTTGAAAGCTTCGGCTGTATTCTTTGGAATTTTAAAGGGAACAATCTTCATGCATACTAAATTAATCAATAAAAAATATCTGTTGACTAAAAATGATTAAAATAGTATCAGTATTGGCTAAACTAAGGAAAGTAATTGGCTGCGGCTGCTGATACCTTTGCTGTAAAATATTTAGCTATGTCAATACAATGGAAAGGTGTTTTCCCCGCACTGCTCACTCCCTTTACTGCAACTGATGAAATTGATATTCCTTTATTTGAAAAGAATTTGCAGGCACAATTAGATGCCGGTGTTAACGGAGTAATCATTGGCGGTTCTTTAGGTGAAGCCAGCACCATTACTGCTGGTGAAAAAGAACAACTGGTTAAAGCAGCTGTGAAATATGTGAATGGAAAAGTTCCTGTAGTAATGAACATTGCTGAATCTACGACCAAAGATGCCATACAACAGGCCATCAATGCCAAAGCCTGGGGAGCAAAAGGTTTAATGTTATTGCCACCCATGCGGTATAAAAGTGATGACAGGGAAACAGTAACTTATTTTAAAGCGGTAGCACAAGTGACCGACCTTTCCATCATGATCTATAACAATCCTGTGGATTACAAAATAGAAACCACGCTGGATATGTTTGCTGAGTTAATTGAACACAGCAATATTGAAGCAGTAAAAGAAAGTACCAGGGATGTAACCAATGTTACCAGACTGAAAAATCGTTTTGGCGACCGTATTAAAATATTATGTGGTGTGGATACGCTGGCAATGGAAGAATTATGTTTGGGTGCCGATGGTTGGGTAGCCGGATTAGTAGATGCCTTTCCTAATGAAACAACTGCTATCTTCAATTTAGTTAAAGCAGGTAAGATTGAAGAAGCAACAAAAATCTACCGCTGGTTTATGCCATTGCTGGAGCTGGATATTCATCCTAAATTAGTTCAGTATATAAAATTAGCTGCTAAACAAACCCGCATTGGCAGCGAATATGTAAGGGCACCACGATTAACGCTGGTGGGTGAAGAAAGAGAAAGGGTGCTGAAGATCATTAATGATGCCATTACAATAAGACCTAAACTATAAGATTAACGGCTAAAGCCGTATTAGTTCTTTAATATAATTTGCCCCGGCATTAATGCCGGGGCAATGGAACAAAATATTTACCGGGCTTTAGCCCTCAACTTTATTTCATTATGTATAACGATACTCCGATTGAAGAAATAAATCAGTTGATGAACGAGGCATGGAACGCTTTTCATGCTTACCGCAAATTATCACTCAAACAAAGAGCCGATTTTATGCGGACGATTGGCGTTGAATTAGAAAACTGTGGCGATGCATTGATACAGGTGGCCATGAAGGAAACGAATCTTCCTGAAGCAAGGTTAAGAGGCGAAAGAGCCCGAACAATTTTTCAACTCAACAGCTATGCACAGGCTTGTGAAGAAGGAACATGGTTAGAAGCAAGCATTGATACTGCCGTTCCTGATAAAGTCCCACCAAAACCAGATATCAGAAAAATGCTGGTCCCATTGGGACCGGTGGTGGTGTTTGGTGCGTCTAATTTTCCCTTTGCTTATTCCACTGCCGGTGGTGATACGGCTTGTGCCTTTGCTGCCGGTTGCCCGGTAATTATAAAATGTCATCCGGCACATGCAGAAACTTCTACTATTGTGGAGGAGGCGATTTTGAAAGCAGCCACAAAATGCAATATGCCCAAAGGCATTTTTGCGCATGTGTACGGAACATCATTTGAAGTGGGCAAAGCATTAGTGATGCATACGCATACCAAAGCCGTTGGATTCACCGGTTCTTATACTGGTGGCAAACAATTATTCGATTGGGCTAACCAGCGTAAAGAACCCATTCCTGTTTTTGCAGAGATGGGAAGTATTAATCCTGTTTTTTTATTACCGGAAAAATTACAAGCGGCTTCAAAAGATATTGCTGCGATGTATGCCGGTTCCATTACATTAGGGGTTGGCCAATTTTGTACCAATCCCGGATTGATCATTGGTATTGAAAGCGAAGCTTTGCAATCTTTCATTCATGATTTAGGTAAAGCGATACAACAAATTGCTCCGGGAAGAATGTTGCATGAAGGCATTGCTAATGCATATAATGGGAAAAAGGAAAATGCTTTACTGCAGGAAGATGTGCATTTAGTAGCTGAATCAGAATATCCGTCAGACGGAGACCGTCAGACGGGTGTTCCCACTATTGCTACGGCAACGGGAAAGGCTTTTCTCAATAATCCTGTACTGCACCAGGAAGTTTTCGGCCCCTACTCTATTGTGATTCGCTGCAAGGATATGAGCGAAATGACTGAAGTAGCCAAGCATCTCGAAGGTCAGCTTACGGCTACGTTAATGGCAACTGATAATGATATAGTGAACAACAATAAATTAGTGGAAGCAGTAAAAAATATTTGCGGACGCTTTATTATTAATGGTGTTCCCACCGGCGTAGAAGTTTGTTTAAGCATGCATCACGGCGGACCATTCCCTGCCACTACCGATTCACGTTTTACTTCCGTTGGTGCAGATGGTATCAAACGTTTTGTAAGACCTATTGCCTTTCAAAACTGGAGCAATAGTTTATTGCCGGATGAATTAAAGAATGAAAATCCTTTACATATCTGGAGAACAGTAAACAATCAGCTTACTAAAGAAAAAGTTTCTTAATAATCGTTGCGGCTTTGCGCCGTTGCGTGACACATTCAGTTCTTTGACATGTTATACGGAAACCGGAACTGCTTTATCCTTCTTTATATCTGCAAAAACAAAATAAGCAGTTACTAAAGTGGAGAGAACAAAATAAGCCATCAGCATATATTGTATACCGGCAAACAACTTACTGGCGCCAAACCAATCTTTTTGTGAAATCAGGATGTAAATACCAAAGATGTTTTTAGCCGCCTCCCACAATAATGTATAAGGATTTCTGTCCATCAGTTCAGTGTAGGCATATACTGTTATAAATACATAGGCACCATAAACGTAGATGTAGTATTGATTTTGTGCGTTAATACCGGCAATATTTCCAAACAAATAACTGATGAATAAAAGTGTCATCGTTATTTGCACCCAAACCCATACATTAAATGCAGTGGAAGCTTTTGTTTCATATTTATTAAAGTGATAAACATCTGTAATTTTATACAAAGGATATTTATCAGCCACATCCGACGGACGCCAGCCCGTTGGCATAAACCAGATACGGAATTTGTCTTTCAGGTTTTGTGTCCGCCACGCATCTTTTATCAATAACCACAGGTGCATAAAGTTTATTTTGATAGGGTTCCAGGTATGCACCGGTCTTGTAATTCCATAAACCGGTTTTACCTTGGGCAATTCTTCCTGGTAAGTACCAAAAAGTTTATCCCAGAAAATAAATATCTGTCCATAGTTTTTATCAATGTACTCAGGATTAATAGCATGATGCACCCGGTGATGAGAAGGAGTTACAATTATCTTTTCCAAAAAACCCATCCGGTTGATGTGTTCTGTATGATACCAGAACTGTGCAAACAAATGCAATGGCGCCACTATTGCAATCACATTACCGGGAACACCGAGTAAAGCTGCCGGTAATAAAAAGATGGTAAAAATTTTAAATACCACTGAAACACTCTGACGTAAAGCACAAGCCAAATTAAAATCTTCACTGCTGTGATGAATGATATGTGCATTCCAGAAGAAATTATATTCATGATCCAGGCGGTGGCCCCAGTAACCGGCAAAGTCTAAAGCCATGAACGCAATAAAGTAAACCAAAAAAGTAGATTGTACATGAACGATAGCCACATGTTTTACCATCCATTCGTAAGTAATGATAGCGATACTTAATCCCAGCACATCTTTGGTAACATTGGTAATACCGCTGCTGAGACTGGAAATCATATCGAGGTTGCGGACAGTATCTTTTCCTTTTAAATGGCCGTACAATTTTTCTCCTAACACTAGCAGAAGAAAAGCCGGCATAGCAATCAATAATATTTTACCGTAAGTTTCCATATAGCAAAGTCGAAATTGAATTCTGAATTTAGCAAACAAATGTAATTATGTTTTTTTAACCAGCGATATAGCAATAATTGAACGTTCCTTGCGGCGCTCCGTTCATATGCAACAATTCTTATCATCAAAAAAACTTAAATGTAAAATGACTAAAAAACATTCTCCGCTTCAATACTCCCCCTTTAGGGGGCTGGGGGGCTTTGTCTTTCATTGCGTGGATGCACATACCTGTGGCAATCCTGTTCGTTTGGTGGCTGACGGCGGCCCCAAACTGGAAGGCAATAATATGAGTGAAAAACGGCAGCATTTCTTAAAAGAATATGATTGGATAAGAAAAGGGCTGATGTTTGAACCAAGAGGTCATGATATGATGAGCGGAAGTATTTTATATCCACCGCATAATCCGGATAATGATGTGGCGGTGTTGTTTATTGAAACCAGTGGTTGCTTACCTATGTGCGGACATGGAACCATCGGTACCATTACCATTGCTATTGAAGAAGGATTGATACAACCAAAAATTCCGGGGATAGTGAGAATGGAAGCACCGGCTGGATTGGTTTTAATAGAATATAAAATGACTGGCCCAGGCCTTCAGGCCCGGGTACAAAGTGTTAAGATCACGAATGTGCCTGCATTTCTTCATTCAACGGAGTTAACGGCTGAATGTCCTGATTTAGGTGAACTGGTGATAGATGTTTCTTATGGTGGAAATTTTTATGCCATTGTAGATGTTCAAAAAAATTTTAAAGGACTGGAACATTATTCAGCAGATAAATTAATTGCCTGGGCAAGAGAGCTGAGAAAGAATATTAATGCGAAGTATGAATTTGTTCATCCGGATGATGCCACGATCAATGGTTGCAGTCATATTTTATGGACAGGTGCAGTGTTAGATAAAACATCCACAGCAAGAAATGCCGTTTTTTACGGTGATAAAGCCATTGACCGCAGTCCCTGTGGCACCGGCACCAGTGCAAGAATGGCGCAGTGGTATGCCAAAGGTTTATTAAAGAAAGGTGATGGGTTTATTCATGAAAGCATCATCGGCAGTAAATTTATTGGAAGGATTGAAGAAGAGTTAACCGTTCACGGTAAAAAAGCCATGCGTCCGTCTATAGAAGGCTGGGCAAAGATTTATGGTTACAATACAATTAGCATTGATAAAAATGATGATCCTTATGCGTATGGGTTCCAGGTATTGTGATGCCGATAATCGTGAAACGTGAGTATATCTATTGCCTATCGTCTAAAAATATTTTTATGAAACAATATGTAATCATTGTGCAGGATGGAAATGATGAAGCCGCTTTGGAAAGAATACAAACGGTTCGTCTTGTTCATTTAGCTGGTACAAAAAAATTAAAAGACAATAACAATTTTGTATTGGGTGGCGCCATGCAGGATGATGATGGCAATATGCGTGGTTCCATAATGATTGTGCAGTTTGAAACAGCAGAAGACTTTCAGGATTGGTATAATAACGAGCCTTACATTACCGGCGGTGTATGGAAAAACATCGAAGTAAAATCCTTTAAAGTGGCTAATGTATAATTTAATTATTTAATTGATCAACATGAAAAAGATAATTGTAGTAGTAATAATGTTCAATAGTGTTAAACTGTTTGCTCAACAGCCTCTGCAAAAATACTGGCCGGTAAATTTTTCCAAAGTAACTATTACCGATGCCTTCTGGAAACCAAAACTGGATTTGGTGGCCGATAAAACATTAAAAGCCTGTATTTATCAAACAGAAATAAAAACTCCCCGCATCCGAAATTTTTTAAAGATCATTAATAAAACCGGCGAAAAACATGAGGGTCTTTATTACGATGACAGTGATGTGTACAAAGCACTGGAGGCAATGGCCTATTCATTAAAAAATCATCCCGATACTTCAATTGAAAATACTGCCGACCGCTGGATTGATATTGTTGCCGCAGCACAGTTACCCGATGGATATGTTGATACCTATTTTCAGCTTCGGGATTTAAAACTTCGCTGGACTGATATTGAGAAACATGAAGACTACTGCGCCGGTCATTTAATTGAAGCCGCTATTGCTTATTATAATGCTACCGGCAAAAGAAAATTATTGGATGTAAGTATTCGTTTTGCCAATCATATTGATTCTACTTTCCGTTTACAAAACCGTTACTGGTTCAGCGGACATGAAGAAATTGAACTGGCCTTGATGAAATTGTATCATCTTACTAAAGAAGATCGCTATTTACAATTAGCCGACTGGTATTTGTCACAAAGAGGAAAACAATACCGTGATAATCCACGCAACAACTGGATTACTCCAGAATACTGGCAGGATCTGAAACCGGTAAAAGATCAAAATGAAATTACCGGTCATGCAGTAAGGGCTATGTATTTATATAGTGGTGCAGCAGATGTGGCTGCCACCACCGGAGACATGGGTTATATGAATGCCATGAAAAATGTGTGGGAAGATGTGGTTTACCGTAACATGTATATCAATGGTGGTATTGGTTCAGCAGGTGATAATGAAGGATTCAGCAAGGATTATGATTTACCCAATGAACTTGCTTATTGCGAAACCTGTGCCTCTGTTGGTATGGTATTCTGGAATGCAAGGATGAATCAACTCATTGGCGACAGCAAATACGTGGATGTACTGGAAAGAAGTTTGTACAACGGTGCATTGGATGGATTGAGTTTAAGTGGTGATCGTTTCTTTTATGATAATCCATTGGCATCGTCTGGTCAGCATCAGCGCAGGGCATGGTTCGGTACGGCTTGTTGTCCCGCAAATATTTCAAGATTGGTTGCTTCAGTTGGTGATTACATTTATGGTCAGGGAACGAACAGCCTTTGGGTAAATTTATTTGTCGGCAGTAATACCAACATTCCATTGGCAAAAACAAATGTGGCGGTAAAGATGGAAACCAATTACCCATGGGATGGAAACATTAAACTGAATATTGACCCGGTTAAAAAATCAACCTTCGATTTATACCTGCGTATTCCGGGCTGGGCAACGGGTGAAGCTTCTCCCGGAGATTTATATCATTTTATAGACGACTCAAAAGCAGCGCTTACATTAAAGGTAAACGGTAAAGAAGTCCGTGTTAAAAACGAAAAAGGCTATTATGTTATAAACCGTGAATGGAAAAAAGGAGATGTAGTGGAATATCTTATTCCTATGACGATAAATAAAATTATTTCAAAAAAAGAATTGAATTACAACAACGATCGTTTTGCATTGCAGCGTGGTCCTTTATTATATTGCGTGGAAGGAACAGATAACGACAATAATGCCTGGAACTTTTTTCTTCCTCAAAACACTTCTTTTGTAACCAGGCCTTATAATGTATTATCAGAAAAAGTTACAGCACTGGAAGCCGATGCGAATATTGTTGAATTAAATGAAGTAACTCAAGGAGTAGAACTGGTAAAGAAAAAAGTTATTGCTATCCCCTACTATACATGGGCTAACAGGGGCAAAACGCAAATGCAGGTTTGGTTGCCGTCTAAAATAAAAAACATTAAAGTAAATTATAGTTCTATTGCCGGAGATGGCGGGAATTTTTAAAATTTAACTACCGTAAAAAAACAAAATGAATAAATTAGTTTTTTGGTTGGCAGGCATTTTAGTCTTCAATTACTCCATAGGTCAGGTTACAAAAGCGCCTGCTTACCCGTTGATCACACACGATCCTTACTTCAGCATCTGGAGTACTACTGACAAATTATACGAAAGCACTACCACACACTGGACAGGTGCGGAACAATCGTTGTTAGGCATGATAAGTGTTGATGGCAAACTATATAAATTTTTAGGCGCCCCTCCCCGCAAACAAAACAGTTTAGTACCTAATGCAGATTTGAGTGCATATACCTGTCAGTACACAGAAACAAAACCCGCTGCCGGTTGGAATACTATTAACTATGATGATTCCAAATGGAAAACCGGCAAAGGAATGTTTGCTACTGAAAATATAAGTGCGGGAACACTATGGTCAGGTAAAGAAATCTGGTTCAGAAGAACATTTACGGTTAAATCAAAAAACTTTCATGAACTAGTACTGAGTGCGAAATATGATGACAACATCATTGTATATCTGAATGGGGAAAAAATTTATGAAGGAGGTTGCTGTTCTTCCAACAAAGAGATCACTTTATCCAAAGCAGTTGAGCAGAACATAAAGATTGGGAAGAATGTACTGGCTGTTTATTGCGAAAATACTGGTGGTCCCGGTATTATTGATGCAGGTTTGTATGATCGGCTGCCGCCTGAACCGATAAAGCAAGCTGTTCAAAAATCAGTGGAAATAACTGCTACACATACCAATTATAGTTTTACATGTGGTGGAGTTGATCTTAACGTAAGGTTTCTTTCTCCGTTATTAGCTAATGATCTTAACTGGTATTCAAGACCCATCAGCTATATTAGTTTTATTACAAAAGCCAACGATGGCAAACAGCATGCTGTAAAAATATTGTTTGATTATGCAGCTGATATTGCAAGGGATAAAAAAAATCAGCAAACTATTACTAACTCTTATAAAGCAGATGGTATTGCTTTTCAAAAAACAGGAACGGTTGATCAGGCTGTGTTAAAAAAGAAAGGTGATGATGTTCGTATTGACTGGGGGTATTTTTACCTTGCAGCAAAAGATGAAAAAGGAGTTGAATTATCATCCGCAGGTAAAGCAAATCCTTTTGCAAAACTTAAAATAGATTGTGGTACTGTTCAATCCACTCCTGTTGAAAAAACAATCTTATTGGCATATGATGATTTATATGCTATTCAATACTTCAATCAAAACCTGCAGGCATGGTGGAAAAAGAATTTCTCTTCCACTGAGGAAATGATTAAACAATCATTAAATGATTTTAGTGCTATTGAGACCCGTTGCAACCAGTTTGACAAAGAATTATATAGCGATGCATTAAAAGCCGGTGGAGAAACCTATGCCAAACTTTGTGCATTGGCTTACCGCCAGTCATTAGCAGCACATAAATTAGTAAGAGGCGCCAATGATGAGCTATTATATCCGCAAAAGGAAAATTTCAGTAATGGTTCTATATGGACAGTGGATGTAACGTATCCATCTGCTCCTTTGACATTAATTTATAATCCTGCTTTATTAAGAGGAATGGTAGAACCACTCATGGAGTATAGTGAGTCGGGAAAATGGACCAAACCATTTCC
>JACPOD010000067.1 GCA_016185185.1 Sphingobacteriales bacterium | reverse complement strand
TCCAGTACAGATTGAATGATTTCTTCCTGCATCGGGCGGAAGGAATTATGACCCCAATATTGTTTGAGTATATAGGAAGCTGTGGTTAACATTGGAAAATTAAATGCTAAGGAGGATTAAATCTAATTCTTTAATTCTTTTCAAAGCTTTGTCAGCGGAAATTAATGGCGTTCGGTATTTTATACTGGTGGCGGCAATTATGGCATCCGGAAGTTTAATACTGTACTTTTGTTTAAGGGAAACTGCTATAACTTTTATTTCCTCGTCAAAAGGAAAAATAACCGTGTCATCCAGCAAAGATTTTCTTGTATTAAATATCTTAGAAGAAATGTTTTTTACTCCCAGTAATTCCATTTCAGTAATTACAGAAATAACAATGAATTTATCAAGATACTCAAGTGTTTCTTTTCTTCCTTCAAGCAGGTATATGATAAAGTTGGTGTCGGCTAATATGGTATTAATCCCATTCACTTCGTAATTTTTTTTGATAAGATAAGCCGTTTAATCCAAGCTTTAGTTTACCAAAATGCTTTTTCAGGTTGCCACCTGTCTTCTTTTTTGCAGATGTGGTTTTGACAACAGAAGCTTTTTTTTGCTTAGTTTGAGCCATTACATTTTTTTTAAAAGTACATCAAATTACTTTCTTTACAAATAACCTTACAGAATTAATTGCCAGCACCACATCGCTAAAACCCATCGCAAGTGCAGCTAAACCCGGAGACAATAAACCCAATGCAGCGATTGGAATGGCTACGACATTATATACGAAAGCCCAGAATAAATTTTGTTTGATAGTAGTAAAAGTATGTTTACCCAAACCTAATGATAAGGGCAAATGCTGGATGCCTTTATTCATTAGCACCACCTGTGCAGTTTGCAAGGCCAGTTGTGTAGCATCGCTCATAGAAATACCAATGGTGGCTTTAGCTAATGCAGGTGCATCATTTATACCATCACCAACCATCGCAGTTGGGGCTTCATTGGTAAGGTTTTCGATAAATAATAATTTTTGTTCAGGACTTTGCTCCGCCACTACATTATCTATTCTCAATGCATTGGCTACTTTTTGAGAACGTTCTTTACTATCTCCACTCAGCAAATATGTTTTAATGCCTTTGCTGTGTAAGTAATTCACTACTGCTTTTGCTTCGGTTCTTATTTCATCGTTTACATCAATCCAGCCTAGCAATACATCATTCTTTAACAAGTAAGCAGTGTGTGATGCATCAGCAGTTTGGTTACTTATCAATTTAAATGAACCCAACTGATAAATACTCCCTTCTTTATCTTCCGCTCTTATTCCTAACCCTTTTATCTCTTCAATTTTTTTCCAGTAGATACCGTCTTTCGTCTTCCATTCATTTACGATGCACTTGGCTACCGGATGATTAGAGAATTTCTCCAGTGAAAAAACAATTCTTTTAAAATCCATTTCATTCATTCTGTCAACTGTCATCTCATATCTGTCAACTGTCAACTCACCCTTAGTAAGCGTACCCGTTTTATCAAACACCACATTACGGATGTCTTTAAACAATTCCAAACTCTTAGCGTCTCTGAACAATATTCCGTTCTTAGCTGCTCTTCCCAGCCCAACAGCAATAGCGGCCGGAGTAGCCAATCCCATAGCACAAGGACAGGATATAACCAGCACCGCAATGCTCCTCATCAAGGAATGTGTGAAGTTTACATCAAACGCAAAATAATTGAGCAGGAAACTGATGGCGGATAAACTGATTACTACCGGAACAAACACCGCACTTATTTTATCAGCCAGTTGCTGGATGGGCGGTTTTTCTCCTTGTGCTTGTTTAACTAAGTTCACAATATTGGATAACACTGTTTCATTACCAACTGCTGTTACCTGTGCTTTTACGGTTCCATCCACTAATAAACTTCCGCCGATTAATGCATCTTTAGCTGTTTTATGTACTGGTTTACTTTCGCCGGTTAACAAGGATTCATTCACACGGGCATCACCCCATAAAATTTTACAATCCATCGGTACCTGCTCGCCGCTTTTAATTAAAATCAAATCGCCGGTTCTTAGCTGTGTATTTTCTATCGGGAAGATTTGTTCTTTATGTTCATCATCAAAGGCAATCATATTCGCCATTACTTTCTGGCTGCGATTTAGATCTTTCAACGCCTTTTGTGTGGTTTGAACTGTTTTATCTTCTAACCATTCGCCTAAAAAAACTAAAGTGATGATGGTGGCCGTTGTTTCAAAGAAAAGGTATTCCATTCCCATATTGAATACGGCGCCGGTGAGACTATAAACAAATGCAGCTGTAGCACCCAATGCAATTAATACATGCATGTTGGGCATACCGTTGCGTAAACTTTTAATGGCCCTGGTTCCAAAAAAGCTCATACCTAAAATGTACACCGGCAAACAAATTGCTAACTGAATCCATGGATTCATCAACCAGTGGATATGCCACCATTTGTCAACCATGTGCAGCATTAATACCGCTGTGAATGGTAAACAGAATAAAAAGCGTTGAAAATGATTTTGGAAGAATTTTTCAGGAGTTGTCTTAGTTATTGTTTCTTGCGTTACCACATGATAACCCAGACCCTCAATTCCTTTTATAACTTTTTGAGCAGAAAATTCTCCATTGGTGTCAAAAGAAACATCGCCACCAATTAAATTAACCTTTACATTCTTCAATCCTTCCTTCTGCAAATAATTATTGACGGTGAGAGCACAATTGCCACAGGTCATTCCTTCAACGGTCCAGTTCACTTTTTCCATGCTATCAGATTTATACAAATTTACAAAACCTAAAATTGGCAATTTTACTAATTGCGGAACAATATCTTTGCAGGGCTTAACATGCAACTAACATACACGTTACAAAACATTAATGAGGCAGCTATGCAGTTTTGGCAAACGGTGCAGGATGCCAAAGTATTTGCCCTGCACGGACAGATGGGGGCAGGTAAAACGACATTTGTACATGCTTTATGTGATGTAAAGGGAGTGAAAGATGTGGTGGGCAGTCCAACGTTTTCTATTATTAATGAGTATAGAGACTGTGAAGGGAATACCATTTATCATCTCGATTTATACCGGCTCGGTTCAGCAGAAGAAGCTATAAATGCCGGTGTGGAGGATTGTTTATACAGCGGGGATATTTGTTTGGTGGAATGGCCCGAAAAAGCCGAACATTTATTTCCCCCGGGTACCATACATGTTCGCATTGAATTGGCAGATGCTCAAACAAGAAGGTTAACCATCAATAACAATTGACGTTATAGTCAATTAAAAGGTTGAATAATTCATAGCATTGTATAAAATCTGCCCTTTAATTTGTAATTTAACGCCTTATCTAAATCTGTAATTCTCCCCTTTTTTAAAGGGACCATTCAAGATTGCTATGGCTACATCAAAACCGGTTATTTCAGCGGGGTTCAGCTACGAAACTTTAGAGGAAACTTTAGATGTAAAACCAAAAGGGGCACAACTCCATATCGGTATTCCCAAAGAAACATCTTTCAATGAAAACCGTGTTACACTAACACCGGAAGCAGTGGGTGTGCTGGTAAGTAACGGGCATAAGGTGGTGGTGGAATACAAAGCCGGTGATGGCGCCAATTACCAGGATAAGGAATACAGCGATGCAGGAGCAAAGATCGCCTATACCAAGAAGGAAGTGTTTGAATGTGATATGATCATCAAATCAGCGCCGGTGAGTGAAGGGGAACTGGAATATTTAAAGCCCAATCAAATTATTATTTCGCCTATACACCTGGCAGTGATGAAATCTGAGATTCTGCAGAAGATGATGGAGAAGCGCATCACAGCTTTGTCATTTGAAAATTTAAAAGATGACTCCGGACATAATCCTATCGTAAGAAGTATGAGTGAGATCGCTGGCAGTGCCGTGATGCTGATCGCCGGTCAGTATTTGAGCAATGCGAATAATGGAAAAGGGGTGTTGTTGGGTGGTATCTCCGGTATTCCACCAACAAAAGTTATTATCATTGGCGCCGGTATAGTGGGGGAGTATGCAGCCAGAACAGCATTGGCTATGGGCGCCAGTGTAAAGATGTTTGATAATAATATCTATCGCTTAAAAAGAGTGCAGAATAATATTGGCGTAAGAATGTGGACTTCTGTTATAGAACCAAAAATCCTTGCCAAGCAATTAAAGACCTGTGATGTGGCGGTAGGTGCTTTATCCTCAACAGGCGGAAGAACCCCGATTGTTGTAACCGATGAAATGGTGGCTGCCATGCGGCCGGGTACAGTGATAGTAGATGTAAGTATTGACCGGGGCGGTTGCTTTGAAACGTCAGAACTCACGTCGCATGAACATCCCATCTTTTTAAAATATGGTGTGGTGCATTATTGTGTGCCGAATATTCCTTCTGGTTTTGCCAGAACTGCTTCACAGGCGATCAGTAACGTATTAATGCCGTTATTACTTGAAATAGCCCAGGAAGGCGGGTTGGAAAATTTGTTGTGGCATAAGATTAATATCCGCAATGGGATTTATTTGTTTAAAGGGGCACTCACTAACTTTCATCTTAGTCAGCGTTTTGATTTGAAATATACGGATTTGAATTT
>JACPOD010000024.1 GCA_016185185.1 Sphingobacteriales bacterium | reverse complement strand
GACTTAATTCATTTGGAAAACCTGGTTGATGAGAACACTAAAATCGTCTGGATATGTTCTCCCAACAATCCAACTGGTAATTCCTTTAACAGGGAAGACATAGAAACAGTGTTGAATAATTTTGAAGGGCTGGTGGTAATTGATGAAGCATATATCAATTTCTCCCGTCAAAAATCATTTATACAGGAGTTAACGGAGTATCCAAATTTAGTGGTGATGCAAACGCTCAGCAAAGCTTGGGGATTAGCAGCGTTAAGATTAGGAATGAGTTTTGCCAGTGAGGATATTATTGAAGTGTATAACAAAATAAAACCGCCTTACAACATTTCTCAAGCAACACAGGAATTAGTATTAGTAGCTTTGGATAATGTTGAACAGGTAAATGACTTTATAAAAGAATTGGTACAAAGCAGGGAAGAAATGGTTGTTGAATTAGCACAATTGCCATTGGTAAAAAAAATCTATCCATCAGATGCTAATTTTTTATTGGTAAAAGTGGATGATGCACGGGCTATTTATGAATATTTGCTGGCAAAGGCCATTGTTGTTCGTGACAGAAGTAAAGTGGAATTGTGTGAAGGTTGTTTGCGTATCACTGTTGGGACTAAAAAAGAGAATAAGAAATTAATTCAATCACTTAGTGAATTCATTATTTGAAAATAAATTTATGACACAAGAATTTTCAAACACCCCTTTAGGGGCAGGGGGCAAAAGGATTTTATTTATAGACCGTGACGGAACTCTAATCAACGAAGCCCCGCCAACTTATCAATTGGATAGTTTTGATAAACTAACTTTTTATCCGCATGTATTTGAATATATGCGCAGGATTGCTGCTGAGTTTGATTATGAGCTAGTGATGCCAACTAACCAGGATGGTTTGGGAACGGCTTCTTTTCCTGAAGATACTTTCTGGCCGCTGCACAATTTTGTATTAAAGAGTTTTGAAAATGAAGGAGTGAAGTTTAATGATGTTTTAATTGACCGCTCATTTCCTGAAGAACATGCACCTACCCGTAAGCCCGGTATTGGTATGTTTACAAAGTATATCAACAATCCGGAATACGACCTGGTTAATTCATTTGTTATTGGCGACAGGATCACAGACATGCAATTAGCAAAAAACCTTGGGTGCAAAGGAATCTGGATTAATAATGATGCATCACTTGGTTCTGCGGAAATAAAAGACAAAGTGGATGAGCTGTGTAAATCAACTATCATACTCAAAACAACGGAATGGAGTAAGATATATGAGTTTCTTAAACTGGGATTAAGAATTGTAAAACACGAACGCAACACCAACGAAACAAAAATTTGTGTAGAAGTAAATATGGAAGGCAGCGGTAAAGCAAACATCTCCACCGGCTTAGGTTTTTTTGATCACATGCTGGAGCAAATTGCCCGTCATGGTAAAATTGATTTGAACATCATAACCAAAGGCGATTTACATATTGATGAACACCACACCATTGAAGACACAGGCATTGCTTTGGGTGAAGCATTTGCAAAAGCTTTAGCAGATAAACGTGGAATGGAGCGTTACGGTTTTGCCTTGCCCATGGATGAAGCTGAAGCAAAAGTGCTGATTGATTTTGGCGGTCGCAACTGGATCGTATGGAATGCAGAATTTAAAAGAGAAAAGATAGGAGAGATGCCAACCGAAATGTTTTTCCATTTCTTTAAATCATTCAGCGATGCGGCCAAATGCAATTTGAATATTGAATGCAAAGGAGATAATGAACATCATAAAATAGAAGCGATCTTCAAAGCATTTGCCAAAGCGATTAAGATGGCTGTTAAGAGGGATCCGTTGAGTAATTATTTGCCCAGCACTAAAGGAGTACTATAATTTCTCTGGTTATCATTTCACTGAAATTAATAGGGTATGCATAATTTTAATATAGTACCCTGGTTATTTTCAATCTCAAACTGGCCTCCAATTCTTTCCATCCTTTTCTGCATATTTTTCAAACCATTCCCAAATTCACGAAGTTTATTTTTATTAATACCTACTCCATTATCGGTAATTTTTATACAGAATAAATTATCAAAGGTGAAATCTATTTTCACTTCTGTTGCTTTAGAGTGCTTTACCACATTGTTCAGTGCTTCCTTTACGGTTAAAAATATGTTCCGCCTTTTTTCACCGCTAAGCTCTTTCTCCGGCACTTCGTCTAAAACGTTAACAAGACATTTGCTGTCAGAATTTTCAAAAAAAGTAATGGCATAAGACCGGATATAACTTACAAGGTTGGGCAAAGTATCATTGGAAGAGTTCATACTCCAGATGATAGCATTCATTTTGTTCAGCAAGTCGTTGGATGAATCTGATATTTTTTCGATTTCCGGTACAGGGTTATCTTTTGTTTTCGTTTTAGCCATTTCACTCATTAGCCTGATGGCGGTCATTCCTGCTCCAAGTTCATCATGCATATCAGCGGATATCCGGTTTCGTTCATCCTGTTGTGTATTAATGATGACTAGTTGTTTTTCCATTTCCTGTCTTTGATGTTCTCTTTTTAACGTTTCCTCCATTTTTACTTTTTCTATAAGTTCTTTCCGGTTTTTATAACTTAAGCCTACCATAAACAATAAACATTCACCCAGCACACTCAGTGAATAATAAAAAAATGAATTGCTGAAAATCCAGTGTAAGTTTTTAATATGATAAGGGGTACTCATAAAAAAAAGGGAAAGCAAACCGAAAAAAATCAAGTTGATATTGCCATATACAAGGTATTTTAAAAGTGTGTCTTTATACCTGAATCCTATCAATATAAAAGTTATCCCCAGGGCTACCAGGAAGAGTTTTGTATATAGCTCTATTTTATTTTGTACGTACAAACTATCAGTTCCAAAATACACATAGGTATAAATAGCAAAAGCCCCCATTACTATCCATTGAGAATAGAAAAGTAATTTTTCAATAACCGGATAATTTACTTTTGTATTTAAATAACTCCTGATAAAAAGAAGGTACAGAAAAACAGAACCCAACTGGATAAAGAAATCAAGATATGCTTCAAAAAAGAAATTAAAAGCAGTGCTGTTATTTAGGAGTACTGATTTTAAAAAAAGTAAAATGCTGATACAGAAAGTATAAGCTCCGTAATAAAGAAATTCGGGCCGGTAAGCTTGCCGGTAGCTGGCAAATGAGTAAAAAATCATCATTAGAAAAAAACCCGAAACAATAAAAGTAATGATACTGGTTTCCGAACTCGTTTCTTTATCATAATTAACCTGGGTTAGTGAATATTCAAGTCTTACCAAACGTGGCAGGATATTAATAACAGAGGTTTTAACGTACTTGAATTTGATGATAAATTTGCTCTGTTCACCCGGTGCCAGCTGTATTAGCTTATACCCGTGATTTAAAACTTTAGCTGCAGGTTTGGCATTTGTATAAAGGGTATTGCCGGTAAGGACACCATTAGTTTCTTTATAGATCTCAAAAACCTGTAAATAATTTGCAGGACTAAGACAAAAACTTTCAACCGAGTCGCCAATATTTTTCAAAGTAAATACCAGATAGTTGAGAGAAGATAAATATTTACTGGGGATTCTTCTTTGGTTGGGGATGGCGTGGGTCATTTTTTCCAATGTGCCCATTTTACTAATATCCTGTGGAGTGATTTTTTTTTCGGGATCGGAGAAGAAATAACAAAAGTCAGAAATGTTTTTGGATGCCAGAATTTTGGAAGTATTAACAACCATTGAATCATCCGCAGGCTGACCGAATGCAATGCGGCAAATAAAAAACAAAATAATGACGAGGTATGTTTTTTTCTCCTGGAGCAAGTTCTGGTTATTAAAGTACCGTTAAAATACAAAACTTGTTCATTATTCATTGAAACTTTTTTAAAAGGAAACATTGTATTTCAATAAAATCAAAATAATGATCGTTTTACGCATATCATTATCTTTGCGCATATGGCATCCAACCGTGTAAAACAAAATAAAAAATCCACTGTTAACGAAGAACTTAAACAGGAAAAGCAGGAATCTGTTACCGTAAAAGAATTAGTAAAGGATGAAAGGACCCATAAAATTTTGGGTACTTTATTCTTCTTGATTTCTTTTTTCCTCCTTATTTCTTTTATTTCTTATTGTTTTACGTGGAAAGTTGACCAGGATAAGGTGTTACGGGGTGCTTCCGGATTTCTTTTTGGCCCGGAAGTTCCGGTAGCGAACCTCCTGGGCAGACTTGGGGCCTGGGTTTCGCATCTTTTTTTCTATAAAGGTTTTGGGGCAGCATCGTTTTTATTTTGCACTTTATTTTTTGTAATGGGTGCTAATCTGTTGTTCGGTAAAAAGATTTTCTCCATCTGGAGAAATTTTCGTTATGTCCTTGCTGGGTTATTATTTTTCTCCACACTTTTTGCTTTTATATTTAAAAAGAATCCTTTTGCATGGGGCGGAGCTGTAGGCGAAACTATTAATAACTGGTTATCTGGTTTTATGGGTACCGTTGGTGCCGGAGTAGTTTTGGTCATTACAGGATTTATTTATTTCATCTGGCGATTTAACCCTGTCTTCGCTATTCCAAAGAAAAGTGTAAAGCCGGTTGGAGACACTAATGATGTCAATGTGGAAGAACCGGCAATTATTTTGGAAGATGCCAATCAGGATGACTCAGTTGAAATAAAAGGGAATTTTCTTAAGAATGATAAAGATGCCATTATAATACCACCATCCGGGTCAGTAAATGAAATTGAACCTGAATTTAAAATCGTAGAAAAAGAGTTACCCTACCAGCAACCGGCTAATGAAATAAGCCCGGCAGTTTTACAAACAGAAGAAATAAAGCCGCAATCTGTAGAAGAAGAAATGCCTGTAATTGAAAAAGCAAAAAGCAGGATAAAAGATGCTAATGGCCTGGCTTTAGAAATAAAAGTAGTACCCGATGCTGCAGTGCCGGCAGAAACAACGGGGCAGGAAAAAATGGTGGAGAACTTACCACCTTATGATCCTGTTCTTGATTTAAGAGATTATAAATATCCGCAGTTAGATCTATTGGAGAATCATGGAAGCGAAAGAATTGTGATGGATGCAAATGAACTGGAAAATAATAAAACACAGATCATCAGTACGCTCCGTAATTATGATATTGAGATCCAAAAGATAATGGCAACAGTGGGACCCACAGTTACTTTGTATGAAATCATTCCTGCAGCTGGTGTCCGTATTTCAAGAATTAAAAATTTAGAAGATGATATTGCCTTAAGTCTTTCAGCATTAGGCATCCGTATCATTGCCCCAATTCCGGGAAAAGGAACGATAGGGATTGAAGTACCCAATGTAAAGAAGACGGTAGTAAGTATGCGTACGTTGTTATCATCCGATAAATTTCAAAAAAGTAATTTTTCATTACCTATCGCACTTGGTAAAAAAATCGATAATGAGAATTTCATTGTGGATCTCACCACTATGCCGCATTTGTTGATGGCTGGTGCTACCGGTCAGGGTAAATCGGTGGGTGTAAATGCATTGCTGGTTTCTTTGCTATACAAAAAACACCCTTCTCAATTAAAACTGGTACTGGTTGATCCTAAAAAGGTTGAATTGAGTTTGTACAGGACAATAGAAAAACATTTTCTTGCAAAACTTCCGGGTGAGGAAGAATCAATCATTACTGATACCAAGAAAGTGGTTCATACGCTCAATGCCCTTTGTATTGAGATGGATAACCGTTACGATTTGTTAAAAGAAGCCCATTGCCGTAATATCCGTGAGTACAATGAAAAATTTGTTGCACGTAAGTTGAACCCTGAAAAAGGGCATCAATACCTGCCATTTATAGTACTTGTTATTGATGAGTTTGCTGATTTGATTATGACGGCAGGAAAAGAAATTGAAATGCCAATTGCCAGATTGGCCCAGTTGGCCCGTGCGGTAGGTATTCACCTGATCATAGCTACGCAAAGACCCTCTGTTAATATCATTACAGGTACTATTAAAGCAAACTTTCCGGCCAGGATCGCTTTCAAAGTATCATCAAAAATCGATTCCCGTACTATTTTAGATACTGGGGGCGCCGAGCAACTGATCGGCAAAGGCGATATGCTTATATCCTATAATGGTGAAGTTACCCGTTTGCAATGCGCATTTGTAGATACCCCGGAAGTGGAGGAAGTTTGTGAGTTTATTAATAAACAAAGAGGCTATCCCCAGGCATTTTTACTGCCTGAATATGTTGATGAAAAAGAGCTGGAAGGAAAGGACTTTGACCTGTCTGACAGGGATTCTTTGTTTGAGGATGCTGCAAGGCTAATCGTTCAAAGCCAGGTGGGCTCCACCTCTTTACTGCAACGAAGAATGAAACTCGGCTATAACCGGGCAGGAAGACTGATGGATCAATTAGAAGCGGCAGGAATTGTAGGAGCAAACCAGGGGAGCAAAGCAAGGGATGTGTTAATAAAAACCGAAATGGAGCTGGCTCAGCACCTCGCTGCCTTAGGGTAACGGATCTGTTAAAAGAATGTAACCATTAAACATCCATCTGAATCTCTATCTAAGCTTTATATTTGCGCCACTTTTGGCAAATACATAAAAATCTACAATGAAGCAGTTATTTACTTTTTTATTATTGGTTACTGGGTTTGGAATGGTTGCACAGGCTCAACCTAAAGGCTTTGGGCAAAATGATCCTGAAGCAAAAAAAGTGCTGGATGCAGCCAGTGCCAAAGTAAAAGCATATAAAACAATCAAAACAGTCTTTACGTTTAAGCTAGAGTCAGCAAACGGTAAGACCAATGAAACAAAAAAAGGTACCATGTTCATGAAAGGGACAAAGTACCGGGTAACATTTGCAGGACAGGAAATATTTTGTGATGGAGCCAATACCTGGACCTATGACAAGAGAAGCAATGAAGTTCAGGTTTCTAAAGTTGACAATTCCGCCAGTACCATTACTCCCCAGAAGTTATTTACAAATTTTTATGATAAGGATTTTCTGTATAAATTGAATGGAGACATTAAATTAAACGGAAAAGCAACACAGGAAATAGAGATGACACCCTACGATAAAAACAAACCTTTTTTTAAGGTATTGCTGTGGGTGGATAAAGCAAACAAAAACATCAGTGGCGCTAAAGTATTAAACAAAGACGGAAACAGGTATAGTATAACTGTAAATACCTTTACACCAAACGCAGCAGTAAAAGATGATCAGTTTGTTTTTGATGCCAAAAAATACCCGGGTGTTGAAGTGATTGATCTGAGATAAAAAAAAATGTTAACACCGGTATTCCGGGGTTTTTATTTTCCCCACCGAAAAGTCTTAATATTCAAACCTGCCAAATCAAGCACTCTGTCCACTACTGTTGCTGCAGCCTCTTCAATTGTTGTTGGTTTGCTGTAAAACGATGGTGTTGCCGGACAAATAATGCCACCAGCCAGCGTTACCGTTTCCATATTACGGATATGGATTAAATTATACGGAGTATCTCTTACCACGCAAATCAATTTCCTTCTTTCTTTTAAAACCACATCGGCTGCCCTTGTTATCAGATCATTGGATACTCCGGCAGCGATTCTTCCAAGCGTTCCCATAGAACATGGAACAATAATCATGATATTGTATTGTCCCGATCCTGAGGCAAAGGGGGCAGTAAAATCTGTTTGAGAATAGAATTTTAAGCCATAACTACTGTATGCTTCGTTGTCCAGCTCTGTTTTCCAAACCTCTCTTGCATTTTCCGTCATTACAATAGATAATTCTTCATATTGTCCCTTTAGAGAGATTAATTTATCTAATAATACTTTAACATATACCGAGCCGCTGGCTCCTGTAATACATACGACAATTTTATTCACCCTTCAACGTTTAATTTTGTGTAGCAATAACAAATGTAGCATGCAAAAGTTAGCTTTCTCTTTTATTTTTATTACATCTCTTTTATGCTCTTTTGCCTATAAAGTACCTGAGCCAAAATCAAAATTGAAATGGATGACGTTAGCAGAGGCAGAAAAAGCCATGAAGCTTTCATCCAAACCTTTATTGATTGATTTATATACGGACTGGTGTGGCTGGTGTAAAGTGATGGATAAAAAAACATATGATAATGAAGCTGTAGCTGCCTACCTGCAGGAGAAGTTCTACCTTGTAAAATTAGATGCAGAGACAAGAGACTCAATACATTGGGCAGGAAGAGCTTTTGCGTATAACAAGCAATACCGGATAAATGAATTTGCTGTTTATTTGACCGGTGGTGATCTGAGTTTCCCCCATACAATATTTATCAATGATATAAAAGCTGATCCACAAGCGATCGGAGGTTATATGAAACCCCAGGAGCTTGAGCCTATAGCCAAATATTTTGGCGAAGGCAATTTCGGAAAGATTTCCTACCAGAGTTTTCAACAAACTTTTAAACCGGCCTGGTAATTTTTTTTTTTTTGACAGTAACTGAATTTAATTTTTTGTATTATATTGCAGCATATGATAAGGTTTAATGGTTAATGGTAACTGATTAGCGTCCCGCCACCCGGCGGGACAATTTTTTATCCCTATTTTACCCGTTACAGACAGCTTAATGCCCGTAATGGGTGACATCCTGAAATTTTTTATTGAATTACTTTCTGCCGGCATAATCTTAATATCACCCAGACTATTTTTTTCCCTTTCGCATCGGACAAATCAGTGCTTATAACAGGTGATGCTTATTTATTTGTACGAATGCTGCAACCTTTTGCTTTCAGTCATCGACTAAATAGTGGTTTTTCATAGGATAAGGTTTAATGGTTAATGGTTTTTTTGATTAGCAACCCTTTCGGTTCTCCGTTAGGGTTTTTTTTAGTAATTATTAAATTTAATATCCTATTTTAGGGACTCGTAATTATCCTCCTTCCTTTGAATTCTTCAGCCCTTGTCAGCCACTTTTGAATAATTTTCTGTAGGCATGACTTTTAAAGTGACTAATGCTTTGAGTTTACTGTTTCTATTATTAATTCCTCAATTAATAATAGCGCAGCCGTATATCACCACAGGTGGTGGTGCCGGGCTGGGGGAATATGGCTACCTGGAGAAAGACGCTTATACCTACGCCACATTACATCGTAATAATATTTCTGGTATTGATTTTCTTTCAGCAAGATTTTGGGTAACAGATAATAATAGTGGAAATGGTAATGGTGTCGAATACGTATATCACACCTATGATGGACCTGATGGAAACTGGAATTGTGATAATGCTGTTTATTACAAACAAACATTAAATTATTCCCCCTCTAATTTTTCAACCGAATGGAAAGCAGGCTCAGATGTTTATGTTTCTGTATTTGGTAAGCAATGCCCGGTAGGGAGTGGGCCATGGTTGCCATCAGCACCCAATGGCAGTACAACCGGGTATAATGAAAAGCATTTCCAGGTTATAGATATAGATAACTCTCCACATGTTTCAGTCACCAACCTGGTAGGCGATGGTAATGGTAATTGCAGTAATAACAAAGTGGTTGCTTCTTTTGTAATTGATCCGGGTAGTATTTCTGGTTTATCATTAACCCGTTTAAAGCTATGGAATAATGGATCGGCACAGGAAACAAATGATATCCCCAACGGCTATTTAAAAATTTGTTACGAGCCTTCAACAGGTTCAGAAACGTTTAGTGGAAATGAAACATGGCCGGCTACTAATGTAATTTGGGGAGATTGGAACTCAGATTATCAATACAATAATATATATGAAGCTGCAAACTTGTCTGTACCAATAAGCGGGAAAACAAGATTTTATGTTACCCTTTGTGATTTGTCGTCAACTTTTTCACAAGGAAGGACCGTGTTATTTTATATTGTTAATGATGGTATAGATTTTTCCCCATCCCAGTCCTCAAACGGGAGTACATCCTTGCGTACAGATTATACGAATATTACCAATGCACAAACTGTTTTGCCATTAAGTAATGTCAGGCTATCAGGGGTTTCTTATTCAGAGAGCAATAATATTGAAATGATTGTTAACCATTTCTACCCTGGTACTAAGTTCATGATATTACAACGAAGTGATGATACCCGGAACTGGACCAGTATTTCAACCTATGATGCAATGGCTGAAAATATTACAAAAAAAGAATACGTTGACAGGCAACTTACAAACAATAAATATTTTTACCGGCTAAAATATATTTCTACTGACGGGAAGGTGACTTATTCCTATATCATTGAATTGAAAAGTCGCATTAAAAATACTTCTGTTGGGTATGAATTAATAACTTCCACAGATGGACTTCCCTGGTTAAAAAACTACAAACATTATTCCGGTGCAGTAAATATTTTGGTAACAGATGCGAGTGGTAAATTAATGGTTTCACAAACCGCATCAGTTAATAGAAATACCACTTTAATAAAAATCCCATTGTCTGTAACTAACCCCCATGGTGGAGGCGAAAAGTATTCTTATAAATTCGTCCACTGATTTTAAGTCAGATCCGAAAATGCAATGTAAATTGAAGCTTTAATCAGCATTTTGAATCAATCCCCGCAACTGCAACGACGACTGAGTTTATTTCATGCATCCGTGTTAAATATGATTGACATGGTTGGCATTGGGCCGTTTATTACGTTATCAATTGTGGTAAGTATCATGAATGGCCCCTGGTTTTTGTATGCCTGGTTAGGAGGCGCATTACTTTCTTTAATTGATGCAATGATCTGGAGTGAATTAGGAGCTGCCTATCCGCTTGCCGGGGGTAGTTATAATTTTTTGAAGGAAGCATATGGAAAAGACGGCGCAGGTAAAATGATGTCGTTTTTGTATGTATGGCAAACAATGATACAGGCCCCATTGGTAGCAGCTTCTGCAGCAATTGGTTTCTCCCAATACTTCTGTTATTTAGTACCACTCGAATGGTGGCAGCAGAAAATTGTTTCAGGTTTGGTGATATTGTTTGTTACTTTTTTATTATACCGGAAAATAGAATCCATTGGTAAAATAGGGGTATTGCTTTGGATGGGAGTAATGCTTACAATGGGGTGGATAATATTTGGAGGCATCAGCCATGGTAACTTCCTGGCACCGGTAAGGGAAATGAATGAAGGCTTTCAGTTAAGTCATTTATTTTTTGTAGTGCTTGGTCAGGCTTCTGTAAAAACGGTATATAGTTACCTGGGCTACTATAATGTTTGTCACCTGGGAGGAGAAATAATCAACCCCGGAAAAAATATCCCGAAGAGTATGTTTATTTCTGTGATTGGGATTGCTGTATTGTATCTCGCCATGAACCTGAGTGTTAGCAGTGTCATTGGTTGGAAGGAAATAAAACTTTTGCATGATACGGGCAGAACTGACTATGTGGTTAGTACATTTATAGAACGGCTTTATGGGCATAAAGCTGCAATGGTAGCAACAGGTTTAATTTTGTGGGTAGCTCTTGCTTCTTTATTTGCTGTAATGCTCGGTTATAGCCGTGTGCCATATGCAGCAGCAGTTGATGGCTCTTTTTTCAAAATATTTGGGAGGTTGCATCCCACAAAACATTTTCCCTATATTTCTTTACTGGTATTATGTGCAATGGCCTTTTTATTCAGCCAGCTATTTAAAATGAAACATATTATTGACGGTATTTTGGCCATGCGCATCATCGTTCAGTTTGTTGCCCAGGCAGTAGGAGTTGTTTTATTACGAAACAGAAAGGGGACAAATAATTTGCCTTATAAGATGCCACTATACCCCTTACCTGTGATACTGGCAATTTTTATTTGGTTGTATATATTCTTTTCGACCCAGTGGATAATTATGCTTTATTTTTTAGTAGTGTTTGGTGCCGGTTTAATTGTATATTTTTTATATGCCCGGTATAATAAGCAATGGCCTTTTAAATAGTTTACCACAAGTGAATAAAAGACTTCTTAACTGATGAAAAAGAATGCAACAAGTTTAAGGATATTAGTTTCAGGAATTTTATTTGCTGTTTTATGGGCATCCGCTTCAGCGGCCACAAAAATTGCTCTCCAGTCAGCACAACCATTTGTAATAGCTGTTCCCCGTTTTTTTATTGCTGGTATTATCATATTGTTTATAGCACATGTGTTGTTTAAAAAAAGACTTCCCCAAAAACAGGAATGGCGACATTTATTTATTTACGGTCTTCTGAATATCAGTATTTACCTTGGCTTGTATGTAATTGCTATGCTTAATGTTTCCGCAGGTCTTGGATCTTTATCTGTTGGAACCAGCCCGGTACTTATCAGCATTGTAGCGGCAATATGGTTAAAGCAGGCTGTTAAACCTGTTACCATAATAAGTCTATTGTTATGTTCTGCAGGCGTTTATATCGCTGCATATCCTTTATTGGAAAACAGTTATGCAACCCCCACCGGAATTTTAACGTTGCTATTAAGTATGCTATCCTACTCAGCAGGGGCAGTATATTTTTCAAAATGCAAATGGAATGGTCTTGATATTTTAACTATTAATGGTTGGCAAACTTTAATAGGAGGAGTTTTATTAATGCCTTTTTTATTTTACTTCTACGACGGGCATAAAAATATTTATGATATCAAATCACTTGGCGGTATTTTATGGTTAGCAGTGCCGGTATCAATAGGCGCCGTTCAACTATGGCTTTTTTTGCTGAAAGATAATCCTGTTAAGGCTTCCTTTTGGTTATACCTTTCTCCCATATTTGGATTTATAATAGCTGCTTTAACATTACACGAACCTATTGGCCTTTACACAATGTTTGGGGTCATGCTTGTTATTGGTGGTTTATATATTGTTCAAAGAAAAAAATGACGGCAGATGAAAGTTAGGGGAAAAATTATGTAACGATCCGGCCAAAATCAAATGGTATTGACGAAAATTATTCCATCAGTCATATAATACGAATGGGCAAGCGATTATCTTTAACTTATGAAATATATATTGATTTTTATTTCTTCTTTTTATATATCCAATGCAAACTCCCAGCCCGATAGTACAAACAAATGGGAATTTGGAGTTGAAGCAGATGCACTGCCATATATTACCGGCGGTTATTTTGGTGGCGTATGTGCTGGTAAAAATAATTGGAGAATAAGGGCATTAACTGCTTTTGTAAAGAAACCTGATTTTACTACAAGATCAGGTTTTGCCAATCATCGTATTCATGCGTATGTAATTGTAGCGGATTATTTTTTTAAACAGGACTGGAGAGGTTTTTGGATAGGGGGTGGGCTGGTTTACTGGAAACGTACCATACAAAGTGATTTAAAACTGCAAACAGGAACTTTTAAAAACTATTTACTCAATGGAAGTTCGGGTTATAACTTTCCTTTATCAAAGCACCTGTATCTTTCGCCGTGGGCAGGAATGAGCCTAAAAATTGCCGGTGATAAAAACATTGAAGTGGATACTAAAAAATATACGCTTCCTTTACTGAATCCTGAAGCACCTTTAAAAATAGGTTTTTACTTTTAATAAATTTCACAACTAAATAGAATGCATCACTATTCTTAACCAGAACTGGAATATAGTTTTCAAATAATGGAAGCAGTATTTTTATTTAAGTCTTTAAAAAGTGAATCCCCGCAAATTTGCGGGGATTCACTTTTTAAAAAATATATTATTTATTCTTTGGCCGGTCACGCATGTAATCAAAACGTTTACCACTTATCTCAGCCATATCTGGAATGGCTTCTGCTTTATAGGCACCGGCGTCTAATTTCTTTTTTGTTTCATCAAATGCCTGTAAGGTGATATCTATATCCTCATTGCTGTGTGCGGCAGAAGGAATAAGACGGTAGATGATATGCCCTTTTGGAATTACCGGGTACACTACAATAGATGCAAATACACCATAATTTTCTCTCAGGTCCATAACCATTGCAGTGGCTTCTTCAACACCGCCTTTCATATAAACAGGTGTTACCGGTGTATCTGTTTTGCCAATATCAAATCCCCTTGCTTTTAATCCTTCCTGCAAACGTTTTGCGTTACTCCATAGTTTGGCTTTTAATTCAGGCATGGTACGTAACATCTCTAACCTGCGAAGATTACCAATAACGATGGGCATTGGTAAGCTCTTGGCAAATATTTGGGAACGGATGTTATAACGTATATAATCGATGATCTCTCTTTTACCAGCCAAGAAAGCTCCGATTGATGCCATTGATTTAGCAAAAGTGCTGAAGTAAAGATCAATCCCATCCTGGCAACCCTGTTCTTCACCGGCACCAGCTCCCGTTTCACCTAAAGTACCAAAACCATGCGCATCATCTACCAGTAAACGAAAATCATATTTACCTTTTAAGTCAACGATCTCTTTTAATTTACCCTGGTCGCCTGCCATTCCAAAAACACCTTCAGTAATTACCAGGATACCACCGCTTTTTTGTTTTTCAATTAAAGCCGTAGCTCTTTGTAATTGTTTTTCGCAATCTTCAACATCATTGTGTTTATAAACATAACGATGCCCGGGATGTAATCGTAACCCATCAATAATACAGGCATGACTTTCCGCATCATAAACAATAACATCATGTCTTCCGCATAATGCATCTATTGCACTCATGATGCCCTGGTAACCATAGTTCATGAGTATGGCATCTTCTTTATTTTCAAAAGCTGCTAATTCAGCTTCTAATTGTTCATGGTAATTTGAGTTTCCGCTCATCATCCTGGCACCCATCGGGTAGGCAAGGCCCCACTGAGCTGCCGCTTCTGCATCTACTTTACGAATTTCCGGGTGATTGGCTAAACCAAGATAGTTGTTAAGGCTCCATACAATAACTTCTTTGCCACGAAATTTCATGCGGCTGTTTATATCCCCCTCTAATTTGGGGAAGGCAAAATAACCATGTGCTCTTTCCCTGTGTTGACCAATGGGTCCGTAGTTCTTCAGTAAGCGTTCAAAAATATCTGCCATGTTTCTTTCAATTTGAAGATTTAGTAAATTGGAAATTTGAAGTGTAAACTGTTATGGATGCAGGCCATCCTTACAATTTTTAAACCGGCGCAAAGGTAATTTATTGAGGATTATAAGCCAAGAATAAAGCAGAAGAGCTATTATGGTTTTTTTTCTTCCTTCAGCGCATTGGTAAGCTGGATAATATCGAGAAAATTATTGGGCGAAGGGGCTATTTTACTCAATTTGTTACGGAGATTATAAAAGCGTTGTTTCCAGATGGCACTTTCTTTAATTACTACATCAATATATTCCTGGGTGGTGGAGTTTTCATCACCCAGCAATTGAATGATATTGGCGAGTTTATTAGAAACCCGTACCACTTCTCCGTTAGGGCCTGTGGTTATAAAATAATCATTTCCGGCAGTAATGGCATTGATGCCGGTAGGTATATTCCCATTTAAATCACGGGCAATAATTTTTACGCCGTTATACGGATTCTCTATATCATTATTAATTTCTACCGCATTTACTTTTTTAAGGGGAATATCATTGATGGCTAATGCATCATTTAATGTTTCATTTCTTTGTTTGTTCAGAGGTAAGCGGTTGGAAGTGTACGGGGTTGAAGAAATATTATGCTGAGAATGTGGTTGTGTATTCAGAGAGTCTGAAACTTTGCTGATAGCTGCATCGTTATCAGTTTTAATTACTTGTTTGTCTGATTTGGTCAGTGCATCTTCATTTTTAACAGGAGTATTAAACTTTTTATTGGTTAAAAATAAAGTGATTCCCGTAGCAATCATGCCAATAAAAATAGCCGCAGCTGTGTAACGCCAGTAATTTATTTTGTTTCCCCGGCTTATCGGTATAATACGTTGCTGGGATTTATCCAGTTCTTTTTCTATTTCATTCCAGATAAAAGCAGGAGGTGGTACAGTTAATTGATTCATTTTTTGCTGTACAGCCCCGGTACCTGTCAATGTTTTATCCAGTTGTGAAGCAATATAATCCCAGGCAGCAGCAGGCGGGGCTACTTCCATGTGCAGGATTTTATTTCTTAATTGCTCACTCATTGGGTTTTACCGGAATTTTATTTTCTAATCTCGTTTTTACAAGCTCCTGTAATATATTTTTTGCACGGGCTAATTGCGATTTACTCGTTCCTTCACTTATACCAAGCAATGCAGCAATTTCCTTGTGGGCATATCCTTCTACTACATACAAGTTAAAAACAGTGCGATAGCCGGGGCTCAGTTCCTGGATGAGTTTAAGTACATCCTTTTCACCTAAATTATCAAGCGCCGTCAGAGATTTGTCTTCAATGCCTCTTTCTTCGGTTTCAGTTACGGTTCTAAGGTTGGTTTTGCGTCGAAAATGTTCAATGGAGGTGTTTACAAAAATCCTCCTGATCCACCCCTCAAAAGATCCTTCGCTCCTGAATTTTTGAAGGTTATTGTATACTTTGATAAAACCTTCCTGTAATAGGTCCTGGGCATCATCTGCATTGCCGGCATAACGAAGGCAAACAGCATACATTTTTGGTGAAAACCGGTGATACAGCATTTCCTGCATTCTTCGATTGCCCTCAATACACCCCCGAATTAAGTCGGGTTCAGATATAGAATGGTTGCTTTCCAATGTTATTATTTGTAATGTGTAATGGTTTTAAATATGAAAAGGCTAAAATTAATACAGCCCGACCATTGAAAACCATTAACTTATTATCTTCTATTTTTCAAAAACTCAGCCATTTTTTCAATGGCTATTCTGCGGTGATTGTATTTGTTTTTTTCTTCAAGACTCATTTCTGCAAAGGTAAATGTACTGCCTTCTGGCTTAAAAACAGGGTCATAACCAAATCCTTTATCTCCATAAGTTTCTGTTGTTATTGATCCCTCACAAACACCTTCAAACTGGTATTCTTTCCCATCCATAATTAATGAAGCTACCGCCCTGAACCTCGCAGCTCGGTTAGTAATTCCATCCATTTTTTGTAAAAGATAATTGGTATTGCGGGCATAATTGCGATCCTCCCCACTATACCTTGCACTTTTTACACCCGGTTCCCCATTTAAAGCATCTACTTCCAGACCTGTATCTTCTGAAAAACAATTTTGTTGTGTGAGGCGGAAAATGGTGGTTGACTTTTCTCTTGCATTTTCTTCGAGGGTTTCATGTGGTTCGGGAATATCAATATCAATCCCCGCTTCCTTCATGGTAATAAATTCAAACCCTTCTCCAAAGTAAGAACGGATCTCTTCGATCTTATGCAGGTTATTGCTG
This sequence comes from Sphingobacteriales bacterium, assembly GCA_016185185.1. Taxonomy (GTDB): domain Bacteria; phylum Bacteroidota; class Bacteroidia; order Chitinophagales; family Chitinophagaceae; genus AWTP1-9. The sequence goes on along the minus strand of JACPOD010000024.1, from coordinate 1,820 downwards.
GCGAATATTAATTTCATTTTTACAGGTCAAAAATCTTTTTCAAACATAACCACAATTTTCCTTTCTGTTGCTTATCAGCTTCCAAACCTTCAAAATCATTACTGCTCAAATAAGTAATACTGCCGTGTTTTTGTACCTGGTAATGCGGGAAATCTATTGGCAAATTCATTTCTCTTGCTTCAATACCAAACAAAAGAACAGTTTTTGCAGAAAGCTTCTTTAACACTTCACTCAATTCTGCTGATAATTTTGAGTTATTGATCAGGGCCACATCGCCCATATTTAATTTGCAGGCGGTTAAAATATTCAGCAATAGGTTAAAAGAAGTTTCATTCAAAAAAGGGGAAGCCGGGTCCTGTACCAGTATTAAAATACTTTTTTTGTTTTCACCAAGGAATTTTATCGTAGCATTATTTTCTTGTTTAACAGGTATAGTTGCCGGGCTTTCGTCCAGCTGTACAAGCGAATTTTTATACAGGTCAGTAAGAAATACCGGCGGAAATTGAATATCATCAAAACTCATAATTGCTGCAAATTATATGACAAGGCTACGGCTTTTTTTTTGTTTCTTTGCAGAGTTTTTAAACTGATGTTATGATAGCAACTACGGAAATAAAAATTTCAAAAACTGAACACAGCAAATTAAATGAAGTGAGTTTGGAAAATGTGCCTTTTGGAAAATTCTTTACCGATCATATGCTGGAAGCAGATTATGAAAACGGTGAATGGAAGAATGTTGAAATAAAACCCTACCAGCCTTTATTAATAGCACCCTCAAATGCAGCATTGCATTATGGGCAGTCAATATTTGAAGGGATCAAAGCTTATAAAGATCAACAGGGTAATGCATATATTTTCCGGCCTTATGATAATTTCAAACGCTTTAATATTTCGGCGGAGCGTATGCAAATGCCCACTGTTCCTGAAGAGATATTTATTGAAGGGATGCGTAAATTGATTGAGATTGATAAAAACTGGATACCCTCCATGGCAAATCACTCTTTATACATAAGACCACTTATGTTTGCCAGCGATGAAGTAATAGGTGTAAGACCATCCGATAATTACAAGTTCATCATCATGCTTAGCCCAACCGGCCCTTATTATGCAGCACCAATGAAAATTTGGGTAGAAGAAAAATACGTTAGGGCAGCTGAGGGGGGAGTAGGATATGCCAAAGCAGCTGGTAATTATGGTGGTGCCATGTATGTAGCCGCACAGGCAAAAAAGAATGGCTTTGACCAGGTATTGTGGATGGATGCCAAAGAACATAAATATGTACAGGAATGTGGTGTAATGAATGTATTTTTTATAGTAGGGAATAAAGCTTTAACCCCTGATTTAACGGCAGGAACAATACTGGCCGGTGTAACAAGAGATACTGTGATTACTGTTTTAAAAGAAATAGGATTAGTGATAGAAGAAAGACCTGTAAGTATTGATGAAATAATCGAAGCGTATAAAGCAGGTACATTAAAAGAAGTATTTGGTACAGGTACTGCTGCTACGGTCGCTACTATTAAAGAATTGCAGTATAAGGATTATAATATGAAGTTTGATCTCACTAATCTTACTATTACTTCCGGAGTAAAAAAACGAGTGGATGCTATAAGAAGCTGCGAAGCCCCCGATACATATGACTGGATGTTTAAAGTTTAAAAAGTTTATTTTAATATTTTAAATCATTGTTGTCCGACTAAAATCGGGTTTAAAAATGCTGTAGCCCTTTATAGCTAAAGGTTACAGGTTAATAATCTATTGTTTCAATATTGGGGGTAGTTGCCCCTTTTTTTAAGTTGCAAAAGCAAAGGAGGCATTGT
>JACPOD010000023.1 GCA_016185185.1 Sphingobacteriales bacterium | reverse complement strand
GTATGAATTTACCAAGATGGCGGTGGATGAACATTTTCACCGGAAGGGAATTGCAGAAGAATTAAGTTATGCTGCTTTTAAAAAAGGGTATGAGCTGGGGGCAGAAAAAATCATTCTTTATACCAACAGTATATTAAAACCTGCTATCACTCTTTATGCGAAATTAGGTTTTCAGCATGAGGAGGTAGAAAAAGGAAAATATAAAAGAGCGGATGTGAAGATGAGTATTACGGTGGCTGATATTTTAAAGGCAACTATGTTTTTTACAATCACTACTCAGGAAATAACTATTTAAAATAATTAGTATGAAAAAAGCAGTTATTGTAGCGTTCGATAAGTTTACCGACATAGATATTTTCCTGGCATGGGATTTATTGAGTCGTGTTAAATATAGGGATAAATATTTTGTAGTAAAGATTGCGGGAACAGAAAAAACACATACTTCCGTCCGTGGTATTGAGTTGGCGATGCATGGAACAATTGAGGAATGTAATGATGCCGACCTTGTTTTCTTCGGCAGCGGTGCAGGAGCAAGAACAGTGATAAAGGATGAAGCTTATTTGAAACGCTTTAACCTGAACCCCGATAAACAGCTAATCTGTTCTATTTGCTCCGGTGCATTGATCATTGCTGCATTGGGGTATTTAAAAGGCAAATCGGCTATTACTTATCCAACTGTTTATGAGTTGCTGAGAACTTATGATGTAGAAGTACTGGAAGATAAACATTTGGTTACACACGGTAATATCGGAACAGCGGCAGGATGTTTGGCAGCAGTTGATTTAGTAGGATGGGCAATTGAGCGGATGTATAATGAAAAGGTGAGAGAAGATGTAATTGCTTCGGTGTTACCGGTGGGACAGGGGCAGGTTTGCATATACTAATTCAAAATTAAAAAGTCAAAATTCAAAAATAGAATGGCAATACGAATTATAAAAGCAACGATTAATGAAGCAAATGATATTGCTGTAACAGGAAGGCAATCTTTTTATGATGCTTTTCATTCCATATTTATCCGTAAAGATGAATTGCAGAAATATTTGGACGCAACTTATGATATATTCAAACTGGCTAACAGTATTGAAAGTTCCAATAGCCTGTTCTTTGTTGCCTACGATGATGAGAAGCCAATTGGTTTTGCCAAACTAAAACAACAATCGCAGCATCAGCAAATACAATCAGCCAAACAGGTAGAGTTGCAGAAGATATATGTGCTGAAGGAATATCATGGAACAGGTATATCGCAAACCCTGCTAAATAAAGTACTGGATGCATTTGATTTAATGACAATCCCAGTGAGCCACTCCCCTCAGCAATCTGTAAAAAGCCGGGGTCTTACAAGGAGTGGTTCACTGTTTTCGGAGAAAAATCCCTAATCAATAAATAATATTTTATGCAACTAACACAGGATATCATCGTAAGAAAAGTAAGGAAATCAAGAATCAGTGAAGTTGATTTCAGCAAACTGGAGTTTGGCAAATACACATCCGACCATATGCTCGTTTGTGATTATTATGATGGTGAATGGCAAACACCACAACTCGTTCCTTTTGCTAATCTTTCTTTAAGCCCAACCACACTGGCATTGCATTATGGCCAATCAGTGTTTGAAGGAATGAAAGCATTCCGGATGAAAGATGGTGCTATTAATATCTTTCGAACAGAGAAACATTATGAACGTTTGGTAAAGTCGCTGGAGAGAATGTGCATGCAGGTACCACCTAAAGAAGTATTTATGGAAGGTTTGATGGAGTTGGTGAAGCTTGATAATGCATGGGTTCCAGGTGAAGCGGGAGCTTCACTGTACATTCGCCCATTTGTATTTGCCAGTGAAGCAAAATATGGAGTAAAAGTAGCAGATGAATATCGTTTTATCATTTTCTCTGGTCCGGTTGGTACTTATTATGCCAAGCCATTAAGAGTAAAAGTAGAAAGAGAATTTATCCGTGCAGCTAAAGGCGGAACAGGTTATGCAAAATGTGCCGGTAACTATGGCGGTGCTTTTTATCCCACACAATTAGCAAGAGAAAATGGTTTTGACCAGGTATTATGGACAGATGCAAGGGAGAATAAATACATTGAAGAATCCGGAACGATGAATGTGATGTTTGTAATAGATGGGAAATTAATTACTCCTGCTTTATCTGATTCTATTCTCGATGGTGTTACAAGAGATTCGTTAATTCAACTGGCAAAAGAAAGAGGAGTGGAGGTGGAAGAAAGAAGAATCAGCACGGATGAATTGGAGTCAGCTTTTAGAAATAATCTTATTACCGAAGCATTTGGTGCAGGTACGGCAGCGGTTGTTGCTCCCATCAATTTAATTCATATAGATGGAGTAGATTATAAACTTCCTTTTTATACCGTAAACAGTTTAATGAATCAGCTGAAGCAACAATTAGAAGACATCCGCACCGGAAGAGTGGCTGATGTGCATGGCTGGAACTGTAAAATTTAATAAGAGCTGTTGTTTATTTTTAGTCAATAAAAACGGGGCCCTTTTTTAAGGGCCCTTTATTATATTTTTAATGAAAATGTATAAGATTATTACAGGGGTGTTGCTATAATTATACCCCTAAAAGTAAAATTATTTTTGAAACCAGTGCATTGGCAATTTCTTTAGTTCCTCCTTCAGCATAAATCCGCATAATTGGTTCAGTATTGGAGCTGCGTAAATGTACCCACCCATCTGGGAAATCAATTTTAAGCCCATCTTCACGGTTGAGCGGATAGTCTATAAACTCAAGGGCCATTTTCCCAAGGAGCGATTTGATGTCAATAGAATTATTACCTAACTCAATTTTACTTTTCAGCATTTCATACTGGGGGAATTGTTTTTTGAAAGCTGATATACTTCCGCCGTGTTGTGCCAGTGCAGTAAGAAATAGACCAATGCCAATCAACGCATCTCGTCCGTAATGAAAATCGGGGACGATAATGCCGCCATTACCTTCACCACCGATAACTGCATTTAGTTCCTTCATCTTCTTAACCACATTTACTTCGCCAACAGCTGAAGCATAATAATCACAACCATGTTTTTCAGAAACATCTTTTAAAGCTCTTGTACTGCTGAGATTACTTACGGTAGCTCCTTTCTTCTGACTAAGTATATAGTCAGCGATAGCGACCAATGTATATTCTTCCCCAAACAGTTCTCCTGTTTCATTTACAAAACATAAGCGGTCAACATCGGGGTCAATAGCAATGCCCAGATCAGCTTTATTATCAACAACGGCTTTGCTTAGCTGAGTAAGATGTTCAGCCAGTGGCTCGGGGTTATGAGCAAAATCACCAGTGATATTTTCATTAATAACAATGATATTCTTAACTCCCAGTTTCTTTAACAATTGAGGAACTGATATTGCTCCTGTTGAATTAATGGCATCCACCACCACCGTAAAATTCTTTTCTGCAATAATTTTTGCATCCACCCATTGATAGTTAAGAATGGCATTGATGTGCTGTTCAATAAAAGTATTGTTGCTTGCATATTTTCCAAGGGTATCAACCGTATTAAACAGAAAATCTTCTTTAGCTGCTATTTCTAAAATGTATTGCCCATCTTCAGCGCTGATGAACTCTCCTTTGTTGTTCAGCAGTTTTAATGCATTCCATTCTTTAGGATTATGACTGGCAGTAAGAATAATTCCACCATCTGCTTTTTCCCAAACCACCGCCATCTCAACAGTTGGGGTAGTAGATAAACCTGCATCCACCACATCAATACCCATCGGCAGCAGTGTATTAATCGCTAATTGACTCACTATAGAACTACTCATTCTTCCATCTCTCCCCAATACTACTTTATTGCCCTGCTGTTTTTCTTTCAGCCATTTGCCATAAGCGGCTGTAAATTTCACTATATCAACCGGTGTAAGATTATCGCCGGGCTTTCCGCCGATGGTGCCTCTTATTCCTGAAATACTTTTGATTAATGACATAGGATTTATAATACCGCTTTTGCGAATTGTTGTTGCCAGAGTGAAGAAGGATACTGTTGTTCAGCAATTAATTTATCAATGCAATACTGAACGATGGGTTTGTCTTCTTTATACGTTACCCCAAACCACTGCGCACAGGTAGTAATTGCTTTTATTTTTCCTTTTTGTTGTTTGATAAATTCATCCGCCACTAAAGGGATAAAAAATTCTGATTTCAGCTCCTTCCCATTTTCATATAAAAAATGAGTAAACAACTCTTGTGAGAAATAAAATACAAAAGGAGAGAAGCACCAGAAATTCATGGATACTTTTGTGTCTGCAGCTAATGAATACCGCTTTTCTTTCTCTTCATACACAATATTATTTTCCGCTCTGTATATTTTGATTCTTTCCGTAATAGTGCTAATGAAACCATTTTCGTCTGTTGCACATACGCCACGACTTACATAGCCATGCTCAGACAGAGTATTGGAGAGCTGGTAACAAATATTAGCCCATAATGTATCAGAAGCTTCGGTGGTTAAAAAGTTATAAGCTTTTTCAAACGCCTCTTTGCCATAAAAATCATCTGCATTAATTACAGCAAAAGGTTCATGGATTCTTTCTTTTGCACAAAGTACCGCATGGGCAGTTCCCCATGGCTTGTTTCTTTCGGTTGGTATTTCATATCCATCGGTAAAAGCAGCTAATTCCTGGTAAACATATTCAACCTGTATTTTATCTTTTATTCTTGGTTCAAAAATTTCTCTAAAGTCTTTTTCAAATTCTTTGCGGATGATAAATACCACTTTGGAGAACCCGGCTTTTATGGCATCATAAATAGAATAATCAATAATACTTTCTCCGGATGGGCCAAACTGGTCAATTTGTTTTAAACTTCCGTAGCGGCTGGCCATTCCTGCCGCTAATACTAATAAGGTAGCACTCATTATTTATTTGTTTTGTGTTTGTAGAATTTTACCAGCTGCATAACCCCTCACTGCATAATATAAAATATAGATATAAGAAGGCAGCATGCAAATAAGAAAAGCAACATGGTTAGATGCAATTCCTTTGTCACGTAAAGTGGTATAGGCTAAAGGAAGAATTGCACCACCGGCAATACCCATAATTAATAAAGCCGAACCTATTTTGGTAAACTTTCCTAAGCCATCAATGGCTAAAGGAAAGATAGCAGGCCACATTAATGCATTGGATAAGCCGAGCAAAGCAATAAAGGTGATAGCAGTATAACCACTGGTAAGAAATACAGCAAAGCTAAAGATGATTCCCGTTACAGCGGAGATAGCTAATGCATTTTGCTGTGAAATATACTTGGGTATGGCAATAATGCCGGCAACATATCCCGCCAGCATAGAGAATAAAGTGAACGTAGTAAAATATTTTGTTTCATCTAATGGCATTCCCAGTTGCCTGCCATAAGCACCAATAGCGTCACCGGCCATTACTTCTACTCCTACATAGAGAAACAAACAAAGTACACCCAACACAAGATGTTTGAATTGAAATACACTTGTCTTATGATGTGTTTCATCTGCTGATGCTTCCTCTTTATCTACATTGATTTCCGGTAAAGAAGATTTTTTTATCATAAAGGCCAGTAATACTAATACTACTGCCATAATAATATAGGGTGTAATTACTCTCGATGCCAGTTCATTTAATAAAGTAACCTTAGTGCTTTCGTCTGAAGCAGTTTTTATTTGTTCCTCAATATGTGTGGCATTCTTTAATACAAGTGCACCAAGTATTACCGGGCTCAGCATGCCGGCAATTTTATTACAGATTCCCATAATGCTGATGCGTTTCGCAGCACTTTGTATTGGTCCTACTATACTGATATATGGATTGGAAGCAGTTTGTAATAACGCTAATCCCATTCCCTGTATAAATAACCCTGTAAGAAATAACCCAAAGCTTCTTGTATTGGCAGCAGGAACAAACACCAGCGAACCAACAGCCATCACTAATAAACCTAATGCCATTCCATTTTTAAAACCTGTTTTCTTTAATATAATGGAAGAAGGTATGGCTAAAAAGAAATAAGCCATGTAAAAAGCAAAGGTTACAAAGAAAGCCTGTGTGTCAGAAGTCAACTGGCAGGCGAGTTTCAGGAACGGTATCAATGTTCCATTGAGCCAGGTAACAAAACCAAATACAAAAAATAGGATACCTATTATAACGATAGCGTAGCGATTCGGGGATTGGTTCGTCATGTTTAATTAATTAAATCGGCAGTAAAATACAACAGTAAATCGTAACGGTAATCGATTACAGATTGTAAAACGTTTGCGTAAAAATAAACTGTGCAAGCGTTTGCGTGAAATGTGATTCTTGCAAACGCTTGCATATCTTTTTAGTGAATGAGAGTATTATGTTTGAATTGCAATTGCAAACAGTTCATAAAAACAAGCTTGATTTTTTTCACCTGCCGTATATGTTTTTAATCACCCTTAAGTAAACCAGCATTTCAAACTATTAAAAACAAACTCATGAAAAAATTTTTAATGTTGTTGTTCTGCTTAAGCATGATACATAACCTGGTTGTTGCCCAGCGGGACACCATACTTTATGTTGATGCTGCTTACACTGGCTCCACTCAAAACGGTTCTTCGGCCAATCCTTACAAAACTATCCGACAGGCACTTGACCGCAGGGCCCAAATGGGCGTTAGCGGTATGACCACCAATGAACAGATTATTGTAAAATCCGGGGAATATTACCCTAAAGGAAGCGATATGATTATTATTAACCGGACCAATTGCGGTTATAATGGCAAATGGCTAACTATTAAGTCTCAAGTTCCTTTTGCCGCTACTATTCATGGTGATAGTTTATACAAAACAAGATTTGCGTCTATCGTGAGTTTTACTGACAGTGCACAATATGTAAAGCTGTACAATTTTACTATTGAGCATATTCGCAACAATCCTGATTCCACCCGGTGGAAAAATACAAATGGCACTTATACTGCCACGCATCCAACTGTTATGGCAACTTACAACGGCCAGCCCGTTCGTACTCCTTATGGTGATACTGTGTATGAATCTCAAAAAGATGTAAAGTTTGGGATACAGATAGTAAGTGATAGCAGGCATATCAACATTTTTGATAATGATATCAGCGACATATCCTGGACATCACAGGTAAACCCGTTGACTGCAGACAGTTTACTGACTGAAGCACAAAAGAAAATAGTTCGTAATGCATGGCCTAACGATAACTGCGGCCCGTTAAATGTTTTGGGAAGTGATTCAAATGCCATGAGAGATATCACACTTGACGGTAATGAAATTCATCATTGTATTCCGGGATGGACAGAAGGAGTTACGGTTAATGGATATGTAGATACTTTCAAAGTAGTCAATAACCTGGTGCATGATATTAAGAACATCGGTATTGTAGCTGCAGGTAATTACACATGGGTGGTTGATCCTGCCAATGGATTTAGTACACCATCTAATCAGAATTATAGCCGTAATGGAACCATCAGTGATAATATTGTTTATAACTGTGTTTCACCAATAGCTGCCTCTGCAGGAATTTATTTAGATGGAACCCGTTCGGTACTTGTTGAAAGAAACCAGGTTTATAATAATCATGTAGGAATATCTGTTGGAAATGAAACTGCCAGTTCTCATTCAGGCGGACACATCATCCGAAATAATATTGTTTATGATAATACATGGACAGGAATGGTGCTGGGAAGTAATGCTTATAATGCATGGGTTGAAAATGTGAAAGTACTCAACAATACTTTTTACCGTAACAATACAAGGGCTGCTACATTGCTTCCTAAAAAAGATGGTAATGGATTAGTGATTATACAAAATGGAGTAGCACAACCAGAAACTTTTGGTGATGGTGGTGAGTTTATTACACAACGCTTAAGTAACAGTAGTGATGCACCCGGCGCAAAAATTGTTTTTCAGAATAATATAGTACGTTCCAGGAAAGGATCACCAGTAACTGTACTGGCTCCATTTAAAACTGACTCTTATTCCAGTTCATCACTAACTGTTTCCAATATTAAAACATTACTGGACTGGAATTATAATCTCTATTATATAGAACCCGGCTATAATAACAGCATCAATTACGATTTTGCTTCAGCCGGTTTTACTGGTAATACCTACAATTTTGCCAACTATAAAACCACTGTGGGTTTAGATTCTGCTTCTGTGGCGCCAGAATACGCTACAGCCCCATCACCCGACCCGGTATTTGCTGGTGGCACCAGTTTCCCGGGACGATATGCATTAGTGTCTGGTTCATTAGCCTACAATATCGGCAACACTTCTTCTTCTAATTCAGGTTCAGATGATTTTGTTTATCACACAAGAATACAGGGCGGCAGAATAGATGCCGGTGCATTGGAATATTGTGTGAGTGGTTCGGTTGCAAGACCGTCTGCTAGTATTTCAACTGCTGTAATAAATGTTGAAAACAGCTGCAGTGTATTTCCAAATCCTGTGATTAATGAATTAAACATTAAGCTGAATCGTACAACAAAGGATATGACACAAATACAATTTTTTGATATCAGCGGCCGCCTGTTATCAAACCGTAAAGTGCAGGTGTACGAAGGAACAAACCTGGTTCGTATCAATAATTTCAGACAGGCTGGTTTTGTAAGTGGCAATTATTTTGTTAAGGTATCAACCTCAACCGGGTCGCAAACTTTCAAAATTACCGTACAGTAAAAATTTTAAGCCATGCAGTATTACTGCTGCATGGCTTAATAAAACTGGTAAACAGAAACAACGCATATGAATTACAAACCCAACCGCAGAGATTTTATCCGGCAATCAGCCATGGCCGGTGCAGGTATTGCTATGATTAATTCACCTTTCAAATTATTCGCAGCTGAACAAAAAAAGGTTGTTCGGGTGGGAATGATTGCTGTTGGCCTGAGAGGACAATTACATCTGGAAGAAATGCTGAAGCGAAATGATGTGGAAGTAGTTGCTATGGCCGACCCTGATAAACGAATGATGGGTATGGCACAGGAATTAGTAAAGAAATATGGAAAGAAAGCACCGGTTGAGTATGGTAATGGTGATTATGATTATAAAAACTTATTGAAGAGAGAAGATATTGATGCAGTGTTCATTGCTTCTCCATGGGAGTGGCATGCACCACAGGGAATAGATGCCATGAATGCCGGTAAAATTGCAGGCATGGAAGTATGCGGTGCAATTAAACTTCAGGATTGCTGGGATTTTGTGAATACTTATGAAAAAACAAAAGTACCCATTATGCCATTGGAGAATGTTTGTTACCGAAGAGATATAATGGCAGTGCATCATATGGTGCAACAGGGTTTGTTTGGTGAGTTATTGCATTTGCAGGGAGGTTATCAGCATGATTTGCGTGGGGTTTTATTTAATGATGGAGTAACGCCATACAATAGTGGCATTGAGTTTGGGCAAAAAGGTTTTAGCGAAGCCAAATGGAGAACACAACATTATATTAATCGTAATGGTGAAAATTATCCCACACATAGTTTGGGCCCGGTGGCTAACATGATTGACATCAATCGTGGAAACCGGCTGACAAAACTTTCTTCTGTTGCCACAAAGTCAAGAGGACTGAACCGCTATATAAAAAATCATCCGAAAGGCGGGGCAAATCATCCTAACGCCAATATCAAATTCAAACAGGGTGATATTGTAACAACACAGATTCAAACTATCAATGGCGAAACAATTGTGCTTACACTGGATACGTCGTCTCCACGTCCGTATAATTTAGGCTTTCGTGTGCAGGGAACCAATGGAATCTGGCAGGAACATCATGAAGGGGAGTTTAATAAGGGTATGATTCATTTTGAAAACAAGAGTGAACATCATGCATGGGAAAATCCTGAAAGCTATATGCAACAATATGACCATCCATTATGGAAGCGGTATGAAAAAGATGCAGCCAATTCAGGACATGGCGGCATGGATTTTTTTGTTGATAATGCTTTTATTGAATGTATAAAAAGAAAAATAGATTTTCCACTGGATGTATATGATTTGGCTACCTGGTATGCCATTACGCCGCTGAGTGAGAAATCAATTAAAGAAGGAGGACAACTTCAAACCATTCCTGATTTCACCCGTGGAAAATGGAAAACAAGAAAACAGGTTTTTGGTTTAAACAATGAGTTTTAGCAAGCAAGCAGTCATAATCGCAGACGGGCAGCGAGGTACCATGGTATAGTAGCTGCCTTTTTTTAAGAACGAATTATTAAAGCATGATTACAGATATTTTGAATTTAGCACAAACCATTTCATTTGAAAAAGTACCAGTGAGTATTTATGAATCTGCTGCCGGTGCATCTAAAGCAGTAGCAGATGAAATAGCAACGTTGATAAAAGCAAAGCAACGCAAAGGGGAAAAAGCGGTATTAGGATTAGCAACCGGCGCCACACCAAAAAAAGTTTATGCCGAACTGATTCGCATGCATCAACAGGAAAGGTTAAGCTTTTATAATGTAATTGCTTTTAACCTGGATGAATATTATTCCCTGCAACCGGAGGCATTACAGAGCTATCGCCGTTTCATGGAAGAAAATTTATTTAATCATATTGATATAGATAAAAATAATTGCTTCATTCCGCATGGAGGTACACCGGCGGAAATGATTAAACTGCATTGTGAGGAGTATGAAAAGAAAATTGAAGAATGTGGTAGATTGGATTTTCAATTGCTGGGCATTGGCCGTAATGGGCACATTGGTTTTAATGAACCCGGCAGTCATCAAAACTCCGTAACAAGATTAATTACACTGGATAATATTACAAGACTGGATGCTGCTTATGAATTTGGCAACCTGGCCAATGTTCCCCGCAAAGCGATAACGATGGGAGTGGGCACTATCTTAAAATCAAAACGAATTGTACTGCTGGCATGGGGCGAAAGAAAGGCTGGTGTAATTAAACAGGCAGTAGAAGGGCCGGTTACTGAATTTATTCCTGCTTCTTATTTGCAGGGACATTATAATGTTGAATTTGTTTTAGATGAAAATGCAGCAGCTGAATTAACGAGAAAGAAAACACCATGGCTGACAGATGAAGTAGAGTGGAGCAATGGAATGATTAAAAAAGCGGTGACTCATTTGTCTCTCAATTTAAATAAACCGATACTCAAGCTTACTAATAACGATTATAATGAAAATGGTTTAAGCAGCTTGCTGGCATTGTATGGACAAGCTTATGATATCAACATTGAAGTATTCAATCAACTGCAACGAACGATTACCGGATGGCCGGGTGGTAAACCCAATGCGGATGACAGTAAGAGACCCGAGAGAGCAAATCCTGCAAAGAAAAGAGTGTTGATATTTAGTCCGCATCCGGATGATGATATTATTTCGATGGGTGGAACTTTTCAACGATTGGTTGACCAGGGGCATGAAGTACATGTGGCCTATCAAACCAGTGGCAATATTGCCGTAGCAGACGATGAGGCATGGCGGTTTATTGAATTTGTGAAAGATTATAATAACCAGTTTGGCATTGTAAATACTGAATCGGATAAGATATATAATGAAGCTTTATCGTTTTTAAAGATTAAAAAGAATGGAGAAAAAGATACCAGTGCCTTGCGCCGGGTAAAAGGAATCATAAGAAGGGGAGAAGCAAAGAATACCTGTCGCTTTGTTGGCATACCGCAGGAACAAGTTCATTTTTTGAATCTTCCTTTTTATGAAACCGGCTTGGTAGAGAAGAGCCCTATTGGTGAAGCAGATTTTAAAATTATTACTGATTTGATTGAACAAATAAAACCACTTCAAATTTATGCAGCCGGTGATTTGGCTGACCCGCATGGTACACATAAAGTTTGCCTGGATGGTGTGTTTGAAGCTGTTCAACGATTAAAGCAAAAAGATTTTATGAAAGATTGCTGGCTGTGGTTGTACAAAGGTGCCTGGGCAGAATGGGATATTGATTTAATTGAAATGGCGGTGCCAATGAGCCCCGACCAGGTATTGAAAAAACGTTATGGCATATTTAAACATCAGAGTCAGAAAGATGGTGTGGTTTTCCAGGGTAGTGATAGCAGGGAGTTCTGGCAGAGAGCAGAAGAAAGAAACTGGGCTACAGCAGCTGTATATAATAAATTAGGATTGGCAGAGTATGAAGCGATGGAAGCTTTTGTAAGATGGCATTATTGATTTTTTCTCATACGCAGTTGTTTTGGTCAGCACAGCACCGCATTCTTGTGGTGCTTTTTTATTGCTTATTAAATAACTGGTTTAGCAAGTAAACTCTTTTCTTTTTCCAGGAGCCGTTGTAATAAGGTAAGCTGGTTGTTAGCTCTCATAAAATTATGTCCTTCATATTTAGCACCATAGTACACATCGTTGTTAAGGTGGTCAGTTAAAAAACGAAGTGCCTGCATATAAATCATAAACTTGCCGGCATAAATAAAGTGCTCTTTTTCCGGTACGGAAAGCTCTTTATTCATTTCGCCTAAATAACCTTCTTTAATGGCATGATAATATTCATCCCGTATTTCAATCTTCGTAAAATCTTTTTCTTCTTCACTCACTGGTGAAAGATAGGTGCGGAACATATCGCCCACATCACTGATAAAATAGCCGGGCATTACGGTATCAAGGTCAATCACACACAACCCTTTATCAGCCTCATTAAATAATACATTGCTGATTTTGGTATCATGATGTGTTACTCTCTTTTTAAATGCAGGGTTTCTGCTGATGGCTTCACTGACAGTTACAATCTCATTGAACTTCTTTAATTGCTTTATTGATTCCTCTGATTCTTTAATACGTTCTTTATTACCATTGACCAATGCATTTTCAAACTGCTGATAACGTAATGGAAGATTATGAAAATCGGGCAGAGTAACTTTTAATTGTGCCGTATCAAACCCTGAAAGCAATTTGGTAAATCTTCCAAACTGTTGTGCTGCTTCAAATGCCTGCGAAGGATTACTTACCACATCTATCGTATGCGACTCTTTTACAAATGGGAATAACCTGAAGTAACCTTCGGCTTCAATATAAGCCATGTCTTCTCCATCAATAGCAGCAACAGGTTTTACAAATAAATAACCGGGATGATGGACTGATAAATATTTCCCAAGCAGGTTAATGTTGTAAGCAATGTCTCCGGGGATCTTAAAAATATTACGATTTATTCTTTGCAAAATATAATCGTTGCTGTCATCTTTAACCAGCCAGGTATGATTAATAAGGCCGCTGCCAAAAGGAATAACTTTAATGGAAGGCTTACTTAAGTTGTATTGTTTGAGTATTTGTTCAAGCATAATTAACGGTGAAATCTATTGCCATAAAAATACCGCTTGTTTTTTATAAAGCGTAATGCAAACGCTTGACAAAATTTATGGCAATTATACCTGTTTATTGTCGTGAACTATCAACTGCGATTCTAAAATGATTTTATAGTAAGTAACATTATTATTTTCTGCTGACTCATCCGTTTTTTTCTGTAACAGCTCAATTAAGGTTTCCGTTGCTTTTTGTCCCTGCTGGTAAGGAAATTGTTCAACAGAAGCCAGTGGGGGGAAAGCTGTATAATTACTGATAGGCAGGTTGGCATAGCTGACAAAGCAAACATCTTTGTTGATTTTTAATTTCATCTTTCTTGCCTGTTGTACAGCATCCAGCGCCACATAATCATTAAACGTAACAATGGCAGTTGGCTTTCTTTTGCCGCTTAACAATTTTTCAGTGGCAGCAGCTACATCTTCTTTTGTCAAATTGCAATTCACTACTAAGTTCGGGTCGTATTTTAAACGGCTTTTTGTCATGGCCTGTATATAGCCTTCTAATCTTTCTTTAGTAGCAGGTAATTTTTCTGGGCCATTGATCATACCTATAATTCTGTGTGCTTTCTTAAATAAAAAATTAATGGCCTGCACTGTTCCGTTAATCATATTACAGGCAACATAATGGATGTTGGGTATTTTAGGAATACGGTCAAAGAAAACAACAGGAATATTATACCGCTGCAATGCTTCAAAATGTTCGTAGTTGTTGGTGTTTTTTGAAATGGAAACTAATAAACCATCCACCCGGTGCTTGCGAAAAGTATCTAACAAATGTTTTTCCTTTTCAACATCATCATGCGACTGACCTAAGAGCACTGTATAGTTTCCTTTGTGTGCAGCATCTTCAATCCCGCTGATGGCGGATGAGAAGAAAGCCTCACTTAATTCTGGAAGTATTACGCCGATAGTATATGTTTTTCCCTGCTGAAAGAAAATAGCCGTTTGATTGGGTTCGTAATTCAAATCTTTGGCTAATTGCTGCACCCGCATTTTTGTTCTAAGCCCAATATTGGGATGGTCGTGTAATGCCCGTGACACGGTAGAGACCGAGATATTGAGTTGCTTCGCTATTTCTTTTATGGTAGGCAATCTGTTTTCCATGTAAATAAACTAATTGTAAGATATAAAAATTATGCAAACGTTTGTCTGAATATACAGGAATATGACAATAGATGTATGAATGTTAAGATATTGCACGTGTTTTATGAACGATACCTCCTCAAAGCCAGTAAATGCATTGCCAGCCGGTCGCCTGCTCTCGCTTGATGTGATGCGGGGAATGATTATGATCTTACTCGCCGCTGAAAGTAGTTTGCTGTATGAATCGCTGGAGAAAATAAATTTTGGAACCATTGGAAGCGGAGTCGTTAACCAATTCTTTCATCATCCATGGCATGGTTTGCATTTCTGGGATTTGATACAACCAGCTTTTATGACAATGGCGGGAACAGCGTTATATCTTTCTTATCAAAAGAAATTACAATCAGGCATAAGCTGGCAGCAAAATGGCAAGCATGTTTTAACCCGTTGTTTTAAATTGTTTTTATGCGGTACCGGTTTGCATTGTATCTACGCCGGCAAAATGGTTTGGGAATTATGGAATGTATTAACGCAGCTTTCCATAACTACACTGATAGCTTATTTGATTATCGGGAAATCCATCAAATGGCAGATAGTTGTTTCTGTTTTGTTATTGTTGCTCACTGAATTTTTATACCGCTTCATACTGATGCCGGGTTATGACCAGCCATTTGTATTTGGAAAAAATTTTGGTTCATGGATGGATATGGTGCTGATGGGTAAGATTAACAGCGATGGGTGGGTGACTATTAATATCATTCCAACAGCAATACATACTATTGGCGGTGTGGCTATTGGCAAACTGCTGCTGAATGAAGAATCAGTAAACAATAAAATGAAAATGCTGTTTATCGCAGCTATCATTTGTTTAATTACCGGCTATAGCCTAGATTTACTCAATATTACACCTATCATTAAACGAATTGCTACGAGTTCTTTTGTATTAACATCACTTGGCTGGGTAATATTGATGTTTATTTTTATTTACTGGTTGATTGATATTAAAAAGAATCAACGCTTTGCCTGGATAGTGGCAGTGGTGGGAATGAATTCCATTTTTATCTATTTGTTTTTCGAATCTGTCGGGCACCAGTGGCTGAATGGAGTTGTTAGTATTTTCTCCAATGGAGTTTTTAGATTGGCAGGTATAAACGAATCCTGGCTGAGTGTTCTGTCTGCATTGTGTACCTTGTTTGCGGAATGGGCATTGTGTTACTGGTTGTATAAAAAAAGAATATTCTTTAAACTCTGATGATGAAACAATTTATAACTGGTTTGATTTTTTGTTGCTGTGTGTATTCGCTTTCTGCACAAAACGTTACTGTTACTTATAAAGAGAGCAAAGAAGATATTATTAACCCTGAACGTGGTTTTTATATTCCCTTTGGAACAAAGGCAAGTGATTTTAAATTATTAGATGCCAAAAAACTTGCTGAACTGAGAGCGGCACCACAACAATCTGCTAAAACCAACTACTCTGTAAACGTAAGTTTGATATACCGGGCATATGAACTGGATATATTTAAAGACAAACCTTTGTCTGAATCTTTTTTGCAGAACCTGCAAAAAGATTTTGATGCCGTAAGAGAAGCCGGTTTAAAAATGATACTGCGCTTTGCCTATGTAAATACAACGCATGGTGGTGATTGCAAAGATGAGTATAAAATTTGTCCCCCTTATGGCGATGCGCCAAGGGAAATAGTGTTAATGCATGTAAAACAGTTAAAACCTCTCTTCAGAAAAAATGGAGATGTTATAGCAGTATTACAGCAGGGTTTTATTGGTATTTGGGGTGAAAATTATTTTACTGATTATTTTGGATGTGGTTCCAATGACGGTGCCGGTGTTATTGCGGACAGCAGCTGGTTACATCGGAATGAATTTCTTAAAGCATTGCTCGGTGCTTTACCAATGGATAGAATGGTGCAGGTAAGAACACCGCAGATAAAGCAGCGATATGTTTATGGGCCACGGGCTTCATTAATGAGCAGGTCGTTAACAACGAATGAAGCTTTTTCAAAGAAAGATATTGCCCGTATAGGTTTTCATAATGATTGCTTCCTGGCATCAGAAGATGATTATGGCACTTTTTATGACTATGGAAATTCTGTATCTAAAAGAGATACTGCTAATAAACGTTTGAGGGAATATTTTAAAGCAGACAGCCGCTATGTGGCCGTAGGAGGAGAAACCTGTGACGATGCTTATAGTCCGCAAAATGATTGTGCTCCTGCCGGTTTTGCTGAGGAAGAAATGCGGCAAATGCATTACAGCTATTTGAATACTTACTATAATACAGATGTAATCAGTGATTGGGACAGTTTGGGTTGTTTGTATACTATTAAAAGACAGTTAGGCTACCGGTTTATTCTTAAAAAAGCAATGCTGCCTGCTATTGTGAAAAATGGTAGTTTAAAAATTCAATTGCAAATTGAAAATGCAGGCTATGCTTCTATGTATAATAAGCGTCCGGTTAAACTGGTGTTACGTAATACTGAGTCAGGCAAAGAAATTATGCTTAATTTGAATATCAATCCTCAGCTTTTGTACAGTGGGTTGTATACAATACAAAGAACATTAAAATTGCCAACACACATTATACCCGGAAAGTATAAGTTGTACCTCTTTTTACCTGATGCAAACGTTTTACTGCAAAAGCAGCCGGAATATTCTGTAAAATTGGCTAACGAAAATCTGTGGGAAGAAACTACCGGTTACAATTCACTCAACCATAGCCTGCGGATTCATTAATAAAATTTATTTGTATGACACCTTTGCGCCATTGGCTTTCAGTTTCGAAATTATTAGTATGCATCATCATCATAATTGTATTTGGTTGCCATAAATCCAACTCAGGCGGACAAAATAATCCACCTGTATCGAGCACTACAACAGTTACCTATACAGCTGACGCAACTGATTTTCCCAATCCGGAACGTGGTTTTTACCGCCATGTAGAAACCAGTGCCAGTAATTTTGTTCCATTGAATGCAATAACGTTAAAAAGTTACCGTAGTGAACAGGGAATTTCCGGGGCTAATTATAAAGTGATGAGCAGTCTTGTGTTTCGTAATTATATTCTAACAGGATTTAATAATCTTCCATTAACGGATGATTTACTCAATAAAATAAAGGCTGACTTTGATGCGGCAAGACAGGCAGGAGTAAAATTGATTTTGCGTTTTAATTATACAACCACTACTGTTTCCGGCCCTTGCCCTGTTGGTTTTGCCTGTCCGCCATACGGGGATGCGCCAAAATCTGTAGTATTAAATCATATTACACAACTAAAACCATTGCTTACCGGTAATGCTGATGTTATTGCCTGCATGCAATTGGGTTTTATTGGTATTTGGGGCGAAAATTATTTTACTGATTATTTTGGCGACGCATCTGCCAATGCAGGCCAGGGGAAATTACTTGATAACAACTGGCAGGACCGGATTGAAGTTTTGCAGGCTTTATTAAACGCATTGCCGAAGGACAGGATGATACAGGTACGTGTGCCGCAGTTTAAGCAACGCTTTGTTTATGGAATAACAGCCGGTATAACCAGTGCGGCTTTAACAGATGCGGAAGGATTTAATGAATCTGATAAAGCAAGAATTGGATTTCACAATGATTGTTTTTTAAGCAGTACAGACGATTATGGGACGTTTGATGATTATGGTAACAGTACAACATCTGCACAAAGCGATAATAATACAGTAAGCAGTCTGCGTAATTATCAAAAGCAGGATAGTAAATATGTTGTTGTTGGCGGAGAAACTTGTGATGATGCATTTAGTCCGCAAAATGATTGTGAAACCGCTGGCCGTGCCGAAACAGAAATGGGAGAGATGCATTACAGCTTTTTAAATTCAGGATATAACACCGCTGTGACTAATGATTGGCAAACCGGAGGATGTATGGGTAGTATAAAAATAAAATTAGGTTATCGTTTTGTTTTAAAAGACGCTACTTTCCCCAATAAAGCCAAAGCAGGTAACGCATTGAAGGTTACTATTAATCTTGATAATATTGGTTATACCTCTCCATACAATGCCAGGCCGGTTCAATTGCTGTTACGAAATAAAACCACAGGCGATATAAAGAAATTTGATTTTACTACTGATATCAGGAGATGGTTTCCCGGCTCTGTTAAACTGGAGCAGACTTTTACGCTGCCTGCTGATATTGCACCAGGAACATACGATGTACTGTTAAACATGCCGGATAAATATACCTCTATTTCCAGCCGCTCTGAATTTGCTATTCGTTTGGGTAATCAAAATGTGTGGGAAGATGCAACAGGCTACAATAAATTGAATTATGTACTAACGGTTGAATAGTTTTAACAGTAATAAATTACTCTTCGTAAAACAGCTTACACCAAGTAAGCTGTTTTACTTTTTATAAAGATTCTGTACAATTCACAGAAATAGGTGTTATCACTTGGAAATTTTAAAAAATCATGCAAGCGTTTGCACACCCAAGTAAAACGTTTGCACATGCAAAACAGGCTGTTTCAGAAATTTTGCTGTGATTCTTTTGTCAAAAATGTTTATAGTTTAGAGTTATCAATTTCGATTATAACTATTCAAAACAAAAGCTGCATGTCACCGAAACTATTTAAAAAACTTTTCTCCTTTACGGCCTGTTTCATTATATCAGGCGTTCTGTATGCGCAGACGGTAGTAAAAGGAAAAGTAACAGACGCAGAGGGCAACCCGTTGCCTGTTGTTACTGTGCAGGTAAAAGGATCAAAAACTGCTACTATCACCAACAGCAAAGGTGAATATTCAATCAACGCTTCAACAAGTGATATACTGGTATTTACTTCAGCCAGTTATTCGCCTGTTGAAATTCCGGTTAGTGGTAATTCATTCAATGTAACATTAACGCTTGCCAATAAAGGATTGGATGAGGTAGTGGTTATTGGTTATGGTACACAAAAGAAAAGAGACCTTACCGGTGCTGTTTCTTCTGTTAAAGCAAAAGACCTGGTAATATCTTCCGGTCCTGAGATTGGAAGTATGCTGAAAGGTAAGGTGGCTGGTTTAACTATTCGTCAGAATAGTGCACAGCCCGGTGGTGGTTTAGATATCTTAGTTCGTGGAGCCGGTTCTGTAAACGCCAGCAATCAGCCTTTATTTGTTATTGATGGTTTCCCAATCTTCGATCTGCAACAACCAGAAAGCGGTGGCCGTTACCAGGCCGGTACACAAAGCATTTTGAATTCTTTTAATCCAAATGATATTGAATCAATTGAAGTATTGAAAGATGCCAGCGCTACTTCTATTTATGGTGCAAGAGCAGCCAATGGGGTAATCTTAATAACTACAAAAAAAGGAATTGATGGAACACCCAGGGTGCAGTACTCCAATAATTTTTCGATCCAGAAATTTAATACCAGTGTTTTTGACGTGTTGCCATTGAATGAATGGATGCAGGTTCGTAATGAAGCCGGACAGGAGCAATGGGATTTTGATAATGGTGTTATTCCTTACGGAAGCAAAACAAGAGCTCAGGCCGAAGCTAACCCCATCAACGGACTTTATAAAAAACTATATACACAAAATGCTATTAATAATGTAGGAAGAGGAACAGACTGGTTGTCCTTAGTAACCCGCAATGGTTCTACCCAACAGCACAATATATCTGTTACAGGCGGTACTAAATTTACTAAATACTTATTGTCAGGGAACTACTACGATCAAAAGGGTATTGCAAAAAATTCCGAATTCAAACGATTTACTTTCAGGGCTAATATTGATCAGGATATTAATAAATATGTAAAGCTGGGTGTTAACTTAACCGCCAGCAGAATTGATAATAACAATACCCAGTTAGGTGGCGACCAGTTTGAAAATTCCGGTATTATTCGTGCGGCCATACAACAAGGTCCGCATATACAGGCAATTGACGAAAATGGAAATTACCCGTTGAATCCGCAGTTAGCATTGCAGCCTAACCCATATTCTCTGCTCACTATTACTGATGAAAGCCGCATTGAAAGATTTTTAGGCAACGTGTATGTGGATATTAGTCCAATAAAAGATTTAGTGATCAAATTAAAAGCGGGAATGGATAAAGGAAGTTCCAACAGGGGAAGTTATTTGCCAACAACTACATTACATGGTGCATTAGAACAAGGCCGTGCAACTGTTGGTAATATTAATAATGAAAACTACCTGTTAGAAGCAACTGCCAATTATACGAAGATGCTCGGTGCACACAAACTTAATTTCCTGGCTGGTGTTTCAGAGCAAAAGTTTAGTAATTTTTCCAACAGCAGCGGAAGTACAGGTTATATTACTGATGCATTCTTATATCATAACCTTGGCGCCGGTTCTATTCAATTACCAACACTTTCTTCAGGAGCTAAAAATGTACTGGCCTCTTATTTTGGAAGAGTTAATTATAGCTACAAAGGAAAATACCTGGCTACTGTTACAGTACGTACTGATGGCGCCAGTGTATTTGCCCGGAATAATAAATGGGGAACTTTCCCTTCTGCGGCAGTTGCTTGGGATGTGGCACAGGAATCTTTCTTTAAAAGTTTGAATAAAACATTTAGTCAGTTCAAATTAAGATTCAGCTACGGTCAAACTGGTAATGCCGGTATTAATAGTAATGCATTTGCTGCTTACTCCGCTTATCCTGCATGGTTATCCGGTAACGATACAAGATTAATTGGGGTTTCTTTATCAAGACTGGAAAATCCGGATTTGAAATGGGAAACAACAACCGGAACCAATATTGGTTTGGACTTCTCTATTCTTAATGGAAGAGTGGACGGTTCTGTTGAAGTGTTTAATAATACTATATCTGACTTGTTGGCTACTAAAGCGCTTAACTCTTACAATCAGGTTAACAGCATTATTGCCAATATCGGCAAAACACAAAGCAAGGGTTTTGAAGTAACCATCAATACCCGGAATATTCAAACAAAAGATTTGCAATGGAAAACTTTATTTGCTTTGTCAAGATATAAAGACAACTGGAAGGAAAGAGCACCAGACTGGAAACCGGCGATCTATGAAAATGCCAATGATCCTATAAGGGCGATGTACAGCAGACTGTCCGATGGTATTTTACAAATAGGTGAACAGGTACCCGCTTCACAACCACAGTTAAAGCCCGGAATGATTAAAATAAAAGACATTGATGGTTTTCAAAGAGATGGCACCGGTAACCCAATGGTAGATGCCAATGGAAGATTTTTAAGAACAGGCAAGCCTGATGGCAGAATTGATGATGCCGATACTAAACTGCTTGGAACATCTGACCCAAGTTATATGATTGGTATTACCAACATCATCACGTACAAAAGATTTACATTAAATTTTGATTTAAATGGGTTGTTTGGCCGTCGAATGACCGATCCTAACTACACGGCCTACGGTGTAAGTGCTTATGGTGTTTATTCAAACGGGTATAATGCATTAAGAACCGTAAAAGAAAGATGGACACCAACGAATCCTTCCACCACCCACCCAAGTTCTTTCTGGGGGTTTTCACCATATAGTACAGGTGATTTCTTTTTGCAGAAAGCATGGTATATACGGTTACAGAATGTTTCATTATCGTACAGCATTCCAACCAAATGGGCTAAAGGAGTATTTTCTGCTGCCAGCATACATGCAGATGCACAGAATCTTTTTGTGATCACTCCATATACTGGTGTTGATCCTGAGACAGATTCATATACAGCAGCATATCCCTATATACGGACATTCACATTTGGCGTAAACTTTACCTTTTAATCAACCTTTAAAAGAAATAAAATGAAACTATATAAATTTTTGTTGTTACTGTTCATTGTACTGCTTAACAGTTGTACCAAGGACCTGGTTACAAAGTATTACTCGGAGATCAATCCGAATATATTCCCTAAAAACGAATCGGATATTAATGCCATGGTTAATGCTGCTTATTATCCTTTGCGTGGAGCTTGGTACGATGGAATATTTTCCACTTCAGAACGTGGAGTGATGTACCTGAGTGATGCCACTACCGAAATACTGCATGGCAAATATGGTGATCAGAACCTTGCCTCTTTACAGAATTATAAAGCTACTGACGGAGGGTTTACCCGTTACTATGATGATTTCTATAATAAAATAAGCCAGATGACGTTGACCATTGATCTTATAAATCAATCCACCGTAAGCGATGAATTAAAAAAGAAAGCAGTAGCACAAGTACGTTGCGCAAGAGGATTGCTGGCTTATACGTTATTTGATTTGTATGGACCAATAGTAGTGGCTCCATTGGAAGTATTGAAACAGCCTTTAATTGAAACTCCATTGGCCCGTTTATCCAAAGCAGATATGGTGGCATTTATTGAAGCAGATTTAGTTGCTGCTGCCAATGACCTGCCTGCACCATCAGAATCTGAATATGGAAGATTTAATAAAGCATTGGCAAAAATGATAGATATCCGTCTTCAATTGCACGAAAAAAACTGGGCAAAGGTTAAAGCCTTGTGTGATGAGATTATTGCTTATAATTATTATTCTTTAGATGCTGACTATGTAGCTATGTGGGATCTGGAAGGTGCGAAGAACAGCAAAGAAGTTATATGGGCTATTCCCTCTGATTATGCAGGTACCAGCGAAAATCAATGGCAGTTAATGGTATTACCTGCAGACTTTGCACCCAAAGGTGGCTGGGGAACTATTAGCAGTACCTGGTGGTTCTATGATCATTTTGAATCAAATGATGTTCGTAAAACAATGTTGCTGGATCATTACACTGCAACAGATGGATCAACTTATAACAGAACGAGTCCGGGTAATGTATTGGATTGGGGACCTATTCCTTTAAAAATTAACCAGGATGCTGACAGAACAAGCGGATTAACCACAGTAGATATCATTATGTACCGCTATGCCGATGTGCTTTTATCAAAAGCGGAAGCAATTGCGAATGCTGGTGGAGCACCCACATCTGAAGCAATGCAATTAGTAAATCAAATTCGTACCAGGGCACATCTTGCAAATAAGCAATTGGCTGATTATAGCTCTCTTTCAGCATTTAATGATTTGATTCTTTTGGAAAGAAGTCATGAGTTCTGGAGTGAGAATGGACAGTACCGTGCTGATTTAATTCGACATGGCAAATTTACAGCCCGTGCTATTGAAGTACATGGTTCCACTTTTGCTAATGAATCAAAAGTGGTGTACCCGTTTTCATTGAAAACTGTAGCAGAAGGAAAAGGAAAGTTTCTTCAAAATCCCGGTTATTAATTTAAACTTATTAAAACAGATAATATGAAAAAGCATTTGATATATGTAATTGTTTTGATCATTGCACTGCTGCCAGCCTCATCGTGCAATAAAGATAAAGGGGGTAGTGGTTTAAAAGCTGTATTCAGCTATGTGGCAGATGGATATAAAGTAAGCTTTACCAATTTCTCTGAAAATGCAAAAGAATACAGCTGGGATTTTGGTGATGGCAGCGGACAAACATCTACCAGCAGAAGCCCTCAGCATGTATTTACAAAGAAGGGTGATTTTCTTGTTTCTTTAACCGCAAAAAACGGAAACGAAACAAAAGAGTTTAAGGATACCGTAAGCGTCATTGGCCCTAATATCAGGATCGATGGTGATTTTACTGACTGGCAATATGTTCCATACAATACAGTGAATGATGGGGCTTATACCAGCAGTATCCGTGCTGTAAAAGCATTTGCTTCTGCCGATCAAATATACATTTACCTGGAAGGTGGCGCTGATATGAAAATGGAGATATTAGATATTTATATGGATTCAGATAATAATCCGGCTACAGGTTTTGCTACATGGTATTATCCGGTAGGTTCAGGCGCCGACTTTTTGTTAGAAGGAAGTCCAACCGGCGGATGGGGTGATGTGTTTGCTCACCAGGGGGACCCTTCCGCCTTTTCATGGGCTCCGGTTGCATCCTTTGCTGATGTAATGAATTTCTCCGGTTTAAAAACAGTAAGTGGTAAAAATATAATTGAGTTTTCTATTAAGAAGAGTGTATTGGGCTCAGTAAGCGGCGCTGTAAATGTAGGTTTAGTAGAGTCAACATCTGGTTGGGCAGAAATTGGACAAATACCCGCAGCAAAACAAGCTACATCCAAATTTTTACAAATTCAGCTGTAAATAATTTTTATAAAAAATGAAATTGTGATGTTTTGCTTAGGTAATTGGAGTAAAAAAAATGTAAAGCAAAATAATAAATAGCCAGAAAGTGGAAGTTAATACAATTGGCCAGTCATTAGCAAAAAAACAAAAAGAAGAGATCGCTGATAAAATAAAATTGTTTACCATTGAAAATGACAATGGAACAAAACTGGTTGCAAGCAATTATGGAGCGGCTGTTGTTTCTTTATTTGTAAAAGATAAAAGTGGAAACTTGTCAGATATTGTACTGGGTTACCCGCAAATTACCGATTACGTTACTGATGATTTTTATGTTGGTACTGTTGTTGGCCGTTATGCTAACCGTATTGCAGACAGTAAGGTGTTGATTAATGAGAGGCCGTTTCATTTGTCAGTAAATGGAGAGGGGTATCATCAGCATGGGGGTTTTGAAGGGTTTAATAAAAAACTATTCAGCGCAGAACCATTTAAGAAAGATAAGGAATCGGGAATAGTATTTACATATATCAGTCCACATTTAGAAGAAGGATATCCCGGTGAATTAACGCTGGAGGTGAAATATACACTTACCGATAATGATCAGTGGAAGATAGATTATAAGGCAACAACAACACAGGATACATTGATCAATCTTACACAGCATGCCTATTTTAATTTGTCAGGCGACCTTTCAAAACGGGTTGATGAACATGATTTAAAAATTAATAGTGAATATTATTTGCCGGTTAATAAATTTCAGTTGCCTACCGGTGAACTGGCAAGTGTTGATAATACGCCATTTGATTTTCGTCAGTTCAAAACAATTGGAAAAGATATTGAAAAGAAAGATGAGCAGCTTTCGATTAGTAAAGGTTACGACCATAGTTTTGTTCTGAAAGATCAAACCAGTGGCGAGTTAAAACTGGCAGCAATTGTAACTGATAAAATTACCGGCAGAAAAATGGAAGTTTATACAACAGAACCTGCAGTTCATTTTTACAGTGGTAATTTTCTTCATAATGTAAATGGAAAAGATGGGGTAAAATATAATGAGCGTTCAGGATTTTGCCTGGAAACACAGCATTATCCGGATGCTCCGAATCATCATCATTTCCCATCAACTGTTTTGAAGGCCGGTAAAATATTTAACAGTCAAACTATTTTTTCATTTTCTACAGAATAACTAAATGGCAGCAACAGTGTTAGTAGCCGGTGGCCTCGGCTATATTGGGTCGCATACATCGGTGGAGTTAATAAAGAAAGACTTTAATGTTATTGTTGCCGACAATCTCAGCAATTCTGAATTCTTTATTTTAGAAAGAATTGAACAGATCACGGGTGTGAAGCCGATTTTTTTTAATGTTGATTTAACTGATAAAATAAAGACAGCAGAAATATTCAGTCAGCATCCGGTTGATGTGGTCATTCATTTTGCTGCATATAAATCTGTTTCCGAATCTGTAAAAGAACCGCTAAAGTATTTTCATAATAATCTTTCATCATTAATAAATATAATTGAATGTATGAAAGATGCTAAAGTGAGTAAGCTCATCTTTTCATCTTCTGCAACGGTGTACGGTCAGCCAGAGAAATTACCGGTAACGGAGAGTACTCCATTTCAAAAAGCATTATCTGCTTACGGAAGCACCAAACAAATGGGCGAGGAAATATTAGAGAAGCTAACTGCAGCAGGAATCATAAATGCTGTTTCACTCCGTTATTTTAATCCTGTTGGTGCACATGGATCGGCTTTGATGGGAGAGTTGCCTATAGGTATTCCCAATAATTTATTTCCTTATGTTATGCAAACCGGTGCTGGAGGCCTGGAACAATTAACTGTTTATGGAAATGATTACGACACCCCGGATGGAAGTTGCCTGCGGGATTATATTCATGTAGTGGATTTAGCAAAAGCTCATGTGATGGCTTGTGACCGGTTGTTTCAACAGAAAAACGAAACCTCTTGTGAAGTATTTAATATAGGAACAGGTAAACCAACTTCAGTATTGGAAATAATTAAGGTATTTGAAAGATGTACTGGAGTAAAACTTAATTATAAAATAGGTGACAGGAGGGAGGGTGATGCTGCTGTTGTATATGCTGATATTACCAAAGCAAATAAAGTGTTGGGATGGAAAGCTGAATTGGAACTGGACGAAATGATCAAATCGTCCTGGAAATGGGAATTATCTGTTAGACAGTCATAATATAACTTCTTAATTACTTCACAATTGTCTTCAGATAATCAATTTGTTTCTTGATATCCTCGCTGTTATTCTTGCTGTACATTTCTTCTTTCTTTTTAAGAATTCCTTTTATCAGATCCATCACCATTTCCCTGGCTTGTGTGCCTGGTTGTATGTTTTTACGAAAACTATTTATGGCGTTTACTCCTTTTTTGAACTTGTTGAAATCGGTAACATGACCCAGAAAACGGGTAAATGGTTCAGCAAATTCAAACTTTTCTAATCCAAATTCTATGGCATCAAAAGCGTTGTACAGGGAATCAAATTTGCTTTCTTCTGAAGAAGAAATTTCAAAGTTCCTGATAATATTGAGTAAATCCCCTTTTGCTTCTTTTTTAATCAGGTGTAATTTTTCTTTCACATATTCCATGTCTTTATCCTGCAGGGCGATCATACTTGCTATAGAAACAGAAAACGAAGAGTCCAATAAACTTTTTTTGAATAGAGGCAGATATTCATCTTTACCGAGATAAGATAATAAGGATATTGCAATAGCACGGTTAGGACGGTGCTCATCAGACTCAGCGATCTTTTTTAATTCAGGTTCTGCTTCTTTATAATCCATGCTGTCTTTAAGTTCGGCAATAATTCCAAGTGCCTGGTAACGGATTCCTTTGTATTTATCTTTTAACCCCCAAAAAATATTTTTACTCATTTTGGAATAGAAATATTCCAATGCTTCATGACGGTCTATGAAGGTGCGTGCATATTTAAACTGGTGTTCATAATTTTCCATTGTCTTGTTGTCTTCCTTCACACACAGTAAAATTTTATCTCCGTCTACATTCACCAAATCGGGTTTTTTAGAATATGGGAATTCAAATACTTCGCTTTGTTTTTCAATCCATACTTTGTGTCTTTCTTTTGTTGGACCACTGTACAAATCAATGGCAATGGGTAAACGGAACAGCTTACCGGTTTGCTGCTGAACAATCACTTTCACTTTTTCTCCAGTATATATATAATCTATCTTTAAGTTTGGATGACCGCTTCCATAATACCATTGGTTCCAGAACCAGTTTAAATCTTCACCGGTAACTTCTTCAAATGCCAGACGAAGATTGGTGGCTTCCGTACTTTTAAATTTATTGGTGGTGAGATAAAGATTAAGTGCTTTGAAGAAAGCACTATCGCCAACATAATTCCTCAGCATGTGTAATATAGCCCCACCTTTTTGATAACTGACCAGGTCAAATACATCTTCTTTATCTGCATAATTAAATCGCACAAGGTTGAGTTTTTCTTTTGCGGGATCACTCAGGTAATAAGTCATATCCTCCAGAAATTTTGCATCACCGGCATCTTTTCCATATTTATATCCAAACCAAAGTACTTCGCTGTAATTTGCAAGGGATTCATTTACGGTGATATTACTCCAGCTTTCTGTTGTTACGAGATCGCCAAACCATTGATGAAATAATTCATGGGCTATATAATCTTCCTGGTTGCCGTCTAATAATTCTCTGGGGGTACGTTGTACAGATTCATTGTGAACGGTAGCTGTAGTATTTTCTTCTGCACCACTTACAAAATCCCTGACCACTATCTGAGAATATTTTTGCCAGGGAAAATCCACCCCTAAAATTTTTGAATAGAATTCTATTATTTCGGGAGTGTTTCCAAATATTTGTTTAGCATAAGGAGCGTAGGCAGGTTCTAAATAATAACTAACTTCCTTATTACGCCATTTGTCTTTATAAATTTTAAAATCACCTGCAGCCATCATCATCAAATAAGGAGCTTGGGGTAAATCCATTTTCCAGGTATCGGTCCTGGTGCCATCCGTATTTTTCTTTTGCATAACAAGTAGCCCATTGCTTAGTGTCACATATTTATCAGGCACTGTCATACTTATTTCGTCAGTCTGGCGTTGATTGGGTTTATCAATAGTGGGGCACCAAACAGAATTAGCTTCTGTCTCTCCCTGCGTCCATATTTGAATTGGTTTATCCTTCTCTTCTCCTTTAGGATTAATAAAATAAAGACCTTTTGCTTCTTTTATGGCTTCACTACCTTTGGCCGCATATTCATTTGGCTTTGCTGTGTAGTCAATGTAAATGCTAAGTGTTTCGCCGCCTTTATATTCTTTATCTAAAAAAATATTGAGATTATTTTCATCACTGTAATCGTAGCGGAGTTTAATTTTTTGTGTTCCTTTTAACAAACTTACTTCGTGCAGCTCCATACCTTTTGCATCTAAACGAAGTTGCCTGGCAGGATAAAAATGAGGTTTCAGTGTAATTTGAACTTTACCATATAAGTAAGCTTTGGCATAATCAAAACGTACATCCAGTTTGGTATGAACAAGGTCAAAGTCTTTTGTGGGGGTGGCCCGGTAAATCTTTTTCCAACTGGTATCTTCAACTTCTTTATCAATGCTTTGGGCAGATAAAAAGGAACAAATAAATAAACTAAAAACTAAAGCAGGTAATTTGTGGAACGAATTTAATAATGCCATTTATAAATTTTGAGGCGTAAAGATATTATATAGCATGGTATTATTTTCTAAAATGGGGTAGTGGATTTTTAAATGGGTTTATATTAAGAATGAAAGACGGTTATTGTAACAATATTGGCGATGGTCAGCTCTGGGTCTGTTTGTCCGTTGAATAAATAAAGAATCGCTGATAAAATTTATTGCATTTCAAAATAGATTGGAAAAAAAGGTAGCTTTGTCTTTAAACAGTATATTATTAAAATGATGCGAAAAATCTTGTTTTGTTTCCTGGTTAATGTTTTTGCATTTAAGCTAACCTATACCCAGCAAGTTAACCGATTTGCTTATATACAAACTGATAATAAACAACCCTTTTATATAAAGTGGAATAATAAAGTGTGGAGTTCTTCCACTACAGGCTATCTTATACTTTCTAAAATTCAGGAACCGCAAATCAGTTTTGTGATTGGTTTTCCCAGGAATCTTTACCCGGAACAATCTTTTTTGATAACATTTAATGGAAGCAAAGATGCGGGGTATTTATTGAAGGAGTTTGGTGATAAGGGCTGGGGGTTGTACAATTTACAAACTTTAGCTGTTGTTTATGCAACCAAAGAAATTGTAAACCCGGCAAAAGAAGCTGTAAGTACTACCGCTGTTGTTAATTCGTCTAAAGTGGAAGAGGTAAAGAGTCCTTTTGGCGATTTACTGGTTCAGGTCACTAAAGATTCAACGGTTAAAAATATTGCTGTAGAAAAGCCTTTGCCTCCACCTGTTATTAAGAAAGAAGAGGCTGTTAAACCTGTAGTTGATTCAATTACTGCTAAGGTTGATAAACAACAGGAAAAGCCTGTAATAAAGTCTGCGCAAAAAGAGAATAAATCTGATTTAAAAACTGCCAATTTAAATGAATCAAAAAAAACTGATTCTGTTTTTGCTGTAGCTAAAGTTGAAGATAGGCCTTTAACGCAAGGGATAAATAAGGCTGACGAAATGCATACTGATACACTAAAATCAGAAATCACAAATGAAATCAAGCCAATTGTTAAAACGAAGGAAGTTAGTACACAGTCAGAAATTATAACCCCCAGAGCTGCAATAAGCCTTTTTGCTACAAATGAAAATACAGAAAGCTATGACTATATATATATAGCAGAAGAAAAAACAGGCGAAAAGGATACGATCAATCTTTCCATAAGAAAAGAGAAAATTGAAATAAAACCTTTAGTAATAAACCAGGAAAGGAATAAAGACTCGATTAAATCATCATCCAAAGAGGAGCCAAAATTTATTGATATAATTGTTGATACATCCAAAAAGGCCAGTGTGCCGGCAATAATTGAACTTATAAAAAAGGATTCTATTGCAAAAGGAGTTGATTCAAATGCAATTGGGCAACAACTTGAAAAAATAGTTGAAAAAGAAAAGCCAATTGAGGAGTTGAAAATAGAAAAGGTGCCAGAAAAAGAGATAATAAAAGAAAGTTCGAAAGTGATAATGGTGAATTCAGATTGTAAGAATATGGCTACAGAAAAAGACTTTATGGGTCTGCGAAAAAAAATGGTAGCTGAAGAAAATGATGATGATATGGTTTCCGCTGCCAGAAAAATATTTAAAACCAGGTGTTTCACTACAGATCAGGTAAAAAACCTGTGCGTCCTCTTTTTAAAAGATAATGGCAGGTATAAGTTTTTGGATGCAGCATATCCCTATGTTTACGATACAGATAATTTTAAGCAACTATCATCATTGTTAACAGAAGAATATTATATCAACCGTTTCAGGGCAATGATTAAAAACTAATTGGCTACTTTTAAAGTAAGCAACAAGCATGAGCCGTTATTTTATTGAGGTAGCATATAATGGGAAAAACTACGCAGGATTTCAAATTCAGGATAATGCACAAACAATCCAGTCAGAAGTAGAAAAAGCGCTGCAAATATTCTTTAAACAAGAAATAAAGCTTACAGGTTCTTCAAGGACTGATACTGGTGTGCATGCCCTTCAGAATTTTTTCCACTTCGACACTGAACTCGAAGTTAATGTGAACATAATTTATAATCTTAATGCTATTCTGCCTCCAGATATTGTCATTAAAAATATTGAATTAACGACCCAGGCAGCTCATAGCCGATTCGATGCCATTAGCAGAGAATATAAATATTCTATATACCAGTTTAAAGACCCTTTTATTAACAATCAGGCATATTATTATCCGTATTCTCTAAATTTTGAATTATTACAAAGAGCTGCTTCCATTATTCCTGAATA
Source organism: Sphingobacteriales bacterium (assembly GCA_016185185.1). Lineage (GTDB taxonomy): Bacteria > Bacteroidota > Bacteroidia > Chitinophagales > Chitinophagaceae > AWTP1-9. The sequence continues at coordinate 46,843 of JACPOD010000023.1, read as the reverse complement.
CAATGATTTTACTACTTTCTCAAAACGAAATACGCAGGTTCAATCTTTTAATTGTGTAGTAATCAATAGCGAATGGGTAAAAGATGGGGAATTATTAATTTATAAAGTTAAAGCAAACCGTTTTTTAAGAGGGATGGTACGTGGTTTAGTAGGTACAATGCTTCAGGTAGGTCGGGAGAAGATAACAATTGATGATTTTCGATCTGTAATTGAAGCCAAAGATTGCTCAAAAGCAAATTTTTCTGTTCCTGGCCATGGATTACTTTTAGTTAAAGTAAACTACCCCCTACCTTAAAATGTGATTTTTTATTCTTTTTTTGGGGCTTAAACATATAATCTAAAAAAAATATTTATTCATGAAACCCTTTGTCATTAAGGGTTTCATGACTTTGGGCAAACATTTGTTTAAAAAACATTTGGATGCAATTAATCCCTGCCTATCTTTGCGGCCCGCTTTACAAAAAAACGGCACAGTTCTTTGAGTGTGATTGCAGTGAAAAAGAAGTGGTTGTTGATAAAAAAGAGAGATTAAAAGTTTGTGGAGAATCGTCATCACCCTATCTTTGCAGTCCGCTAAAAAAATAGCAATAGCTCTTCAAAATATTTTGGTTTTTCTGAAGAAAAAATTTCGAAATAAATCAACAAAAATTTTGATTGAATTATAAAGGCTCTTACCTTTGCACTCCGTTTCAAAAACGGCGGCAAAATAAAGCCGAAAGATCTTTGAAAGTTTGGAAACAGTAACACGTAAATCAATGATTTACGGTAAGGTTTATTAGCGACAAATACATTCGATTTGACAAGTTGATTTCCGATGAAATTAATTAGTCAGTATCAAAACTCATTTACAATGGAGAGTTTGATCCTGGCTCAGGATGAACGCTAGCGGCAGGCTTAATACATGCAAGTCGTGGGGCAGCATGAGTGTAGCAATACATTTGATGGCGACCGGCAAACGGGTGCGGAACACGTACAGAACCTTCCTTCAAGTGGTGAATAGCCCAGAGAAATTTGGATTAATACACCGTAACATATGAGAGTGGCATCACTTTTATATTATAGCTCCGGCGCTTGAAGATGGCTGTGCGGCTGATTAGGTAGTTGGCGGGGTAACGGCCCACCAAGCCTGCGATCAGTAACTGGTGTGAGAGCACGACCAGTCACACGGGCACTGAGACACGGGCCCGACTCCTACGGGAGGCAGCAGTAAGGAATATTGGTCAATGGACGCAAGTCTGAACCAGCCATGCCGCGTGAAGGATGAAGGTCCTCTGGATTGTAAACTTCTTTTATCTGGGACGAAAAAGGGGCTTTCTAGCTCAACTGACGGTACCAGAGGAATAAGCACCGGCTAACTCCGTGCCAGCAGCCGCGGTAATACGGAGGGTGCAAGCGTTATCCGGATTCACTGGGTTTAAAGGGAGCGTAGGCGGGCAGGTAAGTCAGTGGTGAAATCTCCGGGCTTAACCCGGAAACTGCCATTGATACTATCTGTCTTGAATATCCTGGAGGTAAGCGGAATATGTCATGTAGCGGTGAAATGCTTAGATATGACATAGAACACCCATTGCGAAGGCAGCTTACTACGGGATGATTGACGCTGAGGCTCGAAAGCGTGGGGATCAAACAGGATTAGATACCCTGGTAGTCCACGCCCTAAACGATGGATACTCGACATCAGCGATACACTGTTGGTGTCTGAGCGAAAGCATTAAGTATCCCACCTGGGAAGTACGACCGCAAGGTTGAAACTCAAAGGAATTGGCGGGGGTCCGCACAAGCGGTGGAGCATGTGGTTTAATTCGATGATACGCGAGGAACCTTACCAGGGCTAGAATGCTGGGAGACCGTGGGTGAAAGCTCACTTTGTAGCAATACACTGCCAGTAAGGTGCTGCATGGCTGTCGTCAGCTCGTGCCGTGAGGTGTTGGGTTAAGTCCCGCAACGAGCGCAACCCCTATCTTTAGTTGCCATCAGGTAATGCTGGGAACTCTAAAGAAACTGCCGTCGTAAGACGTGAGGAAGGAGGGGATGATGTCAAGTCATCATGGCCTTTATGCCCTGGGCTACACACGTGCTACAATGGGAAGGACAAAGGGCTGCCACTTAGTGATAAGGAGCCAATCCCAAAAACCTTCTCTCAGTTCAGATTGGAGTCTGCAACTCGACTCCATGAAGCTGGAATCGCTAGTAATCGTATATCAGCAATGATACGGTGAATACGTTCCCGGACCTTGCACACACCGCCCGTCAAGCCATGGAAGCTGGGTGTACCTAAAGTCGGTAACCGTAAGGAGCCGCCTAGGGTAAAACTAGTGACTGGGGCTAAGTCGTAACAAGGTAGCCGTATCGGAAGGTGCGGCTGGAATACCTCCTTTTTAGAGATTGCTAAATCCTTTTTAGTTATTGTTTCCAAATACTTTCAATTTTTGCTCTTTATTTTTTGAGTAACCCGATAAAAAGGGGCTACAATCACAGATCCGTAGCTCAGCCTGGTTAGAGCACTACACTGATAATGTAGGGGTCACCAGTTCAAATCTGGTCGGGTCTACCAAAAAGCTGCAAGCTTAAAGCTACAAGCTGCAAGCTAACAGCCAAATAATTTGGGGGGTTAGCTCAGTTGGCTAGAGCATCTGCCTTGCACGCAGAGGGTCATCGGTTCGACTCCGATATCCTCCACAAAAGATCTTAAAAATATTGATGTAGGCATGGGCCTGTTGGACTCGTACTCCAAACATCAACTTCTTTCATTTGCTAAATGCATTTGAACAAAGTTCTTTGACATATTGGGATAAACTAATCAAATAGTTGTAAAAATTGTAAATGACGAGTAACGGCAAACTCTTTTAAAGCAAATAAGGGCGTATGGTGGATGCCTTGGCTCTGAGAGGCGAAGAAGGACGTGGTAAGCTGCGATAAGCTGCGGGGAGCTGCACACAAGCATTATATCCGCAGATTTCCGAATGGGACAACCCGGCATACTGAAGGTATGTCATCCGAAAGGAAGCCAACCTCCTGAACTGAAACATCTAAGTAGGGAGAGGAATAGAAAATAATAATGATTCCCTGAGTAGTGGCGAGCGAAAAGGGAAAAGCCTAAACTTCGGCGGCGTGCCGCAGGAGGGTTGTAGGACTGCATTTAGAAATTCTCATCAAATTGAATCTTCTGGAAAGTTGAGCCATAGCGGGTGATAGCCCCGTAGATACAAATTGAGAAGGACGAGCAGTATCCTGAGTACGGCGGGACCGGAGGAATCCTGCCTGAATCTGCCAGCACCATCTGGTAAGGCTAAATACTCCTCAGAGACCGATAGTGAACCAGTACCGTAAGGGAAAGGTGAAAAGCACCCTAAACAAGGGAGTGAAATAGTACCTGAAACCGTGCGCCTACAAGCGGTCGGAGTCCCGATTTATCGGGATGACGGCGTGCCTTTTGCATAATGAGCCTACGAGTTGCTCCTCACTAGCGAGGTTAAGTTCTTAAGTAACGGAGCCGTAGCGAAAGCGAGTCCAAATAGGGCGTTTAGTTAGTGGGGGCAGACGCGAAACTTTGTGATCTATCCATGGGCAGGTTGAAGGTGTGGTAACACACACTGGAGGACCGAACTCATTAACGTTGAAAAGTTATGGGATGACCTGTGGATAGGGGTGAAAGGCCAATCAAACTGAGAGATAGCTCGTTCTCCCCGAAATGTTTTTAGGAACAGCCTCGGATATAAGAAGTGTGTTAGAGGTAGAGCTACTGATTGGGCTAGGGGGCTTCACCGCCTACCAAACCCTGACAAACTCCGAATGCTAACACATATCTCCGGGAGTGAGGCTGCGGGCGCTAAGGTCCGTGGCCGAGAGGGAAATAACCCAGATTAGCAGCTAAGGTCCCTAAACGTATGTTAAGTTGGTCAAACGAGGTGGGGTTTCTATAACAGCCAGGATGTTGGCTTGGAAGCAGCCATTCATTTAAAGAGTGCGTAACAGCTCACTGGTCGAGAGACCCTGCACGGAAAATGATCGGGCATCAAACATACTACCGAAGCTCTAAGATTGCCACTTACGTGGTATATCGGTAGGGGAGCATTGAAACAGCATTGAAGGTGTGCGGCGACGCATGCTGGAGCGGTTTCAAAAGAAAATGTAGGCATAAGTAACGATAAATAGAGTGAAAAACTCTATCGCCGTAAGTCCAAGGTTTCCTGATCAATGTTAATCAGATCAGGGTTAGTCGGGTCCTTAGGCAAACCCGAAAGGGGTAGCTGATGGAAAGTTGGTTAATATTCCAACACCCGCTTTAGTTTCGATGGGGTGACGAGGTAGTGAAAGACCCGCCCGGTTACGGAATACCGGGTTAAAGCGTGTAGATATATTTTTTGCAGGTAAATCCGCAGAGAATGTCGAACGTGATAGTACTGCAAAGCTTCGGCAGAGCAGATAGTGGTCCTAATCAAACCTCCGAGAAAAACCTCTAAGGTTAGGCTAAAGCGGCCCGTACCGTAAACCGACACAGGTGGACGGGAAGAATATTCTAAGGCGCTCGGGTGAGCCGTGGAGAAGGAACTAGGCAAATTGACGCTGTAACTTCGGGATAAAGCGTACCACCTTATGGGTGGTCACAGTAAAATGGTTCAACCAACTGTTTAGCAAAAACACAGGGCCCTGCAAAATCGAAAGATGACGTATAGAGCCTGATACCTGCCCGGTGCTGGAAGGTTAAGGAAGGATGTTCGGCGCAAGCCAAAGCTTCTGACTGAAGCCCCAGTAAACGGCGGCCGTAACTATAACGGTCCTAAGGTAGCGAAATTCCTTGTCGGGTAAGTTCCGACCTGCACGAATGGTCTAATGAGTTGAACACTGTCTCCTCCACGAGCCCGGTGAAATTGTAGTATCGGTGAAGATGCCGGTTACCCGTCACGGGACGGAAAGACCCCGTGAACCTTCACTACAACTTTGCATTGATTTCGAGTCACAGATGTGTAGTATAGTTGGGACGCTATGAAGCGGTGCCGCCAGGTGCCGTGGAGCGGTCGGTGAAATACCAACCTTCTGTTACTTGGAACCTAACCCCTTGCGGGGGACAGTGCATGGTGGGTAGTTTGACTGGGGTGGTCGCCTCCTAAAATGTAACGGAGGCTCGCAAAGGTACCCTCAGTACGGTTGGTAATCGTACGAAGAGCGCATTAGTATAAGGGTGCTTGACTGTGAGACATACAAGTCGAGCAGGAGCGAAAGCTGGCTAAAGTGATCCGGCGGTTCTGTATGGAAGGGCCGTCGCTCAAAGGATAAAAGGTACTCCGGGGATAACAGGCTGATCTCCCCCAAGAGCTCATATCGACGGGGAGGTTTGGCACCTCGATGTCGGTTCGTCACATCCTGGGGCTGGAGAAGGTCCCAAGGGTTCGGCTGTTCGCCGATTAAAGTGGCACGTGAACTGGGTTCAGAACGTCGCAAGACAGTTCGGTCCCTATCTGTGATGGGCGTTAGTAAATTGAGTGGACATGACCTTAGTACGAGAGGACCGGGTCGTACGTACCGCTGGTGTATCTGTTGTGCCGCCAGGTGCAGTGCAGAGTAGCTATGTACGGGCAGGATAAACGCTGAAAGCATCTAAGCGTGAAACCTTCCACAAGATGAGTTTACTTTTAAGGGTCGTCAAAGACTATGACGTTGATAGGCTACAGATGTAAAACTGGTAACAGTAAAGTCGAGTAGTACTAATTACCCGTTAGCTTTAATTTTTTTTATTATATGGTACTCATTCCAGTAATAAACCATCTTCTATTGGAAGACGTAAAACCGTTACTCTTCATTTACAATTCCCAATATGTAATTTTATTTACGCCAAAAGCGTAACGCATAACGCAAAACGCATCTCTGCGTTTGGCATTTAGCCTAAAGCGTTCAGCGTTTATTTTCTTATGGTGCTTTTGCCGAGGGTGTTCACCTCTTCCCATTCCGAACAGAGAAGTTAAGTCCCTCATGGCCGATGGTACTAGCGTAACAGCCGGGAGAGTAGGTAGGTGCCATATTCATTGAATGCCTCAGATTTATCTGGGGCATTTTTATTTTGTATAAGTCTTGTATTGCTGCTTCTTTCTGTTTTTTGGGATTTCCTATAATTTATGGTCTCTATTTACTTTCTTTTGGGTGGGCAAAAGAATCCTTCGTTGCCTCAAGATAAAATTCACAATGAAAAGGAGCCCGAATTCGATATACAGCCCGAATTCGGGTGGTTTCCTGATTGGGCTTTATTACTACTGTAGTCTTAACTTTTGTTCACTGATACTTTAAGTTTGTAAAAGAAAAGGCCTGCATTCTGCAAGCCTTTTTGTGTTTTGGATTGTGGTGGTTGTTTATACTGATATGGAGATAGTTTCGGCATCAGTTCGTGACAGCCGTTTCCTCAGCGTAAGTGATATTGGTTTAATTGCAAAAGAGGGTAAAGACAAACTGGTTGTTTTTGCCAACAGTATTAAAACAACGCAGCCAATTGCCTCTGCATCCGTAACAGCATATGGTTACAATAACCAGGTGATTGGTGTGGGCAATACTAATGGTGATGGTGTGGCCGAAATAGCATACACTAAAAAAGAATTCAGAGGTTTTAAACCGGCAATGGTGATTGCAAAAACTGCTGATGATTTTAACTATATGCCTTTCAGCAGTACCGAAGTTGGGACAAGTCGCTTTGATGTAGGTGGCAAAAGAACGAATCCATCAGGATTAGATGCATTCATATATCCGGAAAGAGATATTTATCGTCCGGGTGAACGGGTACATTTTTCTGTCATCGTTCGGGATAAACAATGGAAGAGCCCCGGTGAAATGTTGCTGAAGTTGAAATTCCTTTTCCCCAATGGAAAAGAGTTGACACAGCTACGCAAAACATTAAATGAACAGGGAAGCTGTGAAGGGTCTGTTGACATCAGCAAAACGGCTATCACCGGCAGTTACGCATTACAAGTTTATACCAGCAATGATGTATTGCTATCGTCTAAAAACTTCAGCATTGAAGAATTTGTTCCCGACAGGATTAAAGTAGCTACCAAAGTAAGCAAGCCGAATAGTGTGCCCGGTGATAATATCAGCCTGGCCATTAACGCGCAAAACTTTTTTGGTCCTCCTGCTGCCAATCGTAATTATGAATGTCAAATACAGGTTCGTCAAAAAATGTTTAGTACGAAAGGTTATGACAAATTTGATTTCTCCTTAGCCAATCAAAAAACATTCTTTGATGATAAAACCAACGAAGGAAAAACAGATGCAGAAGGGAATGCTACTGAAAACTATGCGGTACCAACAGCCTATATCAATATGGGCTTGCTACAGGCCAGTTTCTATACAACGGTGTTTGATGAAACAGGTCGGCCGGTAAACCGCATGACTTATTCTGATATTTACACGCAGGATATTTTTTATGGTATTGCTGATGATGGTTATGGTTATTATCCATTGAACCAGGCCATACAGTTTCCATTAATGGCTATGACGAAAGATGAAAAACCAGCCAGCAATGTAAAAGCAGAAGTACAGGTTATCAAGCATGAATACAGAACGGTATTGAGCAAGAGCGGTTCTTATTTCCGTTATGAGTCACAGAAGGAGGATAAGCTGGTTCACAATTCCTATATCGTGTTGAACGGAGATAAAAACAATTTTTCTTTTACGCCAAGAACCCCCGGCGATTATGAAGTAAGCATTATGAAACCCGGTGTGGCTACTTATGTGAGCAAATCATTCTACAGTTATGGCTGGTGGGGTGGCGACAATAATTCTTTTGAAGTAAACAATGAAGGCAATATTGATATTGAAGTGGATAAAGAGAAATACAATTCAGGTGAATCAGCTACTATACATTTCAAAACACCTTTCAAAGGTAAGATGCTGGTAACTTTTGAAACAGATAAAATTGTTTCTTACCAGTATGTAAATGTAGAAAAGAGAGATGCATCATTGGATATTAAACTCACTGATGAATATTTGCCGAATGTATATGTTACAGCTACTTTATTCAAATCACATGGAGTAAGTGATATTCCATTGACGGTGGCACATGGTTATAAAAGTTTAAAAGTAGATAACAAGAACCGTAAGATTGATGTGCAGATTGTAGCAGCAAAATCTGTCCGTTCCAAAACACATCAAACAGTAACCGTGAAAGCGGCACCCAACTGTAAAGTAACATTAGCAGCAGTGGATAATGGTGTATTGCAGGTTTCAAATTTTAAAACACCCAATCCATACGACTATTATTATCAGAAAAAAGCATTGGAAGTAAATGGTTATGATATTTATCCGTTGTTGTTACCAGAGATAAAAGCAAGATTAAGCAGCACGGGTGGTGATGGTTATGATTTGGAAAAAAGAGTAACCCCTATTCGTAACGACCGGATAAAATTAGTGAGTTACTGGAGCGGTATTCAAACAACCAATGGAATCGGTAATGCCAGTTTTGAATTTGATATTCCACAATTCAGTGGCGAAGTAAGATTAATAGCAGTTGCGTATAAAGATGAAAGCTTTGGTTCTACTGATGCAGCCATGACGGTGGCAGACCCGATTGTGCTGAGTACTGCCTTGCCAAGATTCTTAAGTCCGGGTGATACGGTAACACTTCCGGTTACGATTACTAATACTACAGCAAAAGCAACAACAGCCAATGCTGAATTAAAAGTAGAAGGGCCAATGCAGGTGGTTGGAGGAAATAAACAATCGGTAAGCTTAGCTGCTAATGCTGAGAATCGTGTAACATTTAAAGTATTGGCATTACCATCAGTCAATGCAGGAAAAGTAAAAGTAGAAGTAAATGGATTGGGTGAAAAATTCACAGACGAAACGGATATCACTGTTCGCCCGGCTTCTTCTTTGCAAAAAGTTACAGGTTATGGAAGTATCAACGGCGGCAGTTCGCAAAACATCAACTTTACAGCGAATGATTTTATTCCTTCATCCGACAATTATCAACTCGTAATAAGTAAATCACCAGTGCTGCAAGTGGCAGACCAGATGAGTTATTTAGTACAATATCCTTATGGATGTACAGAGCAAACAGTAAGTGCTGCCTTCCCTCAATTATATTTTAGTGATATGGCTGATTTGCTGCATAAGTTTAAAGGCAATAAACAAAATGCCAACTACAATATCATTGAAGCCATCCGCAAAATAAAAATGCGGCAACTATACAACGGTGCGGTTACTTTGTGGGATGAAGGTGAAGCTGATTGGTGGGCAACTGTTTATTCAGCACACTTCTTACTCGAAGCGAAGAAAGCCGGTTTTGATGTGGACAATAGTTTACTCAGCACCATGCTGAATTTTTTAACCGGCAAGCTCAAGAATAAAGAAACCATCAGCTATTATTATAACCGCAACCAGCAAAAGAAAATTGCACCGAAAGAAGTGGCTTATAGTTTATATGTGCTGGCATTGGCTGGTCAGCCACAGGTAAGTGCCATGAACTATTATAAGAGCAATCCTGATTTACTGAGTTTGGATAGCAAGTATATGCTGAGTGTGGCATTTGCCATGGCATGTGATAAAAATAAATTTAAAGAGTTATTACCTACCAGTTTCACCGGTGAAGAAAGTGTGGCACAAACCGGTGGAAGTTTTTACAGCGATGTAAGAGATGAAGCCATTGCTTTGAATTGTTTGTTAGATGTTTACCCAACTAATAATCAAACCGGCATCATGGCAAGAGCTGCCAATAACAGTGATGTTACTGCATCTGTTAAAGTAAACGGCAAAGTGGTAAAAGAAACCAAAGGCAATGATTTAGCTGTCAGCTCAAAAGAACTCGGCGGAACCAATGTGGAAATATCAACCAAAGGAAATGGAGCTATCTATTATTTCTGGCAGGCAGAAGGCATCAGTGCCAGTTACAAACAGGAATACAATTTCATTAAAGTGCGTAAACAGTTTTACGACCGTTATGGAAGATTGATCACCAACAATACTTTCAAACAAAATGATTTGATTATTGTGGCGATTAGTTTGGAAGGTTCTAACAATACCACTGTCAACAATATTGTAATTACCGATTTACTTCCTGCCGGTTTTGAAATTGAAAATCCCCGCACCAAAGATTTACCGGGCATGGAATGGATCAAAGACGCTTCCACTCCTATCCTCGATGTAAGAGATGACCGCATTAATATGTTTACTGATTTGTATTACAAAAAGCAGATGTATTACTATGCAGTTCGGGCCGTGTCGCCGGGAGTATTTAAGATGGGACCGGTAAGTGCAGATGCGATATACAATGGAGAATACCATAGTTATAATGGGGCGGGAACGATAAGGGTGATACAGTAGTTATGCTATTTAAAAAACATCCGCCAACTGGCGGATGTTTTTTATTATTCTATTAGTGAGAAACAATACTTCTGAATTTATCAACGCTCTGCATCCCCTCATATTTTACCGGGATTTCTTTTGAAAACCCAGCTTTTTTCAACCTTGCAAATCCATCAATCCTTACTGTTACTTCCTTCTTCTTATAGATTTCTCTTTGATTTTTTATTAATCCCAAATTATCTACACTAACCAATGCAGGAATAACAAATTCTTTTCTTTTTCCAATATTAACCTTGTCGTTAAGGTTAAACCTTCCAAGGTATTGACCATCCACATACACATCACCTCTCGCATCTGCCAGCTCCACACCAAAATTATTGGGGTTGTAATAAATAAGATCAACTCCGGCAGTTGTATTGAGCACTCCAACATTTACCAGTCTTACATCTTTAATATCGCGGAATTCTGGCTCCTGAACATTTGAAGTTTTACAGGCTGCTAAAAATACAAGTGCTGTTGTTATTGTAAAAATTCCTTTTTTCATGATTCTTTTTTTTGTTTTTAAAAATCTGGTTGCTGTACTACTACTTAAAAGTATCAGGCCATCTTTTGTTAAGAAAACGAAAATGATTATAGAAAATCATTATTAACCCAGGGTCCTGTTTACAAAAAAGCCGCTCCATTGAGCGGCTTCTTATTGATGGCACATTAATTTCTGTTGTCCCTGTTATCGCGGCGGTCGTGATCATGGTCATCATCGTCATCATTCCAGTCACGGCGGTCATTTTTATTCTTTTTATATAAACCATATTTATGACCACGGTCAGGATTATTATATGGACCATAGCCTTTGCCATTTCCTCTTCCGTTCCCATTTTGGTAATTATTTCCGTTACCCGTGTTATTATTACGGTTTCCGTTATTCCAATTACCATTCTGATTATTGTTGTACCCGGAATCGTAGATCCGTAGCTGACCGTTTCTGTCCACTTCTATTGACACATCGTTGTTTCGAAGATCAAAGGTTGAAGTTGATACCAGTTGTCTTCGCTTGCCAATACCCAGCAAGCCGGGACGAACTTCGTAAAGCCTTACGGTATGCTGGCCATAGGATATATTGTTCACCGTTTCATTATTACTGTAATAACGGCCATCTATGTCCACCTCGTAATTAGATGGCAGTTGAACTATAACCCTTTGTGCTTCCGCAGAAATAAAAGTAACAAACAAAGCTGCTACCAATAATAAATAGATTTTTTTCATGACTTTAAATTTTAAGATTATCCTTTTCAATGCTGCTGAATCTTTTCAGCTACTGCAGATATTTCAAAGCAGGTGCCAGATTATGGTAAAAGAGTAAGGATATCTGTTAATATTACAACGTTGTTTTTAACATATACGAAAAGCCGTTTTGTTGATTTAAATTCTGTTCAACCTTGAGTAACATCATAGATTCCTTTTTGACGGTACACCAATTTGCAAACGATTTCCTGACAGCTTAGTTTGTTTTAAGCGAAATCAATTAAATTACTGAAAATTCGACTGCTATGCCTGATGGTACAATTGCATATAAGGTAAAATCAAATGCGTTTGAGTTTTCCTTTTCGAAAGAAGAAATAGAATCAGCTGATCTTATTAAGATCTCACCAACTGAATTTAATCTCATCAAAGATCAACGCTCCGTTAATGCCAAACTGATCCATGCCGATGGCAAAAGGATTACTGTAGAGGTAGAAGGAGAAAGCTTTGAAATGGAGATCAAAGATGCACTGGATATGCTCGTTGATCAAATGGGATACAGTGCTGCCTCCGGTAAACAAATAAAAGAAATTAAAGCACCCATGCCGGGGTTGGTATTAGAGATTAATGTAACAGATGGTCAGACTGTAAATGAGGGTGATAAAATTTTGATCCTGGAGGCCATGAAAATGGAAAATAGTATTATGATTCAGACCAATGCCGTTATCAAACGAATTGCTGTATCATCCGGACAGGCTGTTGAGAAAGGACAATTGCTTGTTGAGTTGGAATAAGAAGTGAATGGTCAATAGTGAATAGTGAGTATTATTTATGGAGTAGTTAATAGTTGCAAGTTCACCTCAAAAAAAATATTGACCATTGACTATTCACCATTCACATTTTAAATTTTTGAATTATTTTTTATGCACAAGATATTAGTAGCCAACCGCGGAGAAATTGCGTTACGCATCATGCGTACTATCCGCAAAATGGGAATTAAATCGGTAGCCGTTTATTCTGAAGCTGATCGTCGTTCACCACATGTGTTATTTGCAGACGAAGCAGTTTGTATCGGGCCCGGCCCTTCCAGTCAATCTTATTTAAATGGTGATAAGATCATTGCTGTGTGTAAAGAGCTGGGAGTAGATGGTATTCATCCCGGTTATGGATTTTTAAGTGAGAACGCAGACTTTGCCCAAAAAGTTACAGATGCTGGCATTGAATTCATCGGCCCAACTCCGGAAGCTATGCGTGTTATGGGATCAAAGCTGGCAGCCAAGGATAGTGTGAAGAAATATAATATTCCAATGGTACCCGGTGTTGATCATGCCATTGATGATGTTAAAGAAGCTATTGCAGTTGCAGATAAAATTGGTTATCCCGTTTTAATCAAAGCCTCCGCAGGTGGCGGTGGTAAAGGAATGCGTGTCGTTGACAGACCAGAAGATATGAAAGAACAAATGGAAAGGGCTATCAGTGAAGCCACTTCATCTTTTGGTGATGGCTCAGTTTTTATAGAAAAATATGTTACCTCCCCACGACATATTGAAGTGCAGGTAGTGGCTGATAAATATGGTAATGTTATACATGGATTAGAAAGAGAATGCAGTATACAACGTCGCCACCAGAAGGTAGTGGAAGAAACTCCATCGGCTATTGTTACTCCCGAAATGAGAGACAAGATTGGTGATGCAGCTGTAATGGTAGCAAAGTCCTGTAATTATGTAAGTACCGGTACGGTAGAATTCTTAGTAGATGATAAATTGAATTTCTATTTCCTTGAAATGAATACAAGACTGCAGGTGGAACACCCGGTTTCAGAAATGATACTCGGACTTGACCTCGTAGAACAACAAATAAGAATTGCAAGAGGTGAAAAATTGGCCATCACACAGGATGATATTAAACCCAATGGTCATGCTATCGAACTTAGGGTATATGCAGAAGATCCGCTTAATAATTTCTTACCATCTATTGGCACTTTAACAAAATACAAAAGACCTTCTGGTGAAGGCATCCGGGTAGATGATGGGTACGAAGAAGGAATGGCGATTCCAATTTACTACGACCCTATGATCGCTAAACTGGTAGTGCACGGAAAAACCAGAACTGAAGCCATTCAAAAAATGTTACAGGCTATTAAAGAATATAAGATCGAAGGAGTTTCAACCACTTTGCCATTTGGAACGTTTGTATTTGAACATGAAGCATTTTTCTCCGGTCATTTTGATACGCACTTCGTAAAAAAATATTACACACCGGAAAGTATAAAAGAAAAACAGAAAGCCAATGCAGAAATTGCAGCGGTGGTTGCTGTTAAGTACTGGCTCGATCAGCAAACTATTTTAAAACCTGTTGAACATAAAACCACCAGCTGGAAACGCAGACTGGCATGATCATTCTTCTATCACTGTTATAACTATTGAATATGAAATCTAAGATCGATATACTAAGAGAAAAAATTGAAGAAGGGAAATTAGGTGGAGGTAAGGAAAGAAATAAAAAACAACATCAAAAAGGAAAGCTTACTGCCCGGGAACGTATACAATTGCTGCTCGATCCCGGTTCTTTTGAAGAGATCGGCGCCCTCGTAACACACCGCACCAAAGATTTCGGTATGGAAGACCAGCAATATTATGGTGATGGTGTAATAACTGGCTATGGTACTGTAAACGGAAGACTAGTGTATGTGTTTGCACAGGACTTCACAGTTTTTGGTGGAGCCTTATCTGAAACACATGCTGAAAAAATCTGTCGTATCATGGATTTAGCTATGAAAGGTGGGGCACCAATGATCGGCCTAAATGATTCCGGTGGTGCAAGGATACAGGAAGGTGTTCGTTCACTCGGTGGCTATGCAGATATTTTTTATCGTAATGTGCAATCATCGGGAGTTATTCCACAAATATCCGCCATCATGGGGCCCTGTGCCGGTGGGGCTGTTTACTCTCCAGCCATGACAGATTTTACTATAATGGTAGAGAACACCAGTTATATGTTTGTTACAGGACCAAACGTTGTGAAAACAGTTACCAATGAAGAAGTTAGTTCGGAAGAGCTGGGTGGTGCTTCCACCCATTCAACTAAATCCGGTGTTACACATTTAACTGCAATGAACGATATGGATTGTATTAACCAGGTAAAAGTTTTACTGAGTTATATGCCGCAAAACTGTGAAGACATATTACCTAAAATTCCCTATACACCTGTAGATGAAACAAGAGAAGTATTAGAACGTATTGTCCCGGAAAATCCTAATCAGCCGTATGATATGCGGGAAGTAATTGATGGCATTTGTGATACAGATACTTTCTTTGAGATACATAAAGATTTTGCCACCAATATTGTAGTTGGTTTTGCAAGACTGGCCGGAAGAAGTGTTGGCATCGTAGCCAATCAGCCAATGAGTTTAGCAGGTGTATTGGATATTGACAGTTCAAAAAAAGGCGCAAGATTTACCCGTTTTTGCGATTGCTTTAATATTCCATTATTGGTATTGGTAGATGTACCCGGCTTTTTACCCGGTACTGACCAGGAATGGAATGGCATCATCACTAACGGGGCAAAGCTTTTATATGCATTAAGTGAAGCAACCGTGCCAAGAGTAACGGTGATCACCCGTAAAGCATATGGTGGCGCCTACGATGTAATGAACTCCAAACATATCGGTGCCGATATGAACTATGCCTGGCCCACTGCCGAGATTGCTGTGATGGGTGCCAAAGGAGCCAGTGAAATTATTTTCAAAAAAGAAATCTCCGAATCGGCCGATCCGCATAAAAAACACCACGAGAAAGAAATGGAATATGCTGAAAAATTTGCCACTCCTTACCAGGCAGCTGAACGAGGTTTTATTGACGAAGTAATAGAACCAAAAGAAACAAGAAAAAAATTAATTAAATCCTTTGCCATGCTGGAAAACAAAGTGGTTAAACGCCCAAGAAAAAAACATGGTAATATTCCTTTGTAATCTATAGTAACCCGTTTAGATTCTGATTTCGGCCTTTTGACTAATCTCAAAGGGCCGAATGATTTTTATCAACCTGCAAAACAAGTTAACATCCTAATTTTTCGCCTCCACCAACATTACTAACATGATTGCTGCATCTGTAACCGTAAGCAAACGTTACATCAATTCACTTCGAATTAGTATTGGTATTATTTATTTATGGTTTGGCGCCTTAAAATTTTTTCATGGCTATAGCCCGGCCGAAGATCTTGCTATTAACACGATTAATAAGTTAACATTTGGCCTAATTCCGCAGCCAGTAAATATTATTTTACTGGCCGTATGGGAATGCGCTATTGGTATTGCATTGATCTTTGGCAAAGGTATTCGTACAGCCCTGGTATTTCTGTTCATTCATATGGTCTGCACATTTACACCGTTTCTTTTCTTCCCGTCCATCTCTTTTAAATATGCCCCTTATGGGTTTACACTGGTAGGGCAATACATCATGAAAAACATTATAATTATTTGTGCAGCCATCGTAATATGGCCACCCAAAAAGTGATAATTACTTAACAGATGTATTAATGCAGTTAAGTAAATATTGATTACAGTCATCCTGTTATATGAATACACTCATTTTATCAGGCTTATGTGTGAACATATTTTAGAAGTGAGATTTACAATTTATTCACCCGTAAAATATTTATATGAAAAATACATCCAAAATGCTGATAGCTTTAGGAGCCTGTGTGGCTATCGGTGGGGTATTGGGCATTTTATTTGCACCCGATAAAGGCGCTGACACCCGTCATAAAATAATTGATAGTGGCAAAAAACTAAAAGATCAGTTGGGTCAAAAATTTAAAATGGGGAAAGAAAAATTAAAGAAGGAAATGGAAAAAGCGAATGGCGAATTCTCTGATGTTCTTTCCTGATGATGATTTTTTTAGTAAACCCGTAAAGCTCTCTGTAAAGGGAGCTTTTTTATTACTGACCAATCTCACGAATCCAACAAGAATTCGTCATTGTAACAGCAATAAAAGCACACTTAACTTGTGCCAAAAACAGAAATGAAAAAGTTTTCACGATATGCCACTTTAGTAACCTGCCTTTTTACGTTGCTGATTTTATCTTGCGAAAAATCACCTCAGGTTTTTCAGTAAATGGTTTTCGAAGATTAGTAAATGACAGTAATTCAATACGAGGAGTAAGCCTTTATCCGGTAAAAAATATAGAAGGGGTTTGGAGTGGCATGGAGCATGATATTCGTATATCATCAGATACAACTATCGCCTTTTATGCCAATGGCATTGTTAGCTACGGCGGAAGTGTAAGTTTTACAGCAGAGCTGATGGATCCAATACCTGATACCAAAAATGCCAAATTAGATACATCTGTTTACCGGTTATTATTTGTAAAAATTGCCGGTCAGTTGTATATCGAACTATTGAGTGCAGACAAAACCAGGTCCTGGCATGATTTCATTTTGCCAGCAAAAACATATTTAAGGATCAATAAAATGACAAGGGATACAGTTATAGTGCAAATGCTAAAAAGTGACAGCACAGCCAAATGGCTTAAAGAAAATAGTTATCACTATTTTATACCTACCCGATACAGTAACACAGAACCATTTCCATTATATATAAGCGAAGACCCGGTTAAACTGGCTGAAATTATAAAGAGGATTGATAAAGTTCCCGGTGTTTACCAGCCATCTGATACTATTTTAAGAAAATGGAGATAAACTAAACAGGGTACTTAAGGAATATCATCTGTTTGGAATTGTTTTCATGAGCGAAATCAGTATTTCCTTTTTTTTATAGCCCTAACTTTTACACAAAATTCATTTTATGAAACAATATCACATAATATCAAGGATTGCCATTTATCTCCTGGCTATTGTATTGATAGTATTTGGACTATTTCATTTTAAGTATCCGCATGATCTGCTGGTTTATGTTCCTTCGTTTTTACCGGTTGGTATTACATGGGCATATATTGTTGGTGCCTGTTTTATACTTACAGGCATATCATTTATAACCAACCAGTATGTAAAATTTACCAGCTACCTGCTTGCCTTCTGGCTGGTGTTTTTTATTTTAACCATTCACGTACCAAATGCGTTTAATGCCGGTTCCGAAGAAATGCGGCTGGTAGCATGGATAAATATTTTAAAAGACACAGCCATTGTTGGTTTTGCATTGCATATTGCTGCAGGCGCACATCACCAGCATTTCCATTTGGAAAATAGCGACTAGTGTCATCGACACAGATATAATTATACCTGTATATTAATTTTTTATGCCCGTTTTGAAAATCAGGAAAACAAAAAACCATCCTTTTACTAAAAGGATGGTTTAACTTATTTTACAAATGAATTTATTGTATAACTGTATCTGTTAAATGCATGATGCCATTTCTTATTTTAGCTTCACGGGGCAACACCGTTATATCGCCAATACTTACTGAGCCGTTTTTAACATTCACTACTAATACTTTACCATTTACAGTTGTCAAAGTATCTCCGTCCTTTAATTCAGCATAAGTAATCTTACCGTTTACAATATGATTGTTCATTAAATCGGTTAGTTTAACCCTGTTTTGTGGCTCCAGCAAATTATCCATCATCCCTTTTGCCAGTTTTTCAAAAGCTATATCAGTGGGGGCAAAAAAAGTAAACGGACCGGTGCTGCTGAGTAACTGATCAATATCAGATGCATGTACCCCTTTTTTTAAAATTTTAAGATTCTTATCTACATTCACTACCTGTGTAATATTTGACATATTGTTTGTTTTATGTACCGGTTATATTACCGGAAACACCGGAAGGTAGTCTTAAATAAGCAGCTTGTCTGTTAATATTTTGAAAGTGCCCATTAATACAAAAAAGAAAACTTTCCCGGGAGAATTGTAAATTCAAATTTTTGGGACATAATCAGTTCTCCATCAAGGTGAGCAGGGAGTTGTTGTTCACATTCAATAGTAAAATGTGATCCTGTTCTATGTTGTATGAAAGAAAGGGACAGATGTTTTCCTTTTTCAATAACAGGCAGATATTTTAAACGCTGAAGGATAGAAAGTGGTTTAGCAATCACTAAATCCAGTAAGCCATCATTAATAAGAGATTTTGGTGAGATAGTAAAACCCCCTCCGGTTCGTGCAGTATTATTTACTTCTACCAGTAATAGTCTTTCCTCTGCAATCAGCTTTTCACTATAAATTTTAAACTTGTGTTCTTTAAAGCTGAATATTTTTTTCAATACTACAAAGTAATATCCCAGGTGTCCGCCAATTAAACGAATAGTCTTCATTGATTTTAAAATCTCTCCTTCAAAACCAATGCCCACCCCTACTAAAAATAGTTTGCCATTACAAACGCCTGCATCTATCCATTTTGCTTCAGCCTTTAATACAATATCCATTTGCTGTTTCCAGTCAGCATCACTATATAAAGCACAGGCAAAATCATCTCCTGTTCCTCCTTTAAATAATGCCAGGGGGATTTTTATATCCGGGTATTTATTGACGAAATAGTTAATCGTTCCGTCACCGCCAACGATCCATACATCAGTATATTCATCAAAATGATCCGGCCAGGTTTCGTTAAATAGTTTGTATTCTATTGCATGATGATATAGCTTACCGGCAAGCAAACTGGCAATTTGGTTTGCCTTACCCTTACCGGCAAGCGGGTTAACTACCAAAGCAATTTTTCTTTCAGGCATCTGAGTATATCTATCGGCAACTACTGTATGATTGCCGGTATATTTTTACTCTTAAACAAATTATTATATGCTTCCACTGCTTTCTTTAATTCATTTTCGTAAACTGCTTTATAACCACTCCATTCTTTCTCCAAATCATTCAGTCGGTCTTTTAATCCTTTTGTGATTCTTGGGTCATGTGTATCAGCCAGTCCTTTTAAATTAATAAATTCTACATTCAGCTTACTGGGGAAGTTGATTACATCCTGGAAATTTTTTTGTCTTGTCTCAATCAGATTACTTTCCCAGGCAGTTATTTTCTTAATCAACTCTTTTCCTTTCTCTATTAAGTCTTTATTATCGGTTGCATCCTTCATTAATTCATTATACGCTTCTATCTGCTTTTTCACTTTACGCATTTCATTTATGGAGGTGTGGATAGCAGAAACATTCGTAGTAATTCTGCTTAAGAACTGCTGTTGTTCATTCCAGTCCGCAGCACTAACTTTTAATGCCGGATCCTGTAAAACAGTTGCGTTAGTCTCACTGCTATAACCCTTATAATTTAATCGAACGGTGTAATTACCCGGTGCTACAGCATAACCACCATACCCTCCCATCACATATGCTCCCGGCACATCCGGTGTAATATCTTCTCCGTTCAGATCCCATGCAAAACGATTTAATCCTTTTTGGGCGGGAATCAATGTAGCAGGTGCGGGTCCACCGGGGTATGGCTTATAGTTGTCATCTTTTTTATTGGTAAATGTTTTTACAATTTTACCTGATGCATTTATTATTTCCAGTTTCAGCAAATTAGTATCTGCCTTTTCAGGCAAATAATAGTCCAGTATCACCCCTTGTAATGGATTTTTACCAAAAGCACCATCATTATCACTGCCAAACGAACTTCCACTGTAATGATAAGATACTTTAGGTGAAAATAATTTTACCTTATCATTCATCATTCCTTTGGATTGCTGCAGTGCACCCAAATCATCCAATATCCAAAAGGCACGACCAGCAGTTGCTGCTACTAAATCATTATCATGGATCATTAAATCCGTAACCGGCACAACGGGCAGATTCAGCTGTAGTTTATTCCAGCTTTGACCACCGTTGTATGAAATATAAAAACCTCTTTCACTTCCCGCATACAATAAGTCTTTTACTTTTTTATCTTCTCTTATCACTTTTATAAAATCATCTGTATCCACACCATTAGTGATCTTCGTCCATGTTTTACCATAGTCTGTTGTTTTAAAAGTATAAGAAGCGTAATCGTTGAACTTATATCGTGTAGCAGAGATATAGGCGGTGGCTCTATCGTTCGGAGATAGTTCGATGGATTGTATCAAACATTCCTGTAATCCTGCAGGGGTAACATTGCTCCAGCTCTGTCCGCCATTCATCGTTACATGCACCAGTCCGCAATCACTGCCGGTCCATATCACTCCTTTCTCTAAAGATGATTCAATCACATAATAGATCGTATTATAATTTTCACCACCAGCACCTTCATTTGTAATGGGTCCCCCACCTTGTTCTTGTTTGGTGCTGTCGTTACGTGTTAAATCCGCACTGATCGCTTCCCAGCTTAATCCTCCGTTGATTGTTTTAAGCAACACATTACCTCCATGATAAATAGTATTCGGATCATGTGGTGAAGCCACAATAGGCGCATTCCAGTTAAACCGGTATTTCATTTTCTTTGGCTCCACTGCAAGATTTACAGATGGATATGCCTGAATATCTTTGGTTGATTTGGTTGCTGCATCCATCACTTCAATATAACCCTGGTAACAACCACCATAATACGCAACAGGATTATTGGGGTCAAAAGCAATCCATGCACTTTCACAACCGGGACCAAACATCCAGTCTCTTTCTGTCAATCCAAAAGAATTATTCCGGCTGGCCGTCATTACTGATGTATTATCCTGCTGACCTCCATACACCCAATAAGGAAAACGATTGTCAACATTCACACGGTAAAACTGGGCTGTAGGCTGATTGTTCAAAGTACTCCAGCTTTGTGCATTGTTATACGTTACAGAACCGCCACCATCATCGGCCAATGCCATAATACCGTTGTAATTTGGATTGATCCAAAGATCGTGTGTATCCCCATGACCAATACGTACCGGGGAAAAGGTTTTCCCTCCATCAATACTTTTCGTCATCGGTGCATTTAACACATATACTAAGTTTTCATCTTTAGGGTCAGCGTACACTTTCATATAATACCAGCTGCGGCTGGTGATGAGTTGATTATTACTCATCAGGTTCCAGTTCTTACCACCATTATCACTTCTGTATAAACCTGCTTTTGATTTTTCTGCTTCCACAATAGCAAATACCCGGTTGGGGTTTGCACGGGATACACTCACACCAATCTTTCCCATTTCCTCCGGAAGACCGTCAATAATTTTTGTCCATGTCTCACCCGCATCCACACTCTTCCATATGCCACAGCCCCTGCCGCCACTTACCACTTTCCACGGCAATCGCTGATGCTGCCAGGTAGCAGCATACAATATGCGTGGGTTTTGCATGTCCATACTTAAACTGCTTACACCCGTACTGTCATTTACAAATAACACTTTACGCCAGGTACTTCCCCCATCCGTTGATTTATATACACCTCTTTCGCTATTGGGTCCATGCACTGTTCCCTGCGCAGCCACATATACAATATCGGGGTTATTTGGGTGTACTGCCACATCACTTATATGTCTTGAATTTTGCAACCCAATATTCTTCCATGTTTTTCCACCGTCGGTTGATTTATATACACCATCTCCATAGCTTGTCATCACTCCCCGCACCGCATGTTCACCCGTACCCACATACACCACATTCGGGTCACTCTCACAAACAGCTATATCACCAATGCTGCCCACTTTAAATGAACCATCACTTATGTTCTTCCAGTTAATACCACCATCATCCGTACGCCACACACCACCACCGGTATATCCCACATAAAACAACTGGTCATTCCCCGGAACACCACAAATCGTATTCGCTCTTCCCCCGCGAAATGGCCCGATATTCCTCCACTTCAGCGACTGAAAAACCGAATCATAATTCATCTTCGCTTCAGCCTTCGTTTCCGTCTTTTTATTTTTTTGAGAATAAGAAATAACAAACGCCATCAGTAATGGCAACAGGAAGAAAAGTTTTCTCATACAGCATATAATTTAAGTCAATGAATTTAGGGAAATAATATCAAACCCTTCAAAAAGCTCCCCTCCTTCCCAAGGAGGGGACAGTTCTGAACTTGTTCAGAACAGGGGTGGTTGTTCCCGTCATTCCCCAGCACCATCAAGGCGTCATTGCGAGGAGGAGGTACGACGACGTGGCAATCCGCCGAATTTATGCAGCGAAGCAAAACAATAATACCAGCGTTCAGTTCTTTGTAGCATCACCTCTTGCCTCGCAAGCTCTTGTACGTTCAATAATTCTATTCATCAAAAAAAGCTCCCCTCCTTCCCAAGGAGGGGACAGTTCTGAACTTGTTCAGAACAGGGGTGGTTATCCATACAACTCCTTCAACTTCCCATACACCTTATCAATCTCATCCGTTACATACGAATCCGCAAAATTAACATACCGGAAAAACGATTCACTATGCGCCGTATGACCAGATATCTTTCGTACAATATACTCCGGCATACCCATCATAAGCAAAAGAGTAATCACCGTACGCCTCATCACATGCGAAGTAATCAATTCAAAAAACCTAAAAGCTCCCCTCCTTCCCAAGGAGGGGACAGTTCTGAACTTGTTCAGAACAGGGGTGGTTTCCCCATTCTTATACCTCACCTTCCCAACCACTTCATTCCAAAGGGATAGTAGCGTTTTTATCAAAGTACTTACTCAGCCATAAATTTAATTGTTTCATACAAAAGCAGGCATTTTTTGATCTGCAAATAGTCTGCCCATCACTTCAATTAATGTAATTTGCCCCATTCTGTGTATCTCGTTTATAAAATACTAAAAATCAATCCAAAATAAATTTCTACATAAGAACAAAGCCCTGTGTCACTCAAACAATAAATGCTGATCCTTAAACAACGACAAGTATAAATAAAACAATGACAACTGTCAGCTAAACAATAGATGCTGTTACTAAAATAATAAATACAGCACATGAAACAATGACAAGTGTAAGCGAAACAATGACAGTTGATAAGTAAACAATAAAGACTGTCACTAAAGCAATCGTCAGTGTCAGTAAAACAATGAAGAATGCAACAATAACAGTAGTCATTTTTTCTGCAACAATTTTAAAAAAAACTACCACTTTGTGGTATTGGATAAAGGCAATACCGTGTTATACCTTGTAAATGCTAACAATATTATTAGCAACCTTTCAAAAACCTTTAATTATGAACAGTAAAAACGAAGCCCGGCTTAATATGTTCCGGCAGTAGCAAAACACAGCAACGATAACCCGGCAATCGTTGCAACAGTTCCCGCCTTTCAAAATGCAATCACTGCCTTAAACACCACCATCTCTTCCATCATCAGTACCCCCCAGCAGGAAACACAGGTAATCACCGGTATCACAATGGACAAAGCACAGCGTAAAGCCGTATTAGCACAGCAGGCTGCAGATATTGCTGCAGCAGTATTTGCATACGCATCCTCTATTAGTGATAACACCTTAAAAGAACAGGTAAATTATCCGCTCTCTTATTTACAAAGAGAAAAAGATGAATTACTCGGTCCCGCCTGCGCCAACATTCGAAATGCCTCTAATGCAAATCTGGCAGCATTAGCACCCTTTGGTATTACAGCAGCATTATTAATTTCAGGTAGGGTTTACACTGTAAAGTTTGGCCCGTTCTTAGAAAACTTATTTTCAGATAATGAAATGGTTGATTTGTTCTGTTCGGGTTTGGCAAGTTGTATGCGATATATACAAAACCCAAACGACCCAGTATATCACGAAGCAGTTAAGAAAGTTGAGAGTAACGAAGAACTAATAAAAATTTAATTAAAGATTAAAATGGATGCTAATGCTTTCATTAAAATATGGAACGAGTTTAGTATTGATTTTGAAGATAAAAACCCCAATTGGTTACAAGCTTATGCAAATGACAATGATTGGACAAACTTGTTTTTGGGAGGCAAAAAAAGTAGTTCTACCAATTCGCCAATTGGCAACTATTTTTTTAGTAAGAACAATAAACTAAGATATAGGACAGAAGATGGCTCATTTGACATAGCCTTTTCTTATTTAGAAAACTACAACCTTGACATAGATGGTTTTTATCCTCCAATGTATGATGTTATTATTGAGGTCGAAAACCAACAGGGTCGTGCATGGCAAGAAATGACAAAACTAATTTGGGTTCGGTCACCTTTAAAAGTTCTTGTTATTTATAATTGGCATCCAAACGACAAAACTCAATGGCAGAAGGAAAATATAATGTTGAGCGAAACCTTCAAGGGAATTATTAAACAAAGTAATCAAGCGTTTGCTGAAAACCCGAGTACTGAATATCTGTTAATAATTGGGAACAATGAAAAAGAGCGTTTGAATTGGAAACACTTCAAGTTTGACAATGCCGGACAACGCAAATAAAAACTGCTACCAACACAGGTACTATGTATATAGGAAACAGGGGCAATGAAAATTCAGGGAAGCTAAAGTTGTTTTTTCCCTTACCTGGTATTTTTTAAAATCAATAAACGGGCAAAAGAAATTTACAACAGTTCAGTTCACCATACTAAAAAAGGCCGGGGAAAAAATACAGGAGATAGGGTTCCTGTTACTTCAAAATTCATCATCCCTTTTCAGTTTACCTTTCTCCATATCGTAAACCATACAGCTTATTTGTGCATCAAACCAGGCGTTGAATAATTTAAATGTCCTTGGTTGGGGCCAGTCATTTTCGTCAGTATGCCAGGCCCACAATTCGCTGCAAAATATTTTATCGAAATTTTTTTTCAAATAGTTTTTAGCTGCATTATCTGTCATGGTTTCTTTTATAAGATAAATATTTGATTCAGGTACCACAATATCTTCATCGCCGGGAGACATTTTTTTCATCCAGTCAATATAAGGTTGCTTTGGTTTTACAAAAACAGCATTGCGGTTAAGGGTGGATAAAACATAATCGGGTACATCAAAATCAAAATCTTCATCTTCATCATACTCAGAAAAGTTATCATCCAATTCATCAAAAAGGCCTTTTTGTATGGTTTCTGCTATAAACCCTTCATATGGTTTAAACATTACATTAATTGCTGCTTTATCATCTTTGCCAAAAACAATTTCAAAATCTTCCATAACCACATCATATGGTGCGAATTTATTTTCTTTATCAATAATCATTTTCTCAACAAGCTCTTTTGATTCCCGGTCATTTTTAAATTCGGCGAATATAGCCTGCCTGTAGGTGTTATACATCATTTCATTTATTTGTTTATATACAGCCATATTCCATGCACACATGCCCATATCAAGCAGGTATTCTAACTCGTTTATATCACCTTTGTCAATCTGATATGGTTCAATTAAATCCAGCAGGAGTTTTGAATATTTTATACCTGGTTTATTTGCTGCATTTTTTGGCTTTACTTTTTTAAACAGTTGAACCATTTGTTTCATTGTTTTATCAAATTCATCTTCTTTTTGTTTGCCGCCTTTTATCGCTTTCATTTTCTAACTTTTTGTAAAGGTAAAATTTATATAATTGCGAACATTATAGAGGAATCAAAATAATTGATTTAAACTGTCACTAATCTTTTCCCGGAGACACCGCCTCCAATTCTCAATAGTTTGTAAATTTCTCTAAATGTATTACCAAATATTGCTAATTCGGCAAAATAAAATCAGGCAAAGCCGAAGGGTTTAATTTTTATATGCAGGGAGAAAAATAATATTTAGTTGTTTATTTGTTTGATGGTCTGTTATATGAATGCAGTAAAATTCAACACCCTTCGGGGTTGACGAATTGTTTTTTGCAACCACAGGTTGCACCTGTGGCTATTAATATTTAAGCCTTTCGGGCTATTGATATATTTGGAATAATGAATGTATTTAAGTACAGGGAAACAATATCAATCGTGCTTAACAAACACTTCCTTCCCATCCACCACAGTCCGCAATACTTTCACACCCCAAATCTTTTCCGGCTGAATAGAAAATAAGTCATCGCTCAGCACAACAAAATCAGCCAGCATACCTGCTTTTAGTTTTCCTGTTTTGTTTTCCAAGAAACCGGCATAAGCATTATTTACGGTATAACATTTCAATGCCTGTTCAACAGTTATCTTTTGTTCAGGATACCAGCCATTGGGATTTTTATCATCCAATGTCCTTCTTGTTATAGCAGCATAAATCCCTTTAATGGGTTTTAACGGGGCTACTGTCCAGTCGGAACCAAAGGTTAAAGTGGCGCCAGCATCTAACATACTTTTAAAAGCATAGGTTCCTTTCAGTCTTGCATCATCCAACCGTTTGGCAGCCCATCTTCCATCATCAATGGCATGATAGGGTTGCATAGATGGGATAACATGAAGCGATGCAAATTTTGCAAAAGCAGTTTGTGTTACATGCTGTGCATGTTCTACTCTGAATCTTCTGTCCTTGTTTCCATTTTTCTTTTCGGCTTCTTCAAAAACATTTAAAATAAAATCATTGGCCCGGTCGCCGATAGCATGAACAGCTACCTGTAAACCGGCAGAGTCTGCACTCAAAACCCATTTACGCAAATCATTGGTATCAGTAACCGTAAAGCCATTACTGCTAGGGGCATCTAAATAGGGTTGATAAAACCAAGCAGTAGTGGAACCTAAAGAACCATCTACAAAACCTTTTAATCCACCCCATCGGAGCATATCATCCCCTCTGCCATTTTTCTTTACAAATGAATCTAATTTTTGCCAGGTGCTTAAAGCCACCAGCGAGTACACACGTAAATCCAGTTGATTATTTTTTTGTGCACGGCGAAATGTTTCCAAATCAATCCAACCGCCATAGCTGTTTACATCATTTATTTGTGTTACGCCATTTTCAAAAGCATGTTGCTGTGCTCTTTGAAAATATTCATCCAGTTCTTTTTCTGAAGCTGGTGGAACAATGTTAAACACCAAATTCATGGCTTCATCTTTTATCACTCCTGTTGGTTCACCATTTTTATCTTTTACAATTACACCACCTGCTGGAGTAGCGGTATTCTTATCAATCTTGGCAACAGCTAATGCTTTGCTATTGGCAAATGCCATGTGACCATCATAGCGATTGACAAACAATGGATGGTCACCGGTAACAGAATCAATCCAGCTTTTATTGGGTAATTCGCCGCCCCATGCTTCATGGTCCCAGTCACCACCTTGTATCCAATTGTTGCCGGGATGTTGCTGACAATAGTTTTTTAATATGGATATAAATTCTTCTTTTGTTGTAGCAGTTCTTAAGTTAACACTGGCGAGATTATAACCACCGGTTAAAAAGTGTGTATGATTATCAATGAAACCTGGAACAATCATTTTGCCACCCACATCAATCATTTCCGTTTTATCTCCTTTTAATGCCGCATAATCTTTCCCAACAAAAACAATTTTATTTTCTTTAATGGCCATCGCTTCTGCTAATGGTTGAGCGGAATCACCAGTCCATATTTTAGCATTGAAGTAAATTTTATCGGCTGTTTCTTTTTGTGTGCAGGAAACAAAGAATAAAATGGCTGATAAAAAAGCAAGTAATGATTTTTTCATAATGATTGTTATTAAAACCCCTTTAGGGGCAGGGGTGTTTTTACGCTACTTCATGTCCAGTAGAAGCTCTCCACAACATGAACCATTCCTGGTGCTACGGAATATTTCTCCGCCAAAATATCAGCCACTGCAATAATTCTTTTCGCCCTTTCATCTTCCTGTGCCAATGCAAATAAATTTCCTCCTCCCAATGGGCTCCAGGCAGTAGGAATAATATTTTTTGTGATGCATTGATCCAGTGTTCCATCAATAAAAGGTTTCAGATAAAGGATAGATATTTCTATTTGATTAGTTAGAATTGGAAATCTTGAAGCAATCATTTCCACTTGTGATGGAGTGAAATTAGAAACACCAAAGTGTAACACTTTTCCCTGTTCTTTTAATTGTGTAAATGCTTCAGCAATTTCATCAGGATGCATTAATGGATCAGGACGATGGATCAACAGCAGGTCAATATAATCAGTATGTAAATGTTTTAATGAAAGATGGGCGGAGTGAATGATGTGTTCTTTGGAAGTATCATAATGCTTGATGGCATGATGCGGCTGGTTGGGAGTAACCATTTTAATTCCACACTTGGTTATTAGTTGCATTTGAGAACGCAACTCTTTTCTTTCTGCCAGTGCTTTTCCAAATTCTTCTTCCGTTGTGTAATGACCATAAATATCTGCATGGTCAAAAGTAGTAACACCCATCTGCATACAATCATCTATTAACTGCAGATATTCATTGGTATCGAACTTACTTCCCCATACACCCCATTTCATGGTGCCAGCAATAACCGGTGAAAATTTTATTTCACTCATTGATCATTTAATTTTATTGAAAATAAAAATCCCGCCAAAGCGGGATTAAATTTTTATTCGGAAGAGAGGAGATTAATAATCGTTACCACCACGGTCACGGTTGTAACCACCACCGCCACCGCCATTACCACGGTCACGGTTGTAGCCGCCACCGCCGCCACCTTTGTAACCGCCGCCACCGCGGCCGCCACCGCCGCCACCTTTGTAACCACCACCGCCGCCACGGCCACCGCCGCCACCACGGAATCCACCACCACCGCCGCCGCCACGGAATCCACCGCCGCCACTGCGTTCTGGTTTTTCTTCTGCTTCATTTAGTTTAAGGTTACGACCCATTACTTCTTTGTCGTATAAGCTGCTTAATGCATTTTGTGCTTCAGTTGCTTCTGGCATTTCAACAAAGCCAAAACCTTTACTGCGACCGGTAAATTTGTCGTTGATAATTTTAACACTGGCCACGGTGCCATACTGTTCGAAAAGGGTCCTTAAGTCATCCTCTGTCATTTCCCAGGAGAGGTTTCCTACGTAAATGTTCATTGTAACAATTAATTTAATGAAAAAAAAACTTTTAAAACCCAAATGCAATAAGCTGTTACAATGTACTGAAAAACCGATAAGGTTAACTGGAGGTCAGCCATTGATAAAAACTATCTGCATAAAGAGCTAAAGTAAAGATAGTATTTTTTGCTAAAGTGCCTAAAAATAAAAAGTCCCCTGCCGGGAGGGGACTAACAAGTGTTTTATATGGAAGAATTACTCCGCTACAACTTCAAATTCCACTTCGGTTTCGTTTCCGTTACCAAAGTCGATTTTTGCTTTGTATGTTCCTAATTCCTTCACCTCGTCTGTAATAGTAATGCGGCGACGGTCAATTTCGTATCCCTTTTGTTCACGTATAGCCCGGGAGATCTGAACAGAGGTTACGCTACCGAAGATTTTACCACTGGTACCTGTTTTAGCACCAATTTTCAAAGGACCTTCCTGTAATTTGGCAATTACACTATTGATTTCTGCCAATAATTTGGCTTCTTTCTTTTGTAATTGTTTCATACGCTCATTTAGCTGAGCCATGTTGGATGGGGAAGCTTCCACCGCCATTTTTTGAGGGATTAAATAGTTACGTGCATACCCATTACGAACTTTTACAACTTCGTGGGCGCCGCCTAAATTATTTACATCCTGAATTAAAATTACCTGCATTGTTTTGCATTTTTACCCAATTCCTTTCAGAACTTTCTCCCTTTTTTGGGGATTAGGGTGGTTAAAGAAAAATTGTTTTTGCCTTTGCCCCTTTAAGGGGTGGGGTTCTTATTTCATTAAATCAGTTACATAAGGTAACAATGCCATTTGACGGGCTTTTTTGATAGCATCGCTTACTTTACGCTGGAACTTTAAAGAGTTACCTGTAATACGGCGGGGTAACATTTTACCCTGTTCATTCAGGAATTTCTTTAAAAATTCAGCATCCTTGTAATCAATATAGCGGATGCCCATTTTCTTAAAACGGCAATATTTTTTGCGGGGCTTTTCAGCCTTCATTGCCGTTAAGTATTTGATTTCGTTTTTTGCCATGGTATTAAGCCTCCACTAATTTTTCGTTTGCAGATGCTACACCACTTCTCTTTCTTGCATTGTACTCGACGGCGTATTTATCGAGTGCAGTGAACATGTGACGCATTACTGCTTCGTCACGCAAAAGCTGGATTTTCAGCTTCTCATTGAAGTCGGATGGCGCCTTGTATTCCATTACCCAATATAAACCGGTGGTTTTTTTGGCAATGGGGTACGCCAGTGATTTCAGTCCCCAGGGGTTTTCGTGCAATACTTCACCACCATTAGCTTTAACGAGGGAAGCAATTTTTTTCTGCTCAGATTTGTAATCTTCGTCAGATAGCACAGGGGTAAAAATCACCATCAATTCGTAGTTGTTCATTTCCCTGATTTTTGTTTTTAAATAATTGTTTATCCCTTATGTTTTTTGGCTGAAAAAATCAGTTTTAACTTAGGGGCAGCAAAGGTAGGGTATTACTGCTTAAGGGCAAAGGCCTAACTTAAAAAGTTTTGGGGAGGGGAAAGATATTTAAAACTTAATAAATCACAACCTTTTGAACAATGCTCCCTTCGCTTCCATTAACCTTCAAAAAATAAATTCCTGAAGCAAGGACGGATGAATGAAGCACAATTTTATTTATCCCGGAAGCCGTTTTAAAAATTTGCTGTAGTAAAACCCTTCCGTTAAGATCAATCAACTGTAAGTTTAACCGGTTTCTTTTTTTATCGGATATGAAAACATCCAGGTTAAAGCCATTATGTATGACTGATTGAATGGCAAAACTTTTTTCATTGCTGATGGAATTGATACCTGTAATCGTGGAATTATAAAAATATTTTGTCTGCACCGGGTAATGGTCGCTGGTGGTGTTTGCATAATTGGTGACCCAGCTTTCCACTTCCTGTTTCATAATTTTTGCAGAATTGGCCACATAATAATTGTTCATTTCATTACTTAGCATTACATGGTCAATTATATTGGGGAAAAAAGCGGTGGAAGATTGATTGGCCAAACTCAGCGGCAGTGTTACCGGCACATATTTGTCCGGCTGGTTTAATACCGGGCTGTACGAAGAGGCTGTTACCGGCAGCAGTTCGGTTACAATGGTATTATCCAAATCATCATTATAATCGCCCAGCAAAATAAAATTACTTGTTGGGTATTGAAGGTTGAGTGAATCTCTTACTTCTGTTATACCATCCCTTCTCCTGTTGTAGGAAGTTATTTTTTCAGTACTGGTACCGGTATTGGCTTTGGCATGTATCACAATAAATGAAATACGTTGTATGGTATTGTTAAGTGTAACATCTGCTTCCATCAAAAATGGAAAACGACCGGCTGCCCAGTTATAACTGGCTGTTGAACTGCCACCACTTCTCAGCACACCGTAAGTTCTTACTTTATTTACTTTACTGTTGCGGTACACAAAAGCTAATTTTTGTGCAATGGCGCAACTGGCAACACTGCTGCCGCTTGAACAAAAATCGCTTACTATTAAACTGTAACCCGGCATTGCATTTACTATGTTTTGCAAACGGGCAATATCCACCACTTCCACTAAGGCATATACATCAGCATTTAAGTTTTGAATCACTGTTTGTGCATTGGCCTGCTGTACATTTACATCACCCGGTCCGTTGGACACACTGCCAAACCATTCCATATTCCAGTTTACCACTTTTAGTGTATCGGCAGTTAGCTGGGCTTTGGTTTCAATAATTAAAATACATGCAGGTATTACCCACAGTAAACGTCTGTATATTGTAATCATCTGTTGCCATTATTGGGCAGTTTGTTGCCTTTTATTTTACTGATGAAAAAAGCAGGACAAGGAATGATGATAAAAACCGGAGATAAGGGAAATGCAAAAGGCGAATATCCTCTTTATTTCTGAAAAAATTGCTTTATATCCCCCTAATTTTGCCAACCTGTCACAAAAAATGTTGTGGCATTTTATTTGAAAAACCAATTCAGTTATAAAAAAGACTTTTATGCAAAAAGGAAGCATCAGGGTAGAAACGGAAAATATTTTTCCCATCATTAAAAAATTTCTTTACAGCGACCACGAAATTTTTCTCCGTGAACTGATCAGCAATGCTGTGGACGCCACCCAAAAATTAAAAACACTTTCATCCATCGGCGAAGCCAAAGGGGATTTAGGTGAATTGAGGATTGATGTAAAATTAGATGCAGCCAATAAAACTATCACTATTTCTGACAAAGGACTTGGTATGACTGCCGAAGAAGTGGAGAAATACATTAACCAGGTGGCTTTTAGCGGTGCAGAAGAATTTGTAAAAAAATACCAGGGCCAGAATGAAAACAGCATCATTGGAAAATTTGGTTTGGGTTTTTATTCCTCTTTTATGGTGAGTGATAAAGTGGAAGCAATTACCAAAAGTTTTAAAGAAGATGCAAAAGCAGTGAGATGGGAATGTGATGGCAGCCCCGAATATAGTTTGGATGAAACAGAGAAAGAATCAAGGGGAACCGATATTGTTTTACATATTGGTGATGACAGTAAAGAATTTTTAGAAGCAGACAGAATCAGCAGTATGCTTAATAAATTCTGCCGCTTTCTTCCCGTGCCTATCTTCTTTGAAGACAAACAGGTTAATAATACAAATCCTGCATGGACAAAAAAACCATCTGAATTAACAGCCGATGATTATCAAAACTTCTACAAAGAATTATATCCTTATAATGAAACGCCGTTGTTCTGGATACACCTCAATGTTGATTATCCATTTAACCTAACTGGTATTTTGTATTTCCCCAAAATAAAACAGAGCTACGAAATACAGAAAGATAAAATACAATTATACTGTAACCAGGTATTTGTTACCGATGAAGTAAAAGATATTGTTCCGGAATTTTTAATGCTCTTGCAGGGAGTGATTGACAGTCCCGATATTCCACTCAATGTAAGCCGCAGTTATTTACAGGGCGACCCCAATGTAAAAAAGATCAATGCCCACATCACCAAAAAAGTGGCTGATAAATTAGAAGAGATATTTAATAAAGAAAGAAATTCTTTTGAAGAGAAATGGGAAAGCCTTGGCTTATTTGTGAAGTACGGTATGATGATGGATGATAAGTTTTTAGATAAGGCCAATAAATTTCACATAATGGAAGAGGCCCCCTCCGGCTCCCCCAAAGGAGGAGAGAAAAGCCCGGCTGCAAAGTTTTATACGCTGGATGAGTACAGAACAGCCACGGAAGCACTGCAAAAGAATAAAGATGGTAAGCTGGTAATTCTTTACACCACTAATCCTGTACAGCAGGATGCTTATATTAAAGCCTGCAACAACAAAGGATATGTGGTGGTGAAATTAGAAACGATTGTAGATGCTTCATTTATAAATCAGATGGAGATGAAATGGGAACAAGTACATTTTGTGCGAGTGGATGCAGACATTGTTGACAATTTAATTGATAAGCAGGAACTAAATGAAAGTGTATTAAATAAGGAAGAAGAAGCAAAACTGAAAGAATTATTTTCCAGGGAAATACCTGATCTGCATGTGACCGTTGAAGTAAAAGGATTGAGTACAGGTGCATTGCCGGTAGTAGCAACAAGACCCGAGTTTATGCGCCGTATGAAAGATATGGCAGCCATGAGCGGCCCCATGGGAAGTTTTTATGCAAACATGCCCGATGAGGTTACATTAACTGTAAACGGTAATCACCCGATTTATCAAAATGTATTGGCAGAAACAGATAAAGAAAAACAGGATAAGGTAGTTCATAACCTGGCTGATTTGGCCTTGTTATCACAAGGATTATTAAAAGGAAATCAATTAACTGATTTTATAAACCGGAGTGTTGATTTATTGAAAGAAAAGGAGAAGACTAAGATCGTAATGAGTGAATAAAATAAAAACCCGCTGAAAAGGCGGGTTTTTATTTGTCAGAAAGTTTCAAATCAATCATCTTTATCTGGATTGATTTTTCGCCGTTCCATTCATTTTCATCCAATGTATAAACAATGTCAACAGGCTTTTTCATTTGCAATAATGGAAATTTATGTGCCATATTAAAACCAATACCGTTAACAGTAATATTTCCCTGCCTTAATACAAATTTGATATGCTGTTCTTTTACAATGCGGCTCCAGCCGGTATCCATTACATTCCGGGTTATAAAAACAGGCCGCATATTCTCCGGCCCATAAGGTTCCATTTGCGAGATGATGTTGAAGAAAGGTTGTTTGATGTCTTTTAATTCTATTTCTGCATCAATAATGATTTCAGGTATCAGTAGTTGTGGGTCAATGGTTGCAGCAACCACTTCTTCAAATTTATTGCTGAGTTGTTCAAATTGTTCTGGCAACAAAGTCATACCGGCTGCTGCAAAGTGGCCCCCATAACCCAGCAAATGTTCCCGGCAGGCATGTATGGCTTCATATAAATTAAACCCCGGCACACTACGGGCACTGCCGCCTAATACTTCACCGCTTTTGGTAAGTACAATTGTGGGCCGGTAAAAGTGCTCAATTAACCTGGATGCTACAATGCCCACCACCCCTTTATGCCAATGTGGTTGATATAATACTGTTGATTTGCGATTAATTAATTTTTCATCTGCGTTAATGATGGCCAATGCCTCTTCTGTAATACTGCTATCCGCTTCTTTTCGGTCCGTATTATCGCTGTGTAATTGCTCAGCAAAACTCAAAGCTTCTTCGTCTGATTTAGAAACAAACATTTGAACAACTTTGGTGGCATCATCCATTCTCCCTGCTGCATTTACTCTCGGTGCGATCATAAAAACAAGATTGGTTATATGCATTTCTTTTTGTAAGCCACTTAATTGTTTTAATGCTTTTATACCGAGGTTGGGATTAGTATTGGCCTTCTTTAATCCATGATATGCCATTATCCTGTTTTCACCTGTGATGGGAACGATATCAGCAGCTATGGCAGTAGCAATTAAATCCAGGTATTCATACATATATTCATCCGCAAATCCAAAATTGTTGGCTAATGCTGTAATTAATTTGAATCCTACACCACAACCACATAATTCTTTGTACGGATAATTACAATCGGTTTGTTTGGGGTTAAGAATTGCAATGGCAGGCGGAAGTTCTGCATCTGGTAAATGGTGGTCGCAAATAATAAATTCTATTCCAATTTCTCTTGCATATTTAATCAGGTCAACAGACTTAATTCCACAATCGAGAGAGATTATTAGAGTAAATCCATTCTCTTTTGCAAAATCAATTCCTGCTTTAGAAACCCCATATCCTTCTCTGTAACGGTGGGGGATATAAAAATCCAGTAAAGATGGTTCGTAAATACGATTAAGGAATTGAAACATGCAGGCAACAGAAGTTGTGCCATCCACATCATAATCTCCAAATACTAACATTTTTTCTTTTTGCTGAAAAGCTGAAAGGATTCTGTCCACAGCTTTTTGCATGTCCTTCATCAGCATCGGATCATGCAAATCTTTTAATTGCGGGCGGTAATAGTTTTTGGCTTTTTCAAAATCATCAAGCTTTCTTTGGACTAAAATTTTACAAATGGCCTGGTGTATTTTTAGTGTTGCGTAAAGTGTTTTTACTTTTTCAGGATCAGCAGAAAGTATTTTCCATCTCTTCTCCATCTCTGTTAATATTTTCTGTCAGTTGTATATTCCACCAGTTGTTTAAGGCCTTCCCGAATTTCATTATCCGGGAAAGTGTACAGAATGGATAATGCTTCATTTTTAATTTCTATCATTTTCTTTTCAGCGTAAGCAATACCGCCTGTTTTAACAACCATATCTATCACCCACTTTACTTTTTCTTTATCCTTGTTATTGTTTTTAACAATATGAATTATTTTTCTGCGGGCAAAATTGTCACAATTATTCAGTGTGTAAATAAGGGGAAGAGTTAATTTCTTTTCTTTTATATCGTTACCGGTTGGTTTACCAATGGCATCATTGCCATAATCAAATAAATCATCTTTTATTTGAAACGCCAGTCCTACTTTTTCGCCAAACTGGCGCATTTTCTCTGTTACTATTTCATCTTTACTGGTACTCCAGGCACCGGCAGCACAGGCAGATGATAATAACGAAGCCGTTTTAGACCGGATAATTTCAAAATAAATTTCTTCTTTCAAGTTTAAGTTGCGGGACTTTTCTATTTGCAATAGTTCCCCTTCACTCATTTCTTTAACTGCGGTAGAAAGTATTTGCAATATTTTATAATCCTCGCTATTTAAAGACAGCAATAAACCTTTTGACAATAAATAATCTCCAACTAAGACCGCCACTTTATTTTTCCATAAAGCATTAATGGAAAAGAAACCCCTCCGTTCAAAAGATTCATCTACTACATCATCGTGAACCAGGGTGGCAGTATGCAGAATTTCTACAAGTGAGGCGGCCCGGTAGGTAACGTCATTTACTTCGCCATTCAATTTGGCGGAAAGAAACACAAACATGGGCCGTAGCTGCTTTCCTTTACGTTTAATGATAAATTTCATTATCCGGTCTAGTAAAGCCACCCGGCTGGCCACTGCCTCGTTAAATTTCCCTTCAAACTGAAGTAATTCTTGTTTTATTAAATCTTTTGCCTCTTTCATTGATAGGCGGGCAATTTACTTCATACAATTTGTTTGGAGGAGGATTTTTGTAAAAAGAGGCAACTTTTTGAAAGAGAATGTGGTCTATGGCCATGTAACGGTGTCAAATATGGGTATTTGTGTGCAAAAAAATTTGGTTTTTAACGCACTATATCTATTTTTGCACCAATAGTTCGCACATTTTTACACGAAATCTATTAATATTTAACATTATGGCAAGCAAAAAGTACACCTTATTGATGGGGCTAATCTGCCTTATCGCAACAGCTTCTTATGGCCAGGTTGGCTCAGGTGGCTACAACTGGAAAGACACTTCCCTTGTACCTAAAAAGAGACTACCTCAACACCAGGAATTTTTAAACAACAACTACGCATTCCCGGCAAAACCACGTAACCAGTGGGAAATTGGCATTAGTGCCGGTGCTGTTACTGTTAGTAGTGATGTTTCTGCTAAATTCCCCACAATGGGTTTAGGTATTTCTGTAAGAAAAGCATTAGGATATGTTTTTTCTCTTAGGGCAGAGTATTTTTATGGTACAGCTAAAGGCCAAAACTGGGTTACTTCTTATAATTATCAGCATAACCCTGTTTGGGCTTCATATTATAATGGTCCTAAATTAACAAGCAATGGTCCTAATGGGGAATATATGCTTGTTGGTACTTTGACCGGTCAGCAACAGTCTAATGAATTTGACCCCGTTTTCTACAATTATAAAACAACTATAAATGAAGCCGCTCTGGAAGGTGTTTTTACTTTAAACAATATCCGTTTTCACAAAAACAAAACGGGGTTAGTTATTTATGGCCTTGCCGGAGTTGGTGGAATGACATATGATACAAAAGTGGACGCATTGGATGCCAGTGGCAAACCTTACGATTACCGTTCAATTGCCAATGCTAATATTTATACAAAACGTAAAGATGTTCGTAAAGCTTTAAAAAAGCTTCAGGATGGTAAATATGAAAGTCGGGCGGAAACACAAGGTGTAAGAAGGCCAAAACTTTTCGGTAATACTTTTAAACCAGTAGTTACTGCAGGATTTGGATTAACCTATAAAATTTCTAAACGGTTTAATATTGGTATAGAGGAAAAACTGAGCTGGACTAATGATGATTTAATTGATGGTCAAAGATGGCAGGAAACGCCAATAGGCGATGCTGTTCTTACAAGAGATTTTGACAGCTACCATTACACTTCACTTCGCTTCAACTACAATATTGGAGCAAAATCTGTAGAACCATTATGGTGGGTTAATCCATTGGATTATGCATACAACGAGTTGAACCGTCCACAGCATATTCTTTTCCCTAAGCCGGTATTACCAGATGCAGATGGAGATGGCATAACTGACCAATTTGATAACGAACCAAATACACCACAAGGTTGTCCTGTGGATGCTCATGGAATTTCTTTAGATACTGATGGTGATGGCGTTCCTGATTGTAAGGATAAGGAGAAAATTACTCCTACTTATTGTCAGCCTGTAGATGCAGATGGTGTTGGTAAATGTCCTTGCCCGGATTCAACTTGTCTTGGTACACGTACACCTCCTCCAACTTGCGTTTTAGGATATATTCCCCCTATCGTGTTTAAGAAAGGAGCAGATGCTTTAAGTAATGATGCCATGTCAATTTTAACCAGCCTTGGCGGTATGCTTAAAGTGAGCCCGGTATGTAAAGTAAAAGTGGTAGGTCATCCTTTAGCTGACAAACGTAGCCAGGCCCGTAATCAAAAGCGCATTGATGCTGTTGTGAAATACCTGGTGGAAACTCAGGGTGTTACTGCAGACAGGGTTGAAGCGGTTTATGATGGTGGTGCCGGAGATGAGAATACTGTTGATATCATCCCCGAAACGATTGGTGGCGGTAACTAATATAAATTGATTGATCTTAAATTGCTTACAAGGCCCCGCATTTTAGCGGGGTCTTTTGTTATTAAGAAAAGATTAACCACCGGACTTTGGCTATCAAAAGGAATAAGGTAAAATTTGCCTGAAACCCTTAACTTTGCACACTTTATGAAGAAGAGCTGGTTTTTATTGCTATTTCTGTTTATACTTGTTGGCTGTTCCCGTTATAACAAAGTATTTAAAAGTAAAGATCCGGAGTACAAACTAAGGATGGCTGAGCAATACTTTGCTAACAAAAAGTATAATGTTGCACAGCAATTATATGAAGACCTGTTTACTTATTTCAAAGGTGATCCACGGTATGAGGACATGATCTATAAGTATGCATATTGTTTCTATAATCAGAACGATTATTTAAGTGCTGAAAACTATTTCAAAAATTTCCTGGAAATATTTCCTAAAAGCAGCAAGGCAGAGGAAGTGGATTATATGCGGTGTTACAGTTTTTACAAACAATCACCTAAACCTGATCTTGATCAGAGTAATACTGTAAAAGCCATTGGTGCCATGCAAACTTTTATTGCAAACCATCCAGGCTCAGCAAGAATAGCGGATGCTAATAAAGTGATTGATATTTGCAGGGGCAAACTGGAAATAAAAGCATTGAAAGCATCTACTTTATATTACAACCTCGGGCAGTATAAAGCAGCGGCTATTTCTTTTACCAACCTTATTAATGATTATCCGGATTCACCCAAAGGGGATGAGTATAAATTGATGGTGGTTAGGGCTTATTATCAGTACGCAATCCTGAGTGTGGAAGAAAAGCAAAGGGAACGTTATGAACAAGTCATTACAGAATATAACGATTTTGCTGACCGGTACCCGGATAGCAAATTGATTAAAGATGCTGAGCGTTATTATAATTTAACACAAAATAATTTAAAAGCCCTTTCAAAATGAGTAAACTTAGAAAGCAATGGGGTGTTAACACCAACAATGTTGTAGAAACAAAAAATGTAAACGACATTAAAGCCAAAACTGGTAATGTATACGAGTCAATCGCCATTATTGGTAAAAGAGCAAATCAAATTAATATCTCTTTGAAAGAAGAGTTGCATAGTAAGTTAGATGAATTTGCCAGTCATACCGACAGTCTGGAGGAAATTCATGAAAACAAAGAGCAAATTGAAATCTCCCGTGCATATGAAAGAATGCCAAACCCTGCATTATTAGCTACGCAGGAGTTTATGGAGGATAAAGTATATTACCGTAAGCCACAGGATGATTTATTCAGCTAATTGCAAATTTGAAGCTATTTAATTAATTTCACCAGCGATGATATTCTCATCGCTTTTTTGTTAGCTATTGTAACAAAACAGACAATATCAACTCCTTCAAATAGTAATTTTGTAAAATGCTGGAAGGCAAAAAAATAATAATTGGAATTACGGGTAGTATTGCTGCCTATAAATCAATTTTACTGGTTCGCTTATTAGTAAAGGCCGGAGCTGAGGTGAGAGTAATAATGACGCCTGCTGCAAAAGATTTTGTTTCCCCATTAACATTGTCAACACTTTCAAAAAATAAAGTTCTGATTGACCTTTTTGATGAAGACTCATGGGCCAATCATGTAATGCTGGGTCGTTGGGCCGATGTGATGGTTATTGCACCCCTGAGCTGTAATACGCTGGCTAAAATAGCAAATGGTTTTTGCGATAATCTCTTATTGGCAGTCTATTTATCAGCTCTGTGCCCCATAGTACTCGCACCTGCAATGGATGAGGATATGTGGAAGCATCCATCAACAAAAATTAATATTGACAAAGTTCTTTCTTATGGGAACAAACTTATCCCGGTTGAAAATGGCGAACTGGCAAGTGGATTAGTAGGGGAAGGCAGAATGGCCGAACCAGAGGCAATTGTACAGTTTTTAGAGAGAGGTTTTTTTTTGCCTGAGCTGTTAAAAGGTAAAAAGGTTTTAGTTACAGCCGGGCCTACCTACGAAGCCATTGATCCTGTAAGGTTTGTAGGCAATCATTCTTCCGGAAAAATGGGAATTGAAATTGCAAAAGAACTTTTTAAGAGGGGTGCACAGGTTACATTAGTTCTTGGCCCTTCTAATCAAATTATAACTGAAAAACAAATTTCAGTAGTAAGAGTTACAGGCGCAGAAGAAATGTATCAGGCCTGTATTAATGTCTTTCCTTCCTCAGATATGGCAATAATGTCAGCTGCAGTAGCGGATTATACACCTGTTTCAGTAAATGAAGAAAAGATTAAGAAAAAAGCAGATTCCTGGACACTGGAATTCAAAAAAACAAAGGATATTCTGCAAGCCCTTGGACAGCAAAAAAAAGAAAGCCAATTTTTAGTTGGATTTGCACTCGAAACCAATAATGAGAGAGAATATGCGTTATCTAAACTAAAGGGTAAAAATGCCGATATGATTGTTATGAATTCATTAAGAGACGAAGGAGCCGGATTTGGATATGATACAAACAAAATCACTATTTTTGACCGGAAAGGTAATGAATATGCTTTCGGTACAAAATCAAAGTCAGCTGTTGCAAAAGATATAGTTGATACTATAACGAACTTGTTAAATGCATAAACTAAAATTCCTTGTTTTAATTGCCGTGTTGATTTTTTCTGTAAAAATTAATGGACAGGAGATTAAGGCAAAAGTGTCAGTAAACGCATCCCGCATTCCATCAACCGTAGAAAAGAAAGTTTTTCAAACTTTACAAACGTCTTTAACCAATTTTATAAATAACCGGAAATGGACCACCGATGTGTTTCAATCTAACGAAAAGATTGAATGTAATTTTGTTCTTACCCTTACACAACAACTGGAAACGAATGTTTACCAGGCTTCGTTGACTGTACAGGCAGCCAGACCTGTGTTTAACTCATCGTATTTATCGCCATTAGTAAATTACCAGGATAACGATGTTACTTTCCGCTATATAGAATTCCAGCCGATGGAATTTAATGAGACTAATTTACAGGGAAACGATCCGACAGCTTCTAATTTGACGGCTGTTTTTGCTTATTATGTTTACATGATTTTAGGATTTGATTACGATTCGTTTTCGGCCCGGGGAGGAGATACTTATTTTCAAAAAGCACAGAATATTGTAAATAATGCGCCGGAAGGCAGAGGCATTAGCGGCTGGAAACCTTTTGATGGCACCCGAAACAGGTATTGGTTAATGGAAAATATGAACAACAGCCGGTATTCACTTATACATGATGCTTTTTATAGTTATTACCGCAATGGAATGGATAAAATGTATGATGATGCAAATGCTGCCCGGAGAGGCATTCTGGAATGCCTTACAAAGATTGATAATGTAAATACAGAAGTGCCAAATACAATGATCGTACAGTTCTTTTTTCAGGGTAAGGCCGATGAAATCATAAAAGTATTTTCAAAAGGGAATCCAACTGATAAATCAAGAGCTTCTGAACTCTTGCAAAAACTGGATGTATCAAACAGTGCGAGGTATAAACAGGAACTTAAATGAGGTATTTTATTTTTAGCTTTATTTTACTTTTTTTTGGAGGGTGCTCTGGTAGAGATAAGATCCCGGAAGGAGTTTTAACGCAGGATAAAATGACAAATGTACTGTCGGATATGCTGATTGCGGATGCAGTTAATAACGAAAGAAAACAACACGATTCAACCATAAATATTAATTCGGTCTCCCCGGTTTCATATCAACAAGTATTTTCTTTATATAAAATAACAAAAGACGATTTTTTTAAAAGCTATAATTTTTATCTTAATCATCCTGATTTGTTTAAAGTTGTTTTGGATTCTGCTTATAAAAACATAGCAAATAAAGTTATGCCTTCTCATCCTTCGCCACCTGTTAAAAAATAAGTTATGAATAAAACTGTCGCTGGTGCAGAAGATGCGATAAAAGATATTAATGATGGCGCCACTGTAATGCTGGGCGGATTTGGTTTATGTGGTATCCCCGAAAACACGATTGCGGCATTGGTAAAAAAAGGGGTTAAAGAGCTTACATGTATATCAAATAATGCCGGCGTAGATGATTTTGGATTGGGCTTACTATTAAAGACAAGGCAAATAAAGAAAATGATGAGTTCTTATGTTGGTGAAAATGAAGAATTCGAGCGTCAATTATTGAACGGCGAACTGGAAGTAGATTTAATCCCTCAGGGCACACTGGCAACCAGAATACAAATGGCAGCTATGGGAATCCCTGCTTTTTATACACCTGCCGGATATGGTACTGAAATAGCGCAGGGAAAAGAAACCAGGGAGTTTAATGGTAAGATGTATTTAATGGAAAATGCCTTACATGCAAATTTTGCCATTGTAAAAGCATGGAAAGGAGACACGATGGGAAATCTTGTGTTTAGAAAAACAACCCGCAATTTTTCAACGAGTATGGCCAAAGCCGGCGACATAACTATTGCGGAAGTAGAACAGCTGGTTGAGCCTGGCAAACTGGATCCCGATGAAATACATGTAGCTGGAATATATGTACACAGGATATTCCAGGGTACTGGATATGAAAGAAGAATTGAGCGAAGAACTGTACGGATACAACAATAGATAAAAAGCTTATTATGGCTCTCGATAAATTTGGTATTGC
Source organism: Sphingobacteriales bacterium (assembly GCA_016185185.1). Lineage (GTDB taxonomy): Bacteria > Bacteroidota > Bacteroidia > Chitinophagales > Chitinophagaceae > AWTP1-9. Next base: position 3,505 of record JACPOD010000023.1, on the reverse strand, counting down.
AAAAAGAATTGCCCGTGAATTAAAAAACGGAATGTATGTTAATCTTGGAATTGGCATTCCAACATTAGTGGCTAATTACATTCCTTCTGGCATTTCTATTATGTTGCAATCAGAGAACGGAATGTTAGGTATGGGGCCTTACCCTTTGGAAGATGGGATTGACCCTGATTTAATAAATGCAGGCAAAGAAACGGTAACAGTGCTGCCCGGAGGGGTCTTTTTCGATAGTGCAGAAAGTTTTGGGATGATACGTGCAGGAAAGGTTGATCTGACAGTGCTGGGGGCTATGGAAGTTTCCGAAACAGGTGATATTGCTAATTGGAAAATACCAGGAAAAATGGTTAAAGGCATGGGAGGAGCAATGGACCTGGTAGCAGCAGCCAAAAATATTATAGTGGCAATGATGCATACAAATCCGAAAGGTGAGTCGAAATTATTACCTGCCTGTACTTTGCCTTTGACAGGTGTAAACTGTGTTAAAAAGATTGTAACTGAATTAGCCGTCTTAGATATTTTACCTGCTGGTGGGTTTAAACTTCTGGAAAGAGCACCTGGAGTATCTGTTGAAGAAATTATTTCAAAAACTGCCGGGAAATTAATAATCAGTGACGAAATCCCCGAAATGAAGATTTAGTCTATCAGCGAATTTTTCATTGCATAAAAAACAAGGCCCACAGAATTTTTTACACCAAATCTTTCCATTAGCCTGTCTTTAATCGCTTCTACAGTCCGTGGACTTATATCCATTTCCTTAGCTATTTCCTGTGCTGTATATTCCATGCATAATAAGCGAATCACCTGTTTTTCCTTATCGTTGATTACGATTTCGCTGTTAAGGGTGGGAATTGTTTTAGTACGGTTATGTGATTTTTTGAGTAGTATCCTGTTAACGAAATTATTTAAATAATAACCTCTTGCCATTACTTCCATAATAGCTTTTTTTATTTCACCAGGCTCAGCACTTTTTAATAAATACCCATTTGCTCCATTTTCCATTAAATGAGTAACGAATCTCTCATCTTCAAACATGGTTAAAACAATAATATGGATATGGGGATATGTTTTGCTGATGATTTTTGTTGTCTCAATACCATCTTTATTTGGCATTCTTAAGTCCATCAAAATTACATCTGGCTGTGCTTGTTCGAGCCCTTGTAATAATTCGTCGCCATTTTCTGCTTCTAATACAAATTTTAAGTTGGCAAAAGGTCTTAATGAAAGAATCACCCCCTTACGGAATATTTGGTGATCATCGGCGATAGCTACTTTGATTATGCTCATAAGAATATTGAAAATCGAATTTACAAAAATTATTCTTATTGAAAAGAATCTCCCGGAAGTTCAAGTGATATTTTAAAATAAGTTTGGGAAGGATCCTTTTCAAAAAATAGCTGACCTTTTAAAAGACTCACCCGGCTCTGAATGTTTTTAAGGCCCAGCCCCTGCGGTTTATTTTTAAATTTTTCAAATTCTGTCTGCGTTAACCCAAATCCATCATGGTGAATTCTGATAAAAAACTGATCGTCGTTTTTATTTTGAGTAAGATGAATAAAGCTGGCATTACTGTGTTTTAAAATATTATTGATCATTTCCTGGATGATGCGGTAAACTGAAAGTTCATGCTCTGATTTTAATCTGCGGCGATAATCATGAAAACGACAACTGGCATTAATACTTCCAGAGCCATTAATTTTTTGAAACACATCATTTATAGCCGATTCAAGCCCAAAGTTTTTAAGCGTTGGCGGCATCAGGCTGTGTGAAATATTGCGGATAAGTTGAATGGTATCGTCAATTATTTGTTTGGCATTGTAGATTGCCTGTAATTGGCTTGACTGATCAAGGTTTACTATGTTTTCATTTAAATAAAGGCGTACAGTAGCCAGCAAGGGGCCAGCATCGTCATGCAGATCAGCAGCGATGCGTTGCCTTTCTTCTTCCTGGAGTTGTATGGAAGCCTCCAGCAGCATTTTTTGCTGGTCTTCTTCCATTTTCTGTAATTGATGCTGGTATCGTATAATCCGGCGTTGGTGGAATACTATAAATATAACAAGGCCTACCGCCAGGGCAAGCATTCCAAGAGTTCCAAAAAAAAGTACGCTGGGGATATTTGAACTGCCAGCGGCTTGTAGTAAAATCATTTTATGGGTTCTGGTTTTGGATTAACTGTTTTTCTTTTAAAAGGTACTGCTTCTGTATTTTCCCGGGTGTTTATCCATGCTGTCACCCTTTGAAAACATTGCAACCGATAAAAGGATATTTTTTATTAATACAAAAACGCCATTTATTAAACTATATTGGATAGATATTTCACTCACTTGCTCTTCGAGGTTTTGATTTTGCGAATAAATAAATAAAAAGAAAGTACCTGCAAAGTAGATAAGGTAAGCAGCCACCACCCAAAAACTTGGGGAACTGTAAAGAAAAATCTGCTGACTGTCTGTTGTTTTGGTTAGTTGTTCATAAAAGAAAAGGATGGACCAAATAATAACTAATATAGCCAGGAAAGCAATATTCATTGAGTTAAAGTTGCCGCTATTACGCCCTGAAAGAAAAGGATGGACCAAATAATAACTAATATAGCCAGGAAAGCAATATTCATTGAGTTAAAGTTGCCGCTATTACGCCCTGTTATTAAATGAATAATAAAGTAAATACCCAATGCTACAGAAGAAAATAAAATCAGTTTTCGTGTCCTGTTGCCAGTAATGACGGAAAGAAATAAGAAAGTTAATGCTATAAGAGCAACTATTGTAAATATGTCAATCGTAATCCCAAAATAAGCACTATTCTTCTTTCTGATAAAGCCAGTAATAATATCGGAAATGACGCTGGTTAATTGACAGATAAAAGTCAATCTCAATACCTTATTTTTCTTTTGTTTTCGGAAAAAGAAAAGAATGAGAATTAGTAATTCGGATATACCTGCTATTGTAAGAAAAAACCTTATATCTGGATGTTTTAATAACCAAATATAAGGTAACAAACTTGTTTAAGCCTAAAAGAATAATTTGATGATTACCACCAATCAAAAAACCACCAAGTTTGCTTAGTACCTTTTGTTTTTCCAGCAGTAAGTTTACTTTTCATCGTAGTAGTTTTAATTAAATAAACAATTAATTGCAGCTCCAATTTTCTCAAAAATGCCTCCTCCTGCAATAGGGGTATTTCTGTAAAGAGGGTTAAAAATTGCTTCAAATGCAATACTGTAAAGGGTTTTAGTAAGTTTTGCTAAAGATGCATTAGGTTAATTTTGGGTAAAAATACTTAATAAAAATGGTAAAATTACTATTGAATAAATCAGTAGATCAACTAGTTTTTTTGAGGGAGATGTACCATAATCAGGGAGGGGTACTACTTATGGATAAGATGTGAATAAAAAAATAAAATTAAAACGAAAGCTGGTTTTTGTGACTGACAGTCAGGTTTAAAACGGATTCAGGCTGAAGTTATTTTGTACTTTAAAGTATTTTATAGCTTTTTAAAAATTTGTGGTAAACAAGTA